>CAZSHN010000008.1:0-28759 GCA_964607015.1 uncultured Candidatus Saccharibacteria bacterium
CTTCTTTCTTAATTGGCTTTGCTTTTGTCATCTGCAGGATAACCTTATCAGAAAACCAGTAACTTCCAATACTCATGCTGATACTAAAAATAACTGCTATTAATAGAATAATATAGCTTCCCAAGAGATAGCTAAATAACCACCCAAGAGCTATCAGTATAATCAAAAACAACCCTATAAGCAAAAAAGTCTTACGAGTATTTGACTCAGCGTGAGTATAAAGATTATCCATAGCTTAATTAGAAGTCTACTTTAACTGGCTTCTTCGCCTCAGAAGTTTCTTCTAATTCAAAGAAATCCATCTTCTTAAACTTAAATAGTTTAGCAATAACACTGGCAGGAAAAACCTCGATTCTCGTATTCAAGTCTCTAACGTTGGTATTATAGAATCTCCTTGCTGCCTGAATCTTATCTTCTGTATCTCTCAATTCTCTTTGCAATTCTACAAAATTATTTGAAGCTTTCAAGTCAGGATAGTTTTCGGCTACTGCAAAAAGAGATTTTAAAGTAGAAGAAAGAGCGTTTTCTGCTTTAGCTTGTTCTTCCTTGCTTCCTGCTTCAATAGCTCTATTCCTTGCTTTGGTAACATTCTCTAAAACTTCCCTTTCGTGAGTAGCATATCCTTTTACTGTTTCTACTAAATTGGGAATTAAATTATATCTCCTTTTTAATTGAACATCGATATCTGCCCAAGCCTCTTTCGTTCTGTTACGAAGAACAATAAAACGATTAAAACTCCAAACTAACCAAAGAACTACTATAAGAGCTATTCCTATTCCAATTTTTAAATACATTTTTTCTTTAATAAATTATATTTTCTATCAGGACCTTTATTAATATAATAGTTTAAATTAAAGGTTTTGGCAATTAAAATAAAACAGAAAACGGCTCCATCAAGAGCCGCTTCCGGTTATTTGAAAAACTACTTAATTAGTAGCCTGGCATCTGAGGCATTTGAGGGCCTCCTTTATTATCGCCTTCTTTTTCTGGCTCATCAACTATCAATACTTCTGTTGTAAGAAGCATTGCAGATGCTGAAGTTGCATTCTCAAGAGCAGATCTTACTACTTTAGTAGGATCGACAACTCCTGCTTTCATTAAATCTTCGAATTCGCCAGTAGCAGCATTGAAACCAATATTTCCTTCTTGGTTTTTAACTTTTGCTGCAACGACAGAACCTTCAACCCCTGCATTATCTGCAATTTGTCTGATAGGTTCTTCAAGAGCTCTTCTAAGAATCTTAACTCCAATCTTTTCTTCTCCTTCTAATTTTAGATCATCAAGCGATTTAATAGCTCTCAATAAAGCAACTCCACCACCAGGAACAATTCCTTCTTCAACAGCTGCTCTGGTTGCTGCTAAAGCATCTTCTGCTTTGTGTTGAAGAGCTTTTTGTTCAACTTCAGTGGCTGCTCCTACTTTAATAACTGCTACTCCACCACTAATCTTTGCTAATCTTTCTTGAAGCTTTTCTTTGTCAAAATCAGAAGTAGATGATTCAATTGCCTGTTTTATCTGACTAACTCTAGCTTCAATTTTTTCTTTTGAACCTCTGCCTTCAATGATTGTAGTATTCTCCTTAGTAGAAACAACTTTCCTTGCTTGTCCAAGCATTTCTTCGTTTACTTCTTCTAATTTCATTCCTTTTTCTTCTGAAACAACTTGTCCGCCAGTAACACAAGCAATATCGTCAAGCATTTCTTTTTTACGATCGCCAAATCCAGGAGCTTTAATAGCTAAAGCGTTAAAGACACCTCTGATTTTATTGACAACTAAGGTTGCCAAAGCATCTCCATCAAGATCTTCAGCAATAATAACTAATTCTTTCTTGCCAGCTTTTGCTAAGCTCTCTAACAAAGGAAGAATTTCATTCAAGGAAGATATCTTTTTATCAGTAATCAAGATGTAAGGATTTTCAAATGCTGCTTCTGTTTTTTCAGTGTCAGTAATCATGTAAGGAGAGATAAATCCTCTGTCAAATTGAAGACCTTTTACAATCTCCTTATGTAATCCAAATGTCTTTGATTCTTCTACGGTAATTACTCCGTTTCTTCCTACTTCATCTACAGTTTCTGCAATTAAATTTCCAAGTTCAGAGTTTTCAGCAGAAATAGTAGCTACCTGAGCAATTTCTTCTCTAGTACTAATATCTTTTGCTGATTCTTTTAAAGCTGCTATAACCTTGGCTGTTCCTTCGGTAATACCTCTCTTGATAGCAAGGGGACTTGTTCCAGCAGCTACGTTTTTTAAACCTTCGGAGATAATTGTTTGAGCTAATAAGACAGCAGTAGTAGTTCCGTCTCCTGCAGCATCATTAGCTTTTTGAGCTACTTCTTTAATTATCTCTGCTCCAAGGTTCTCTTTTTTATCTGATAGTTCAATTTCTTTTGCAATGCTGACACCATCGTTAGTAATAGTGGGTGATCCAAAGTCAGACTCTAAAACAACATTACGACCTTTGGGACCCAAGGTTATTTTTACTGCGTTGGCTAATTTGTCAACGCCTTGTTTAAGTTTTTTTCTAGCTAATTCTGAATATTCTATTTCTTTTGCCATAATAATTTATTGTTCTAATATTGCTAATATATCTTCCTGTTTCGCAATAAGGTACTTTTTATTATCGACCTTTACTTCGTTTGGACCATATTTAGTAAATAGTACAAGGTCTCCTGGTTTAACTTCTGGAGCAATAACATTTCCTGAATTAGTTTTCTTTCCAGGGCCAACTGCTACTACCTTTCCTTGTTCTGGTCTTTCTTTTTCCACAGTTGCAGGAACAAGAATCCCAGTTTTGGTCTTTTCTTCTTGTGATATTGGTTCAATAACAATATGGTCAGCTAATGGTTTTATCTTCATGCTGGTTAGTTTAATTTTTAAAATTATTTAATAATATTTTAATTAGCAATCACGACCTTTGACTGCTAATTTTACATTTTAATTTTCTATCTAATTATTGTCAAGAGGTGAAATAAAAAACCCGCTATCAAAGCGGGCTGTAACTTCTTAAATTTAAAAAATCAATAATTGATATCCTCTCCTCCTAGTGAGTAAAGTTCATAATACTGCATGCTATTTTCTAAAACTGTTCTTATCTTAAAATCTTGTCCGTTCCCCGAGGTAGCATAATAATAACAAGAACTAGTTCCGCTAGGATAGGCTTGACCATATTTCGGATCTTCTGGAATATAACTTATATAGCCATCCATCGCAGTCTGAAACGCAACTGAATCAGGAGTGCTAGCTTCTATGCAAATGAAACTTCCGTCCTGCTCTGGATACTGTTCATGAGAAGTATAATACAACTCTAATGACTTTCTTAAAGCATCAAAGTCAGCTTTTCTTTTAGCATCTCTTGCTTTCATCCTTTGGTATTGTAAAGTACTGAAGGTAATAGTACTTAAAATACCGATAATAGCAAGAACAACTAATAATTCTATTAAAGTAAACCCTCTTTTTTTCATATTTACATTATAAGCTTTTCAAAATAATAATCAAAACTATAATAACTATTATTGAAAAACAATCAATATTTTGCTATTATTATTTATTGACTTATTATAGCATGACTGCTAAATTAAGAAAACTATTATTTCAAATTATCGCTGGAGTGGTATCAATTTGGCTAGCAAGCCAACTTATCAATGGAGTAACAGTTGAAACCACTCAAACTTTATGTACTATAGGATTATTCTTGGGGTTGATTAATTTTTTCATTAAGCCTATTCTTAATCTAGTTACTTTACCTTTAAGAATATTAACTTTTGGAATCTTTACTTTAGTAATAAATATAAGTATAGTTTGGTTAATAGATATAATTTTCCCCAACCTAACTATTAATGGACTCGTTCCTCTTTTCTGGACAACCATAGTAGTTTGGATAACAAGTTTAATCGCATATCGAATTTAAATCACTTATGAAATCAATTCTACCTATAATTCAAATAGTAGTTGCTATCCTATTAGTTGTATCAATTCTGTTCCAACAAAGAGGAACAGCTTTAGGTTCTGCTTTTGGCGGAAGCGGAGAAACATATGGCGCCAGAAGAGGATTACAAAAAAATCTTTTCTGGGTATCTTCCATTTTAGGAGTAGCTTTTATAGTGTTAGCTTTATTGAACCTTGTTTATTAATGAGTTTCAGAAGGAAATCAAATAAAAAGACTTCTTTGCCTAGTTTTAGGCAATGGAGAAAATTACCTACAACTCTCTCTAAAAAAGAAAAAATAGTTTTCTTTATTTTTGTTATTCTTTTTATCTCCTCCTCTATATTCTTAGCTTCTAATTTTTATTTAAATAACACAGAAATAAAAGCAGCAATAGGAGGAACGCATACAGAAGGACTAATAGGACAACCAAGATTTATAAACCCGGTATATGCAATAGCAAACGATACAGATAGAGATTTAACTGAAATCATATACTCAGGATTGATGAAGTATAATAAAGAAGGAAAGCTAACTAAAGATCTAGCTGAGAGTTTTGAAGTAAAAGACGAAGGAAAAACTTATGAATTCAAAATCAAAGAGAATGTTTTGTGGTCTGATGGAGAAAAATTAACAGCAGATGACGTAGTGTTTACCGTTGAAACAATTCAAAACTCAGACTATAAAAGTCCTTTAAGAGCTGAATGGATAGGAGTAGAAATAGAAAAAGTTTCTGAGTACCAAGTAAAATTTAAATTAACAAAACCTTCCTTCGTTTTTTTAGAAAGCACTACTTTAAAAATTCTTCCTAAACATATTTGGAATAAAATTTCTTTAGAAAACTTTTCCTTAAGTAATTATAATTTAGAACCAGTAGGAAGCGGACCGTATCAATTCAAAGAAATAGACAAAGAAAGTTCAGGATTTATAAACTCTATAACCTTAGAGAGAAATCCTAATTATTATAATGAAGGGCCTTTCATTTCTGAAATAAAATTTAAATTCTATCAAAGTGAAGAAGAATTAATAAAAGCGGCGAAGAAAGAAGAGATAGATGGTTTTACTCTAACGAATAAAGATTATTATAATGAATTCTCAGCAGAAGACTTTAATTCTCATTCTTTCGTTATGCCTCGTTACTTTGCTATTTTCTTTAATACAGAAAGAGACCTTTTAGAAGATGTAGAAATAAGAAAAGCTCTTAAGCACGCAACCAATAAGGAGGATTTATTAAATCAAGCATTAGCAGGAAGAGGGAAAATCGTTTCCTCTCCAATAATACCTGAGATATATGGCTTCTCTGCCCCCACCCAGAAACAGGAGTATGATCCAGAAAAAGCAAGAAATATTTTAGAAGAAGCTGGTTTTGAAGATTTAGACAAAGATGGTTTCAGAGAAAAGTTTGTAAATAAAACACCTTCTTTCCAATTCAGCTCAACCTTACAAGTCGGAAGTGAAGGAAAAGAAGTGGAAGAACTTCAAAAATGTTTAGCTAGAGATCCTTCGGTTTATCCAGAAGGAGAAATAACTGACTATTTTGGAAACCTAACAAAACAAGCAGTAATCAAATTCCAAGAGAAATACGCTTCAGATATTCTTGAACCATTAGGATTAACATCTGGTACCGGAAAAGTAGGAAATTCAACTATAGAAAAATTAAACGAAGTTTGCTTCTCTGCTCCTGACGAAGAAATACCCCTTAAAATATCTCTAGTTACAGTAGATCAAAAACAATTAACTGAGACAGCTAATTTAATAAAGAAACAATGGGAGGAAGTAGGCTTTGAAGTAGAAATAAAATCATTTGATATCTCCACTTTAGAAAAAGAATTTATAAAAACAAGGGATTATGATAGTTTGCTCTTTGGTGAAGTATTAAGTGCTATCCCTGACCCTTTTCCATTCTGGCACTCTTCTCAGAAAAAAGACCCAGGACTAAACTTATCTTTATATGAAAATGAAGAAGTAGATGGTTGTCTAGAAAAAGGAAGAGCAAGTTCTGAGTTTGAAGTGCAAAAAGAGAACTACGAAAAATTCCAAGAAATAATCTTAGAAGAAGTCCCAGCTATTTTCCTTTACAGCCCTAACTATATTTATATAACTAACTCTAAAGTTAAAGGGGTAGATAATAGTGTAATAATAGACCCCTCAAAACGTTTCTCAGAAATAAACAGATGGTTTGTTAAAACCAAACGAGCTTGGAATCTATAAAGCCGGAGTGATGAAACTGGCAAACATGCATGATTCAGATTCATGTGCTCATTAGAGCTTGTGGGTTCAACTCCCACCTCCGGCACCAGTCATTACTACTAAATAATAAAAATAACAAATTAGATAGTGCTAATATTTTAATTTTAATTTATGAATAAAAAACAAAAGAAAGAATACCTAAAGATAATCCCGCTCGGAGGATTAGGTGAAGTAGGAAGAAACATGACGCTCTTAGAAACCAAGAAGAGTATTTTAATCATGGACATGGGATTTAGAATGCCCGGAGAAGGAACTCCTGGAGTTGACTATATTATCCCTGACATTTCCTACTTAAGAAAAAATAGCAAAAAGAAAAAAATAGAAGGAGTTGTTTTCACTCACGGACACTACGATCATATTGGAGCTATTCCTTACGTGTTAGATAAGATAGGAAATCCTCCTCTTTATGCTTCCCGTTTGACCAAGGGGATTATAATGAGAAGGCAAGAAGATTTTCCTAATCGACCAAAATTAAACATTACTCAGATAAAGAAAGGATCAAAAGTTAATCTTGGCCCTTTTGAAGTGAAGTTCTTCAAACAACTTCATAATATTTCTGATAATTTTGGGATGTTTATTAAAACTCCCATAGGAAACATTGTCCACACTTCTGATTTTAAGTTTGATAACAGCCCAATCAATGATACTCCTACTGATTTTAATGAGTTAAACAGAATCGGCAAAAACAAAATAATGCTTTTAATGTCAGATTCTACTGGAGCAGAAGAAGAAGGTCATTCCTTGTCAGAAAAAACAATTTTTGAGAACCTTGATCAAATCTTTCAAAAATCAGAAGGAAGGATAATTGCTGCTACTTTTGGTTCTTTGATTAATAGAATCCAGCAAATAATTGCTCTTTCGGAGAAATACGGAAGAAAGGTAGCAGTAGATGGATATACGATGAAAACAAACGTCGAGATTTGTAAAAACCTAGGACACATCAAGACAAAGAAAGGAACCTTGATTAAACCAAAAGAAATGAGTAAATATCCAGACTCAAAGGTTACTCTCCTCTGTACCGGAGCTCAAGGAGAAGGATCAGCTGTTCTAATGAGAATTGCTAATCAAGAATACTCTCATTTGAGACTTAAAAAAGGAGACAATGTAATCTTTTCATCTTCGGTAATCCCTGGAAACGAAAGAACTGTTCAGAATCTTAAAGATGATCTCCTGAGAAGAGGAATTAATTTGTTTCATTATAGAATGATGGATATTCATGCCGGAGGTCACGCTCAAAGAGAAGAATTGAGAGAAATGATCAATATCATGAAGCCAAAATACTTGATGCCTATTCACGGACAGTACTCAATGATGGTCGCTCATTCAAAACTAGCGCAAGAAGAAGGAATCCCAGAGAAAAATATAGTTGTTGCAGAGAATGGTCAAGTAATTAAGATGAGCAAAGAAAAGATCTTTATCTCAAAAGAAGAAGTTCCTTCAGCTCGAATTATGGTTGACGGACTAGGAGTCGGAGACGTAGGAGAAATAGTCCTCAGAGACCGTCAGACCCTCGGAGAGAACGGAATGTTCGTTATAGTAGTAATAGTGGATAAGAAAACTGGTAAAGTAGTGGGCTCTCCTGATATAATATCAAGAGGGTTTGTTTACCTTAAAGAATCAAAAGATTTATTGAAAGAAACAAGAAAAAGAGTAATCAAGCTCGTAAACAACACTGCTAATTCAAATGGAGCTGTTAATTGGTATTATGTAAAAGATGAGATAAGAAATAAGATTGGATCTTATCTTTTCAAGAGAACAGAAAGAAGGCCAATGGTCTTACCTGTTGTAATTGAAGCTTAAAAATGAGAATAGTAACAGGGATTCGCCCTACGGGAAAATTACATATAGGAAACTACCTTAATACTGTTAAACGATACACAGAATTTCAAGATAAAAATGAATGCGTCTTTTTTATTGCTGATTTACATGGACTAACTACTCCTTACAATCAAGAGAAATACAAAGAAGAAGTAAGGGAAAAGGCTATTGACATCGTTGCGTCAGGGCTAGATCCAGAAAAATGCGTAATCTATATCCAGTCCCATATTCAAGAAGTAAGTGAGCTGACTTGGTTATTAAGTACAGTAACTCCTGCAGGAGACTTAAAAAGAATGACTCAGTTTAAAGAAAAGTCAAAGAAGCAACCAAAAGATGTAAATGCTGGCTTGCTAAGCTACCCTATTCTAATGGCTGCTGATATTTTAATTCAACGAGCTGACAAGGTTCCTGTAGGAAAAGACCAAGAACAACATTTAGAACTAACCAGAACAATTGCAAGAAAATTCAATAATAAATTTGAAGAAACCTTCAAAGAGCCGGAAGGATTAATATTAGAATCATCTGCTAAAATAATGTCTCTTCAGGATCCAAAGAAAAAAATGTCAAAAAGTGATCCAGACCAGACTCGTATTGGAATATTTGATAAACCAGAAACTCTTAGAAAAAAAATAATGTCAGCTGTAACTGACACAGGAAAAGAAATTAAATACAATCTCAAGAAAAAACCAGGAATATCAAACCTCTTAACTATTTACAGTATTATTGATAATAAAGAAATCAAAGAAACTGAAAAAGACTTTAAGGAAAAAAGCTATAAAGAATTTAAAGAATCATTAGCCCAGCTCCTTGCCAACAAATTTGAGCCTTTCAGAAGAAAAAAAGAAGAAATCCTATCAAGAGATTCCTATATTGAAGAAATATTAGAAAAAGGAGCAAAAAGAGCTAGAATAATAGCTCAATCTACAACAGAAGAAGTAAAAAAGAAAATGGGATTGTTATAAGAAATTAGATAAAATTGAAAAAGCTCTGACAAAGAGCTTTTTTTTATTTAGATATTATTTCAATTATTTCTTCTTTCTTTTTAAGCATTAATTCTTTATTATCTGCTTCTAAGTTTAATCTTAGAAGATCTTCTGTATTAGAAGGACGAATATTAAACCACCAATCTTCAAATTCTACAGTTAACCCATCTATCTTTTCTATCTTACCTCCTTCTTTTGAGTACTTAGTTTCAATTTTTTTTATTTGAGATTCTTTGTCCTCTACTTTAATATTGATTTCATAGCTTTTACTGTGCTCTGTAAAAGGTTTCTCAAGTTCGGAAACAGGCTTATCTTCTCTTTTCATTATATTAATTAATCTCACCATCGCATAAAGTCCATCGTCAATACAATAATGATCTTTGTACATTATATGACCACTAGTTTCTCCGCCTAAGGCTCCTCCTTTTTCTATTAGATTCTTTTTGTAATAAGGGTTGCCCACTCTCATCTTAATCGGAATTCCGCCCGCTTCTTTTACTTTTTCTTTAAGAGCTTTGGTACACCTTAGATCGTAATAGATTTCTTTTTCTTTAGAATCTTTTAAAACGTCTAACGCTAATATTCCAATTAATACATCTCCTCTCATTACTTCTCCTTTTTCGTTAACAGGAATTGCCCTGTCAGCATCTCCGTCAAAAAATATTCCCATGTCAGCTTCTTCCTTAACCACTCTTTCTTTAAGAATTTTGAAGTTTTCTTCGTCGTGTGGGTTCGGTTCATGGTTAGGAAAATCAGGTTTTGGCTCGTCAAATAAAGAAATAACTTCAAAATTAGTACCACTAAAGAATGGCTTTCCAGAAATACTACCAACTCCGTTTCCATAATCAACAACTATCTTAAGTCCTTCTTTGCTTTTAAGCTTACTAGTTAACTCTTTAATATAATCTTCTAAAATATCTCCTTTTTGAACTTCCTCGTTTGTTCTTTTTGGATTCTCTTTTTTAAAAATTTCTTTAATTTCTTCCATTCCCGAGTCTTTTCCTATTTGCAATACATTTCCGTTTTCATTCTTAACCATCTTTATCCCATTAAATTTTGCCGGATTATGAGAGGCAGTTACCATAACGCCGCCGTTAAACTCTTTCTTTGTCATGGCAAAATAGAGCATAGGAGTATTGCTCATTCCTATATCTACGACTTCTTTTCCAGAACTCAAAAGACCTTCTACTAAAGATTTCTTAAGAGAAACAGAGGATTTTCTAGCATCCATTCCTACAACCACCTTGCTTCCTTCTAAAAAAGATCCAAAGGCATATCCGATCCTAAAAGCTTTGTCTTCGTTTATTTCATCAGGGTATTCCCCTCTTACATCGTACGCTCTAAAAATAGATTCTTCTTTATTCATATATATTATTATATCATAATCAAAAATAACTATAAAAACATTGACTGATATGATTAGTTAATATAATATAAGAACATTGTATTAGCCAGATTTCTTGCTTGATTATCTGGTTCAAACCTGTTATAATGTTCTAGACTTGGCAATATTCTATTCAGTAAAAGAAAGGGATAAAACAAGCCCAAATTATAAAATTATATTGTTAAGAACGAAAGTATAACAGAATTTAAGATTATAAAAATATGAAATATTACGAATTAGCTTATATCATATCTTCAAAGCTTTCTGAAGAAGAAGCAAAGGATATAAAACAAAAAATAGAAACTTCTATCCAGGAAAAAGAAGGAATTTTAGATTTTTCTGAAGAACTTAAGAAAATAAGCTTAAGCTACCCAATCGAAAAAGAAACTCAAGCTTATTTAGGAAGTGTAAAATTCTTCCTTAAAAAAGAGGATATTAATAAAATAGAAAAAGAAGTTAAAGAAGAAAAAAATATCTTTCGCTTTATTCTCTGTAACAAGAAAAAAATAGAAGCAAAAGAAAGCGACGAAAAGAAACCTTCTTCAAGAAGAAAGAAAAAGGCCGAGTTAAAAGATATTGAAAAAAAATTAGACGAAATATTAAAATAATCTCATGTATTTAAATAAAGTAATTTTAGTAGGAAGATTAACTGCTGACCCAGTTTTAAAAAATACTTCCTCTGGACAATCTGTTTGTAATTTTAGCATTGCTACAAACCGAGTATGGACTGACAGGGAAAGCGGTCAAAAACAAGAGGAAACTGAATATCATAATATAGTTTTCTGGAGAAAGTTAGCAGAAATTGCTTCTCAATTTTTAAATAAAGGATCTTTAGTTTTAATAGAAGGAAGGTTAACTACCAGATCTTGGGAAGATTCTTCTGGAAAGAAAATGTATAAAACCGAGATTATAGGAGAAAGAATGCAAATGGGACCAAGAGAACAAAGCTTCTCTAATTCTCCAAGTCCTGCTAGAAATAAGCCCCAGCAAAAACCAGAAAAATCAGAATCTGAAGAGATTCCAGTCATTGATGAAGATGAGCCCCGTACAACAAAAAAAGATAAAGATAATAAGAAAGAAAAAAAATCTTCAGAAGAGGAAGAAAATAAAGAAATAGATGTTAAAGATTTACCTTTCTAGAAAAAATTAGTAAAAAAAGTAAAATATCATGAAAAGTGCTTGTCGTTTTTGCCAACGTAATATAAAAGAAATTGATTTTAAAAAGACAGAACTTCTTAAGAAGTTTACTTCTTCATCGGCTAAAATTAAGTCTAGAAAAAAGACAGGTCTTTGTGCCAAACATCAAAGACAATTAGCTCAAGCTGTTAAAAGAGCAAGATATCTAGGTTTATTACCCTACACTCCGAAATAAAATAATAGTAAAATCAATTTAAAACAAAAACTGCTTCTTAAAAAGCAGTTTTTTGATTTCTAAATAAACGTAATTTAGACAAATGCTTCAATTATTTTCTTTCTTATCTCTTTAACAATCTTTGGATTTTCTTTTAAGAAATCAATAGACGCTTCTGTTCCTTGTCCGAGTTTCTCATCTTCGTATTTATACCAACTTCCAGCTCTTTTAATAATCCCCTCTTCAACTGCTAAATTAATAATATCAGCGATCTTAGAAATTCCTTCATTATAATAAATATCAAATTCTGCTGTCTTAAAAGGAGCAGCTACTTTATTCTTAACAATCTTTGCCCTGTGTCTTCCTCCGACTATCTCATCTTTTCTTTTAACTTTGGCCACTCTTCTTAGATTAATTCTCACCGAAGCATAAAACTTTAAAGCTAAGCCACCGGGAGTAGTTTCTGGATTGCCAAAAATCTGACCAATCTTCATCCTGGTTTGATTTAAGAATATTACAGAAGTGCCGCTCTTAGAAACTATTCCAGATAATTTCCTTAAAGCTTGACTCATTAAACGAGCTTGAAGACCAATCTGAAATTCTCCCATCTCTCCTGCAATTTCTGCTTTAGGAGTTAAGGCAGCAACTGAATCTACAACTACTATATCTACTGCCCCAGACCTAACTAAACTTTCTAGTATCTGGAGAGCTTGTTCTCCTGAGTCTGGTTGGGAGATTAATAAGTCTTGAACGTTAACTCCAATCCTTTTAGCATAATCCGGATCCAAAGCATGCTCTGCGTCAATAAAAGCCACCTGGCCTCCCTTCTTCTGTGCTTCAGATAAAACATGCAAAGCTAAGGTAGTTTTTCCTCCGGCCTCTGGCCCAAAGATTTCAATTACTCTGCCTCTCGGTATCCCTCCAACTCCCAAGGCTAGATCTAAAGACAAAGCTCCAGTTGGAACTGCGTCAACGTCAACCGCCTTTATATCTTTCAACTTCATAATAGAACCATCTCCGAATCTCTGCTTTATTTCGTCAACTGTTTCCTGAAGATCTTTTTTACTATCTTCTTTTTTATTTTTCTTTTTTGCCATTAGAATTTTTAGGTTTTAAAAAATATTTTAAGCCCTTAATAGTCCATTCTATCATTTAAGAGTAAAAAAGAAAGTTACTCTTGAAAATTATTATCTTCTGGCCCTTCTTGGATTTGATCACTTTCATCTTCAATAAGTCTATCTCTATAAACTTCTCTTGGCTTAGCTCCTCTAGCGGGCCCAACTATCCCTCTTTCTTCTAACATATCTATCAACCTAGCAGCTCGGGCATAACCAACCTGCAATCTTCTTTGAAGAAAAGAGGCAGAAGCTTTGCCAGCATCAAGCACTAATTTTTCAGCAGTATCATAAAGAGCGTCTTCTCCTCTAGAAAATACATCAAAACCCTCTTCACTTTCTTCTTCAAGTTTTTCTTTTAAACTTTCTCTTAAATCAGAATCTTCAGGAACTTCATTGTTTTCTACTATATGTTTCACTACTTTCTTTACTTCGCTTTCTGTAATAAGGGCAGCTTGGACCCTCTTCGGTTTAGATACTTGAGAAGATATGAAAAGCAAGTCTCCTCTTCCTAATAATCTTTCTGCTCCAGAAGTGTCAAAGATTGTTCTAGAATCTACTTGAGAAGCAACTTGGAAAGCAACTCGAGAAGTAATGTTTGCCTTAATTAAACCAGTAATAACTTCAACTGATGGACGCTGGGTAGCAACTACCAAATGAATCCCTACTGCTCTTGCCATCTGAGCTAATCTAACAATGGTTGATTCAACCTCCCTTCCTTCCGCTGCCATCAAATCTGCTAACTCATCAATAATTAAAACAATATAAGGTAACGGATCTTTCCCTTTTTGCAAAGCCTTTTTATTGTATAACCCTATATTCTTTGTCTTGAAATCAGACAAAGTATCAAATCTTCTTTCCATCTCCTCGATAAGCCAACTAAGAGCATTAACTGCCTTTGAGTTATTACAAATAACAGGACCAAGTAAATGAGGCAAGTTATTATAAACAGGAAACTCTACTCTTTTCGGATCAATTAATATTAATTTCAAAAAGTCAGGAGAATTTTTATAAAGTAAACTAAGTATTAAGTCGTTTAAAAACACTGTCTTACCAGAACCAGTACTTCCTGCTACTAAAAGATGGGGCATTCGAGCAAGATCAGCGTAAACTGATTCTCCAGCAACATCTTTTCCAATTGCAAAACTTAAAGGAGGAGACTCTTGAAAATCAGAAGAGTTCATAAGATCCTTTAATCTTACTCTCGCTCTTACGGAATTAGGAACCTCTATTCCTACTAATGATTTGCCTGGAATTGGCGCTTCAATTCTAATAGGATGAGCAGCTAAGGCTAATGCTAAATCATCAGACAGAGAAGTAATCTTAGATAATTTTATTCCTTCTGCTGGTTTTAAAGCGTATTGAGTTACTGTAGGTCCAATCTTAATTCCTCCCATACCTACTGGAATATTAAAATCATTTAGAGTTTTTTGAATAATTTCCTGGTTTGCTTTCGTATCTCCTGTTTGAGGTTTCTCCTTGTCGCCGTCTAGTAAATCAAGAGGAGGCTTGCTATATTTCTTGTCGTCAGAGACTGCAATAGGAGCTTCTTCCTCTTCTTTTTCTTTCCCCTGAGAATTTTCTTGCTCTTTTGTTTCTTGAACCTTAATTGGCTTCTCTTTCTTTCCAGGATAAATACTTTTCATTTTAAACTTGGGTAAAACCTCTTCTTTTATAAAAGAAAGTTTGCTCTCTTTTTCTTCTTTTGGTCCACTTTTAATTTTCCTAGATTTTTCTTCTGGTTTTTTCTTTTTCTCTTCTTCTTGAATCTTTTTATAAAGAGGATAAAAAACTACTATAGATGCAATTCCTCCAATTCCAATAAAAATTATTGAGGCAACCCATTTTCCAAAAAACTTAACAACCGGATAACTCATTCCGTTACCTACTATTCCTCCAAGTTCCTTTCCTATAATTCCTAGAACTCCTGCCAAACTCATAATAAAAACAAAAATGGACACTATTGCCAGCCATCCATTTTTCTTAAAAATAGTTAGTTCTTCCCAGAAAGCTAATCCGCCCAAAACCAAGAAAAGAGGAAAAGTAAATACGGTCTTGCCAAATAATTTTATAGCAAGCTCCATGAATTTTTCTCCAGCTATTCCTGCTTTACCAAAAAAACTCAAACCAATAATCACAGCTAATAAAATTAATATCAAACCGATAATTTTTTGTTTGATTTGAGAAGGTAAAATAAAATCAGGGTTTTTCTTCTTATTCTTCTTCTTAGAACTTTTTTTTGAAGATCTCGTTTTTTTAATTTTTTTCTTCTTTTTTTTCTTTTTCTTCCTCCCCATAGAAAGACTTAAATAAAAGAGTATTAAAAGAGACAGATGATCGGTTTCGATCAGCTCAGGCACAGAGAGTTGTTTTTAGTCCAATGTTGTCTATTTCTGCTCCTCTTTCTTAAATCCTGTCCCCGCTGGTATTAGTTTACCAATGATTACGTTTTCTTTCAATCCCCAAAGATGATCTTCTTTTCCCTCAACAGCTGCCCCAATAAGCACTCTTGATGTTTCTTGGAATGAAGCAGCGGACAAGAAGCTCTTAGTAGTTAAAGCTACCTTTGATATTCCTAAAAGGAGATCTTTTACTGTAGCAGGTTCTTTTTTATCCTTCACAAGCTTTTTATTCTCTTCATCGAGCTCTGCTTTTTCAACTACTTCTCCTGGAATAAAACCAGAATCTCCAGGTTCTTTGATTCTAACACGAGAGAACATTTGTTTAGAGATAGCTTCAATGTGTTTGTCGTGAATATCTACGCCCTGAGAAGAATATATTTTTTGAACCTGATTAACAATATAACGGAAAGTTGATTCTTTTCCTGCTAGCTTGTAAAGTTTCTTTAAATTAAGACTACCTTCACAAAGTTGAGACCCTTTTTGAACCTTCTGTCCTTTCTTAACCCAGACAGTTGCTCCAACAGGTAATTTATGTTCAACTTCTTTTTTCTTTCCTTTAGCAGTAGGCGCAATCATAACTATTCTTTTCTCTTCGTCTATTTTAGTAACTTTTCCTTCCACCTTACTCATAACAGCCTGTCCTCCTGGAGTTCTAACTTCAAATATTTCTTCTACTCTAGGTAGACCTTGAGTAATATCACCTCTGCCAGCCTCTGCCACACCACCAGTATGGAAAGTTCTTAAAGTAAGCTGAGTACCTGGTTCACCAATTGCTTGAGCGGCAACTATTCCAACTGCTTCTCCAAATTCAACCATCCTGTTCTTTCCCATGTCCCAACCATAACATTGTCGACAAACTCCTTTTCGAGATTTACAACTCAAAGGAGAACGCACCTTCACTTCTTTTATTTCTTCGTCATTAACAATCTTTTCTGCTTTTTCAAAGTCAATTACTTCTCCTTTTTTAACTATTGTCTTTCCTTCAATAGTTACGTTTTCTAAGCAAACTCTACCAATTATCTTAAAGGTAAAGTCTTGTTCGATTTCTTCAGAGTCTTTCTTTCGAACAACAATTCCTTCGCTGTCACCACAGTCTTCTTCTGTTATTAAAACATCATGGGAAACATCAACTAATCTTCTGGTTAAATAACCAGCCTTAGCTGTTCTTAATGCGGTATCAGCCGTACCTTTTCTTGCTCCGTGAGTAGAAATAAAGTACTCCAAAACATTAAATCCTTCAGCATAAGAGCTTTTTACAGGAAGTTTCATTACCTCTCCCATTGGATTAGTTACTAATCCCTTCATTCCTGCCATCTGAACTGGCTGAGTCCAAGAACCACGAGCACCAGAATCTACCAAGGTAAAGACAGGGCCATCTTTAGGAAGAGTGTTTGAAAGTTCGTCGATAATCTTGCTTTTTGCTTCGTGCCAAACCTCAACAATTTCACTATCTCTTTCTTTTCTGGATAAGAGTCCTTTTTTGAAATTTGCTTTTATCTTGTCTACTCTTTCTTCTGAATTTTTAATTATTTCTGCTTTCTTTTTCGGAACAACCAAATCATCCATTCCCCAGGTAATTCCAGATTCTGTAGAGAAACGAAAGCCAACTTCTTTAACCCTGTCTAGTGTCTTCTCAACTATTGGCTTATAACCATGCTCTGCTTTATTCTGCTCAATAATTTCTCCTACTATTTTCTTAAGATTCTTTACTCTTATCCTTTCATTTTTAAAAGGATAATCTTCAGGTAAAGCCTCGTTGAAAATAATTCTTCCAACTGTTGTTTCAATAAATTCATCTTTAATCTTAATCTTCATTTTTGCCTGAAGATCAATATGCTCCAGCTCATGAGCCATAATTGCTTCCTCTCTGCAAGAGAATACTTTTCCTTCTCCTTTTGCTCCTTCTTTTATTCCTGTTAACCAGTAACAACCTAAAACTATATCTTTACTTAAAGAGATTACAGGAGTTCCGGTGGCAGGCTTTAACAAATTAACAGAGGAAAGCATTCTTTCTCTTGCTTCTTTCTGAGCTTCTTCTAGTAAAGGAACGAAAACTGCCATCTGGTCACCATCAAAGTCAGCGTTAAATGCCTGACAAACCATTGGATGCAATCTTATTGCCTCTCCTTCAATTAATATTGGCTTGAATGCTTGAATACCAAGCCTATGCAAGGTAGGAGCTCGGTTAAGTAATACTAATTTATCTTTAACAACATCTTCTAAAATAGCCCAAACTTCAGGACCCTCTTCTTCTATTAATCGAGATGCTCCTCTAACATTATAAGCTAATTCTTGTTCTAGTATTTTATTTATAACGAAAGGCTTAAATAGCTCCAATGCCATCTTCTTAGGAATTCCTACTTGAGACAAATCAAGATTAGGACCAACAACGATAACTGATCTTCCAGAATAATCAACTCTCTTCCCTAAAAGATTCCTTCTAAACCTTCCTTGTTTTCCCTTAAGCATGTCTGCCAAAGATTTTAACTGTCTCTTTCCACCAGTACTAGCTCTGGTTGTCTGAGTTTTTCTCATTCCATTATCAACCAAAGCATCTACTGCCTCCTGAAGCATTCTCTTTTCATTTCTGACAATTACTTCTGGAGCGTTAATTTCTAATAAATACTTTAAACGATTGTTTCTATTTATAACTCTTCTATAGAGATCATTAAGATCAGAAGCAGCAAATCTTCCTCCGTCCAATTGAACCATAGGTCTTAATCCTGGAGGAAGAACCGGAACCACTTCAAGAAACATCCATTCTGGTCTAATTCCTTCTTCTTTCATTTTTTCTAAAAGATTCCTTCTTCTTAAAAGCTTTTTGCGATTAACCTTAGCTTTGCTTTCTAATACTTTTTTAATCTCTTTTATTTCTTTCTTTAAGTCTAGTTTTTCAAATATTTCTTTTAAAGCCTCTGATCCGGTTTCGGCATCAAAAACCTCTCCGTACTTCAAAGAAAGATTCTGATAATCAATTTCTGATATTATTTTTAAAGGCTCCAGAGCAAGAACTTCTCTCCTTGCTTCGGTTTTTGCCTTACTTAATTCTTTTAATATCTTATTTAATTTATTTTTATTCTTGCTTCCTTCTTGCTCTTTTCTAGCTGCCTTAACTTTTAAATCATGTTCTTTATCAATCTCTTCAAGAACTTTTTCACGAGCCGCCTCATCGACATTTGTAATAACGTAAGAAGAGAAGTAAACAACCCTCTCTAATTTTTGCATTGAAACGTCTAAAACTTGGCCCATTGTTGATGGAATTCCTTTTAAAAACCAGATATGAGAACAAGGAGCAGCTAGTTTAATATGTCCCATCCTTTCTCTTCGAACCTGAGAACGAGTTACCTCAACCCCACAACGATCACAAACTATTCCTTTAAATCTAATTCCCTTATACTTACCACAGTAACATTTATAATCTTTAGTCGGGCCAAAGATCTTCTCACAGAAAAGACCATCCTTCTCTGCTTTCTGAGTTCTGTAGTTAATAGTCTCCGGCTCAATAACTTCTCCGTAAGACCAAGAAAGAATTTCTTCTGGGGAAGCTAATTTAATTTTTACGGATTTTAAATCAGTAACTTTCATAATTTTAGAAAAATTACTTTATTTTTTCTTTTTACCTTTTGGATTAATAATCAAAGACAAGCCCAGGGACTTCATCTCGTTAAGCAAAAGGTTAAATGAAGCTGGAAGGTTAGGAGTAGAAATTTCCTCTCCTTTTAAAATAGCTTCATAAGTAGCAGCTCTTCCAGGAACATCATCTGACTTTATAGTAAGCATTTCCTGAAGAGAGTGAGCTGCTCCATGTCCTTCTAAAGCCCAGACTTCCATTTCACCAAATCTCTGCCCACCAAACTGAGCCTTTCCTCCAAGTGGTTGTTGGGTAATCAAGGAATAAGGACCAATTGCTCTCATATGAACTTTATCCTCGACCATGTGTATCAATTTCATCATGTAGATAATTCCAACGGTAATCTTCTGAGGGTATGGCTTTCCTGTTTGACCGTCATACAAATCAATTTTTCCATCTTCCGGTAATCCTGCTTCTTTTAACTCTTTTTTAATATCTTCTTTATTAGCTCCTGTTAAAGCTGGAGTAATAGCACGATAACCTAATTTGTCAGCAGCAAGCCCTAAATGAGTTTCTAAAATCTGGCCAATGTTCATACGGGAAACAACACTTAAAGGACTTAAAATAATGTCTACTGGGGTTCCGTCTTCCAAGAAAGGCATTTCTTCTGCTGGAAGAATTTTGGATATAATTCCTTTATTTCCATGACGACCTGCTAATTTATCACCAGCCTGAACTTTTCTTAACTGAGCTACCTCAACTTTAATTCTTTTAATAACACCGGGATCTAAATCTGACTCTTCTCTTTCGAAAACCTTTACTCTGACCACTCTTCCTTTTTTCCCGTGCTCCATTCTTAAAGAAGTATCTTTTACTTCTTTTGCCTTCTCTCCAAAAATAGCTCCTAGTAATCTTTCTTCTGCAGTAAGACTTTCTTTTCCTTTCGGAGAAATTTTACCTACTAAAATATCATTAGGACCAACCTCTGCACCTACTCTAATAATTCCTTCTTCGTCTAAATCTTTTAATTTGTCTTCTCCAACATTAGGAATATCATAGGTAGTAATTTCTGGTCCTAGTTTTGTTTCTCTTACGTCACAGGTAAAGTCTTCTATGTGAATAGAAGTATAGAGGTCGTCTTTCACTAATCTATCTGAGATGACGATAGCATCCTCAAAACTTTCACCCTTAAAGGGCATAAAAGCAACTAAGAGGTTTTGGCCTAAAGCCAATCTTCCTCTGTCTATTGATCCTCCATCAGCCAATAAATCACCTTTCTTTACTTTCTGTCCTTTCTTCACTCTTACCTTTTGATGGAAACAAGTGTACTGGTTAGTTCTAATAAATCTCCTTAATTCGTATTCTTTAGTTTTCCCTTTAGAGCTTTTAACCTTAACGTGTTTTCCATCAACCTCTTCAACGGTTCCTGCTTCTTCAGCAACAATTACTTGTCCTGAATCAACAGCTACTTTTTGCTCAAGCCCAGTCATCACTACCGGCATTTCCGGACTGATCAAAGGAACTGATTGTCTCTGCATGTTAGAACCCATCAATGCTCTGTTAGCATCATCATTCTGCAAAAACGGAATCAAAGAAGTGGCTATAGAAATAAATTGTTCTGGAGAAACATCAATGAAGTCAATTTTTTCTCTTCTCACCTCTTTTGGCTCTCCTCTGTTTCTTGCTTCAACTTTCTCGTCAACTATACTTCCTTTCTCGTCTAATTCAACTCCCCCATGAGCAATATTATATTTTTCTTCTTCAAACGCTAAAAGATACTCTATCTCTGAAGTTACTTTCCCATTCTTGACTTTACAATAAGGAGTTTCAATAAATCCAAATTCATTAATCTTAGAGTAAGCAGACAGGTGATTAACTAATCCAATGTTAGGACCTTCTGGTGTTTGAATCGGGCAAAGTCTTCCATAGTGAGAAGGCTGAACATCTCTTACTTCAAATCCAGCTCTCTCTCTTGTTAATCCCCCAGGACCAGTAGCAGAAAGTCTTCTTTTGTGCTCAAGCTCAGCTAAAGGATTTTCATTATCCATGAATTGAGAGAACTGAGAAGAACTAAAAAATTGTTTTACCACTCCCATAAAAGGTCGTGGATTTATTAATTGAATAGGTTTCACTGTTGCTGTATCAGCGGTAGACATCTTATTCTTAATAATCCTTTCCATTCTCATTAAACCTACTCTTAATCTGTTATTTAAAAACTCTCCAAGAGTTCTTACTCTTCTGTTTCCTAAGTGATCAATCTGATCAGGTTCCGCCTTAGGATCATTATTCAGTCTGATTATTTCTCTAATAACAAATACAACATCGTCTAATTTTAAAACACGATCATTTTTAGTAATTTTGTCATTCTTTTTATCTTTCAATTCTTCTAATCTGCGTCTCATCTTCCATCTTCCAACTTTAGAAAGATCGTATCTTTCAAAATTAAAAAACATATTATCCAGCAATTCTTTGGCTGTATCAGGACTAGCCATATCTCCTGGTCTAATATGCTTATAAACTTCAACCATGGCTTCTGCTTGGTCTTTGGTAGGATCCTGAGCCATAGTCTTTTCAATAAATTTTACTTCTCCCTTGTCAACTTCTTTAAACAACTCTTTAATTTCTTTATCAGTTTTTACTCCAAACGCTTTTAAAAGAGTAGTAATAGGAAGCTTTCTTTTTCTGTCTACTTTTACAGAAATCACCCCAGCAGAACTAGTACTGAACTCAAGCCAACTTCCTCTGTTTGGAATTATTTTTGCTCCAAAAAGTTCTTCTCCTTTAGAGTTAGTAGTAGAAGTAAAGAACGCTCCTGGAGAACGAATTAATTGAGAGATTACTATTCTCTCTACTCCATTAATAATAAAAGTCCCTCTTTCGGTCAAAACAGGGAAATCTGTCAAGAAAACTTCTTGTTCTTTTGTCTCTTTTGTTTTTAAATTAACTAACTTTACCTTTACTCTTAAAGGTACTTCATAAGAAGCATTGTTCTTTTTTGCTTCAAGGTCTGACTTATACTTAGACTTCTCAAACCTAAAGTCTTCGAACCAAAGCTCTAATTTCTTCCCAGTATGATCTCTGATAGGAGAAACTTCAGAGAAGAGCTCTTTTAGCTCTTCATTAATAAACGATTCCCAGCTATCTTTTTGAACGCTGAGCAAGTATGGGATAGGAAGCCTTTCATCGGATTTTGAGAAATCCTTAGTTTTTATTGTCTCCATGCTAATTAAGTTTATTAAATCGAGAGAAGGGTTATTATAGCTCACAAACAAAACACCCTAATCTCTTGTTTTGTTATTTAGGGTAAGACTTTCTCTGTGTTTTAATAAAGAGGATCCAAAATAGAAAATTCCAAATTAAAAATTAAACCTCCAATATTAACTAATATTATCTCTTTTTAAATATTTGTCAACCCCCTCCTTTCTTTTCTTTTCATCTTCTTTTTCTTTCTTCCTTTTCAAAAGAATGTATATAACAATGATAACAATAATCAGTATTAAAGCAAGTAATATCCACGAGAAATGCTTTTTGTACCAAGGAGCTTCGGGAATAATTTCTGAAGGAGGTTTCTCAACCCCAATCACTTCTAAAAAACCAGTTATTTTCTTAAAAACCTTATTCCTGTAATCAAAGATAGTAATAGTTAAATCATATCTCCCAGGTTCTTCTGGAGCAAGAAAGTCTGCCTCATATTTTGTCTTTTCAGGGTTAATCCTTAAAAGAAAAGAGAACGATTCTTCTCCTTTTTTCAAGGTAACCATAATAGTTTTAAGAACTTCAGGCACCTTATCATAATCAAGTGAAACCTTCAACAATTCCTGGCTATCTACTGTAATTTTTCCATCTTCTCCGATAGTTATTTCTCCATCTTTATTCCAAAAATCAAAATCCTGAAGAGTTAAATACTGAATTTCTGGTGGAACTTCTTCTGGTGGAACTTCTTCTGGTGGAACTTCTTCTGGTGGAGCAATTCTTCTTGGAGTTGCTGAAACTATTGCTCCTGAAGAATAATTTCCTGCTTTGTCATAAGAAAAAGCAGTATAGTAATATTTCGTTCCATTTTCTAAACCAACAGCTGTAAATGATTTCCCTCCTCCACTATAAGTTATCATTCCTTCCTGAGGCGAAGACGAGAAAAATAAAGTAGATCCCATAATTTCTACTTTCGCAAAATCCTCATCTGAAGGATTCTGCCAGATTAAAAGAATCTGTTGATCTCCAGGAATTGCCACAAATTCAGAAACATTGGCTGGAGGAGTGGTATCTACGATTATAGAAGCAGAGATTACTTCTGTAACAGACCCTTCTTCGTTTCTAAACTTTGCGTAAACAGTTCTTCTTCCTTCTCCTTCAATTAAATCCCACTTTTTTGTTTCTTTGTAATTCTCCCAGTAACCCCCAGAAAAATCAGGATTATTACTTACTGCTACTTGATAAGCATCTTCTGCCCAAAGGCTTAAAACAACTTCTGAAGAGTTAGTATATTCATTGCCATTATTAATAATCAAAGAGTCTTCATTGATCTCAGGAGGAGGCGGAATAAAAGCTGGCCCACCTGTATCTTCTTCCTCTTCTTCTTCCGCTGGCGCCGCTTCAGTAGTAGCAGTCGCAGGATCACTTTTATTTGTCTCAATTCCGTAACTATCAACTGCAGAAACATTATAGGTATAGGTGGTTAAAGCACTCAGTCCCGTATCAGAATAAGAAACAGCGGAAGTAGTTCCTACCGAAGAATCATCTCGATATATCTTATAATACCCAACCGTTCCCGAAGGAGCAGTCCAACTTAAATCTATCCTTGTGTGACTTATAGTTGTTGCTGTTAAATCAGAAGGAGGAAAAATAGAAACAGTAGTTACCGAAGGAGTAATAGTTAAAGCAGAAACTTCTTTTGTAAAAAGAAACAATTGAGGAAAATTAAAAAAAGAGAGAAAGATAATAACAACCATTCCTCTCTTCAAAAGAGTTTTAAAGTTAGTTTTATTTATTACAAAGTTTTTTTTAGCATTCACGTTTTAGCTATTAAAAAGAATCCTGATTATTCTTCTGAAGATCTTTTATCTATCTTTATTCTTCTCTTCTTGTTTCCTTTTTTAACTTTTTCTTCTTTTTGAGTTTCTTTGTCAAAAGGAAACAATTCATCATCATTTTCGTCATCTTCTTCTTGAAAGTCAAAACTATTTCTTTTCTTTTTAACAACTACCAAAATAATTATTATTAAAATCAATGCCAGCCCTATTCCTCCTATTAAATAAGGATCAAAGAAAGCAAGAAGACCTTCGTCTCCCTTACCTGCTCCTGCTAATTCTTCTGTTGGTTTTTTCTCAACTATTTGAAAATAAACTTTATTAATGCCAAGTGCTTCACCGTCTTTATAAACTACAACGTCTGCCCAATATTCTCCCGGTTCTAAATCAACTTGTGCCTCTCCTTCAACTTGACTTGTTTCGAAAGCTTCAACCCAGGTTGTCTCTTCAATGTTAACTGACTTTAATAGTTTCTTATGAGAAAGATCATAAATATCTAAATGAACTCTAGAAGGTCTCGTTTTAAGATTTCCTTGATTTTCTATTTTTACTAAAACAGTTAAAGGCGACCCCAGCTCGGAATCAGGAATGCTTACTCCTTTTACTTCAAATTCTGAATAACCCTCATCGCTTACTTTCAGTCCAACGTCTATCCTACCTGCTAAAACAGTAGAAACTTGGCCTGGACTATCACCGATTGGGATTGCTCTTACTCTAATATATCCTTGATAATTTCCAAAATCTGCATCCTCAGGGACATCGATAATAACTTTCATTGGAAACTGCTGAATTCCTTTTGGTAAAGGAAAGTCCATCCCTTTTTCAATAGTAATCCAATCCTCTATCTCGGGAGCATCAATAGTAACTTCCGCCCTCATGTCTTCATTAGGCTCTCCTCTTATTAGATAAATAGTTTTTTCAAAACTGGAACCAGGAACTAAGTGACTATTACTAATATCAGGAGGAGAAATACCAAAACCTGCTTTAGCTACAGAAGTAATTCCAATCAAGCCAAAAACAAGAAGAAATAACAATAATCTCCTTTTCATTCCTATTCCCCTAAAGATATTTTTATTTTTGAAAAACATTATTAATTAAAACTTATCAAAATTAGGAAGCAGTGTTCACAGCACCAACGGTGTTTGTTCCTGAATAAGCTGCTGGATATTGAGGATCAGGAATGTCTATAATCCAGTAAATATCATCTGTGCTATCAGAAGTTGTGGCCGTTGGCTTAGGCAATTCTACATCTAATTCAGTAGGCGATCCAGTCAAAGCAACCCAGGCAGCACTTCCAGTTGCATAAGTAGAACTAGTAGAATATTGTTGCTGCCCTACCCCAATAGTATGACCTGCACCATCGTCCATATCTACTCCAGAAATTTCGTTATTTATATCACAATTTCCTGTATTGGTAGCATTAACGCTTTGCTCAGTACTTGTTGCTCCAGGATTAACTGTTCCATAATTTATTGTGGATCCTATGTCCATCGCAGGAAGGAAATTTACTTCTTGACTACTAGAATTAGTATCAGAGTTTGACCCACTATCTACAACAGTAATGTCCATTTGCCATTCATCATCAGGATAGGTACTACTAGCAACCGACGGTTCAGCAATGAACCAAACGTCTGCTTCACAGCTTACGTCACAACTGTTTCCCGAACAATTACTTGTTGCGCAAGAAACCCAACTGGAATAACACCAATTTGCATCTTGAACCGAATCAGAACAAGAAGAAGCGTTTAAAAAGAGAGTAGAAGTAACCGAACTTAGATCTTCATAACCATTAGCATCAGTAACAGTAGAAGTTCCTGTTACAGTGACAGTAGTATTTTCATTTAAAGTTATATTAGAGCCTCCGTTCAAAGTAACTGCTCCCACGGTCGGAGCTTCATTCCCTACTGTAACCGAAGGAGTAATAGTATCAGCAACTATTTCTTTAACTACAATCCCTAAACCAAAAACAGCAATTACAAAAACAGCAATTACAGCAAGCCAGGGAATTGAGGATCTCATTTTTTTAACCATGAACAGCTTTTAAATTATTTAACACAAAATATACTCTCCTATTCTCTTTTATATTTATCGTTAAAATCATTATAACATAATTTAAAATGACTAATATATATAATAGCTGTGGAAAAATTATTCAGCCTTTGCCTCGTAAGTTGTGGTCCCGTTATACTCCCCCGCTTGTTGAACAGAAGGTATTCCAATCCCCCAATAAATAGTGTCTGTAGAGTTAGAAGGATGATCGGTTGGTTTAGGCAAATCTAAATCAACAAAATTTGTCTCGCTGCTAGTAGCGTCTGTCCCAGACCCATACGCTACTGCACTAGTAGCATACTCCTGGTAACCTACCGGGATACTGTTTCCTGAGCTCTCAAGATCGGTTCCGTAGATAATAAGACCAATAGAACAATTGCCTTGATTTGTTATTGTTTCACTCTCGCTTAAAGTTCCTGTATCTTCTCCTGGGTTGAGAGTACCATAATCAATACTATCAGAGCTTTTATCAAAAGAAGCAAGCGTCCTCATTTCTCCACTAGTTGTTCCAACTGCACTTTCCCCTGCCTGATCATCTGCGTACATCCAAAACTCCCAACCTCCTGCCTCGGTAGGAGTAGCATGAAACCAAACATCTACGTCGCAAGTAAGAATACAGCTATTGCTTGAACAAGAACTTGTTGCGCAAGATTCGGAAACTACTTCTTGATCATAACAATCATTTGCATCATAGTGACAATCTTCTCCTCCAGAAACATCAGACCAATAAAAAGCTCCTCTAAAAGTATTTAAGTCCTCGTAACCATTAGAATCAGTAACAGTCGCAGTCGCAACCACTTCAGTAGTAGTTCCTCCGGTTAAAACAATGGGTTCATTCCCATTTAGCGTGATAGACCCAATAGTAGGAGGGTCATTGTAAAGAATATTGGCAAACTGAACAGAGGTAGAAATTGTTTCTCCATAATGAGTATATTCAGCAAAAATCTTAGAATCATTACTATAATTAGAACTTAGCCATTCAAAAATAGTTGCAGTAGTTGATGTTACAGTTTCTGTTCCTTCGCTCCAATCATCACTGTCCTTATAATCAGAAGATCCAACTCTATATTTCAAAGAATAAGTCGTAGGAAAAGTAGCAGCAGCATCTATCCAGATAGCATAAAGAGTATCGTCAGAGCTATTATGAGAAATAGTTGAATATTCAATTGAACTACCATCAAACAACTCAAGTTCTGATGTCCAAGCATTAGAAGCAGAAGGATAAACCCTGAAATAAACTTTGTCACTCCGAGAATAAACAAGTCCTACTTTTCCATCTGATCCATCCTCAAAGGCAACGGCAGATACACTATACTCAAGTCCATCACTTGAACTGGCAAGCCCTGATGGCGATCCCCAGGATTCTCTACTATACAGAGCATAATTTACATTCACTCCATCTTTCCAAATAGCCATCATGTCTCCAGCAGAACCATAAAAACCTGGAACAATAACCGGCACAGTATTTGCGGAAGAGATGCTACTGTCAACAGTATCTACGGTTAACCAGCTACTGACATCATTTGTAGTAGAAGCTCTTCTCGCCTTTATCGAGTCTGGGCTAACTCCCGAAAAATAAGTAGAAATAGCCCAGACATAATCGTTCTCATCCCTTCTAATATCACAGTATTTATAGCTGGTAAGCTCTGCTGACGAAAAAACAGTATTAGCAGACCCCCAACTAAATCCAGTGCCAGGATAAGAAGAAGCTTCTCTTGCTAAAATCGACCCCCTCCCTTCCGAATAAACTATAAAGCAGTAAGAAGAGTCACAATCAACCGAGAAATCAGAGACCCAATTCCTATTACTAATCCGGGCACTGCTATTTTCTGTCCAACTAGAACCGTCAGTGCTGTAATGAAATTCAATTCTCTCATCATCGGTTGAATAGAAAGAAACCCAGTATCGTGATCCGTCCCACCATGTTTTCCTTTGAGAAGGATTTCCCGTATCCGAACTAAGCAAAGTACTATCTACAGTATAAACTGGGTCAACAATTACCGTAGACTTTGCTGGAATCGAAACTTTAATCTCAACTAACATCTTCTTTTCTGAATTCTCTTCAAAGATCCAAATTCCTGGATCAAAGTCCAACAAGTCAGTGAAATCGTAAACAAATTCTTCTTGGCCGGAAGAAACAAAACTAATCTTGTTTCCCTTTTCAGAAGATATTAATTTAGGTCTTTGCGAGATCGAAAAAGATTCTTCTCCAAAATCAAAATGAGAAGCATTTATAAGGTGAGTTAATTTTAGATTAATATTAATTTCTTCGTTTGAACTGTTCTTGAAAGATATTTTTTGCTTTACTGATTTTTCTCCTCTTTTTTCGTAAAAGGTTTCAAAATCAAGACCTGGAATATTAATTTTTGTCTGAACGAAATTCTCTCCTTTATTAACATTTTTTTCTAATCTATACTCCGGAAGATTTTTTGATCCAGCAACTGATTTAATTCTATCCATTAAGGTTGGAGAATAATAAAAGTTTTCTTTTTTGAATAAAGGTTTGTCAGATTCAATAGAAATCTTAACATCACCAAGTTCTGATTGGAGAAAATGATATTCATTCAAAAATTCATTCTCTGGTAGCTCAGAAATAAAATACTGGTCAACTATTTTAATTTCTTCTGCGACAAAAGCTTGATTGTTTTCTTTTCTAACAAGAGGAAGGTTTTGAGAATAAAAATCTTGGTCAACTTTTAAGCTTGACTCTTTTAATTCATAGTTATTTTCAACGCTCTCTTGAGCTTGAACAAAAAAGGTAGAACTAATCACCAAAGCAATAATTGATATAAAAAGTATGACTTTAAAATAAGGAGGCATAAAAAAATCAAAAACCGAATTTTTTTATAGATTAGCTTGTTTCGCTTGAAGTTCCATTTTCAGAATC
>CAZSHN010000008.1:28859-31845 GCA_964607015.1 uncultured Candidatus Saccharibacteria bacterium
TCTTCTTCCTCAGGCTGATTTGAAGTTTCATCTTCAATTACCTGTTCTCTTTTTTCATTAAGAATCCAATAATTAAATTCCAAGTCGTTATCACTTTCTTCTTTCAAAGAAATAGTAAAAGAATGACTAGGAACTTTCTCTGAAATCCACCAGGCACTACTCGGCTCATCAACAAAACTGATAAAGATGAGACTGTCTTCTTTTATAGAATCATTGAATATTCTTATTGAGTCACTTCCTTTTTTCAAAACAAGACTTTCTACTTTTTGCCTGCTATAAACTTTCTCTTCTTCTGTTTGGATTTCTTCTTCGGGAGCAATTCCTTTATCAACCACTAAAACCCGATAAAGAGTATCTATTTTTTTACTAATATCAGTGATAGCGATAAGGATTCTCTCAATCTTCATTAAAATCTGATCAATCTTCTCGTTAATTACATTAATAGCTTCTTTAATATCAGACAGGCCATCGCTAACAAAAGTTATAAAATTCTTAAAAGTATTAACAGAAAAAGAACCTCCTTTGTCAGCACCTTCTGTTTGAGCGTCATTTAAATCGAATAAGACAACTGAATCAGATTCATTGCCAATTCTCTTTTCTATAAAATCAGAAATATCTCCCATCTCACTTTGATTTATTCCTTCATTCTCAACAAGATTAGAAAGACTAACTATTTTTTTTCTTGATTGTGTTCCAATGTCCCAAGTAATATCTCCTTCTTCCGTCTCTTCTCCAATACTGACATCCAGCCAAAAAGAGCCTTGGCTAAAATCAATATCTATTGGATTTCTTCTTCCAAGGATAACCTTAAAACTTCCGTTCTCTACAAAAATAGAATTATAGAAACTATATTCTTCCTGCCATAAAATACTTCCTTCCGTCTTAGCATCATAAATGGTAAACCTCATATTATATCTCCCATCTTCAACTGGTGCTCCTTCGGAATCAGTCAACTCTCCTTGATACATTATCCTTAAATTTTTCTGCTGCTCTTCCTGAGCTTCGATCGACAAAGGAAGTAAACCAAAACTTGTTCCTGCAAAAACAATCAGAAAGAAAAGAGGAAGTATTTTATTTTTTTTATTAAAAAACATAAACATCATTCATTTTCATTTACAGGAACCATAACGTAGAAATATTTTTGACCTCTCCCTTTTTCGAAAATAGGAATAATAATTCCTGAAAGATTATCTTCTGATTTAATTTCAACTTCATCTGAAAAAGAATCTTTAATATCTTCTTCGTTCTTTTTCTCTTCCGAAGAAAAAACAACAACTCCTTTTTCTTCATCAGAACTTTCTTCTATTTCTGGAATTACGTCTTCTTTTTTTTCTTCTGTTTCAATTTTCTTTTCTGAAAAATAACCTACTATCTTTTCTTTCGCTAGATAGAAATATTCTCCTGATCCAATTTTAGTTAAATGTCCTTTTGTTCCATTGATCAGCCAATCTCCATATTCTTTGAACACTTCAAAAGTAGAAGCCTGAACATCTTCTGTTGTTATAAATTCTGTAGTCACAACTAATTCTTTTTCAAAATCTTTTACTTCTTTTTGAAACGAAGAAAAAGACATTCCTCGAGAAAAAGAAAATATTGAAAATAACAATAAGAAAGAAGCAAAAAATATAACCAACAACAATGGACGGGAAAACGAAAAAGAAGCTTCAACTATAGGTTCAAGCAATCTCTCATTCTCAGTTTCAACAGGCAATCTTTCTGGAGGTTTAATAACTATCTTTTCTTTCTTTCCTTTTTCAGCAACATTGTCCAAATAATCCTGCAACCATTCTTTCGTCGTATACCAATTTCTCTTTATTTTCTTTGCCTTAAGCTTTCCTTGCCTTGCTCTCAAAGACAAATAAGACTGCGAATAATTACAGTATTTAGTTGCCTCCCTAAGGAGAATGTATTTGTTTTTACTAGTCATTATTGATTATCCGATATCGGATATATAAAATAACTGCTACTCTTTCATTATATAGCTTAAAAACCCCTTCTAAAAGGGGCTTTTCTGTGGATAATCAAGGCCTTAAAATAGTTTTTAAACGTTACTTCTTGTAAAAATATTCTGCAAGAATCCGATACCAACAAAAGTCATAATCAAACCAGACCCTCCGTAGCTAACCAATGGCAAAGAAATACCAATAATAGGAAGCAGTCCAAGGTTCATTCCAACATGGATAAAGAATTGAGAGATGAGAATAACAGCAAATCCTGAACTAAATAATCGGAAGAAATTATTCTTAGAAATAATAGCAATTTTTATTATTCTCCAGATGAAAATAGAAAAGAGAGAAAGCAAAGCCAACACCCCAACAAAACCAGTTTCTTCTGCAATACTGGCGAATATAAAATCGGTATGAGTTTCAGGTAAAAACCCGTATTGAGTCTGAGATCCTTTGCCAATTCCCTTGCCCAATAACCCTCCTGAACCAATAGCAATCTTTGCTTGTCTTTGAGACCAACTTGCCCCAAGAGGCTCTAATTGAGGATTAACAAAACTCATTATTCTTTCTTTCTGATAATCTTCTAAAAGAAAACTCCATCCCAAAGAAGCAACAACAAGAAAAAGCAAACAAAGAAGCAAGAAGTGTTTTATCTTAATCCCTGAAATTACCAAAATTGTAAGCCATAAAGAAAGAACAATCAAAACAGACCCAAGGTCTGGTTGAAGAAAAATTAAAAGACAAGGAATAAAAACATATATCCCTGATAAAAAGATATGTCTCAACCTGTACATCTCAACGTGTCTTGTTGAGAAATACTTAGCTAAAAGAATTACCAAAATAATCTTAACAAGCTCTATTGGGTCAACCGATATCGGCCCTAATTTATACCATCCCTGAACCCCTCTTGTTTCAGAAACAAGAAACAATCCAGCTAACAATAAAACAGAAACAAAATAAAGTACTAAAATTAAATGAGGATTATTTTTAAAAATCTTCAGATCAAGAAAACTAAAAAGAAACATTAAAAAAACTCCTAT
>CAZSHN010000008.1:31945-33613 GCA_964607015.1 uncultured Candidatus Saccharibacteria bacterium
TCTTCTCCAACATGACGAATTCCCAGACTATTAATAAAACTTGCTAGAGATATTTTTTTACTTTCTTTGATAGCATTGATTAAATTCTCTGCTGACTTATCAGCAAATCTTTCTAGAGGAATTAAGTCTCCCTTTGTAAGAGTGAAAATATCAGCTGGCTGAGAGATTAATTTCTCATCAATAAGCTTATCAATGATCTGAGGGCCAAGACCATTAATATCAAATCCTTTCCTTGAAGCAAAATAGCTAATAAACTCTCTTTTCCTTGATTGACAATCTGGATTAGGGCAACGCCAATCTACCTCCCCTTCTGATTTTACTAGCTTTGTTTCGCAAACAGGACACTTCTTAGGCATTTTAAAATCTTCCTCGTCTCCTGTTCTTAAATCTTCTAAAACTTTAACCACAGCAGGAATTACATCTCCCGCTCTTTCAATAATTACTGTATCTCCCTTTTTAACTCCCAATCTTTTAATTTGATCGTAATTATGCAAAGTAGCTCTGGTAATTCTTGTTCCTCCGACCTTAACAGGATCAAGGAATGCTATTGGAGTAACTTTGCCAGTTCTTCCAACTTGAACATCAATATCTTTTACTTTGGTCGTTGCTTGCTGAGGAGAAAATTTAATAGCTCTTATTCCTCGAGGGCTCTTTCCAGAAACACCTAGTTTTTCAAAAAGATTATTATCGTCAATGTTAACCACGATTCCATCTACTTGAAAAGGTAAAGCATCTCTTTTTTTAGCAATATCCCTCCAGAATTTTATAACCTCTTCTAAATTGCTGCACTTTTTTCCTTTGTCAGTTTTAAATCCAAGCTTAGGCAATATTTTGTGTTCTTGAGAATGTTTTTCCTGACCCAGATTAGTTACTAAATCATAAGCAAGAAATCTTAAAGGACGGGAAGCAGTCAATTTAGGATCAAGTTGTCTAATAGAACCAGCTGCTAAATTTCTTGGATTAGCATAAAGGTTTTTTCCTTCTTTTTCTCTTTTTCTATTAACTTCTTCGAAATCACTTTTATTCATATAAACCTCTCCTCTAACTTCCAACCTTCCTTTTTTTAAAACATCCTTTAACTCTTTTTCTACCTTCTTAAGATTAGAATCAAAGTTATCATGCAAAGATATTTTTAAAGGAATACTCTCTATTGTTTTAAGGTTTTCGGTAACGTTCTCTCCTATCTTTCCGTTCCCCCGAGTAGATCCTTTCACAAATTCACCATTTTCATAAATCAAAGTAACAGCAAAGCCGTCAATTTTTAATTCACAAAAATATTCAAATTTATCAAAAGAAGGAACTAATCTTTCCAAGTATTTTTTCCAATCATGCAACTCTTCTTCTGAAAAAATATCTTCGATAGAAAGCATTGGAACAGAATGTTCTACTTTCTCAAACTTGTCTAATGGCTTTCCTCCGATTCTTTGAGTAGGAGAGTCAGGAGTAATAAATTCAGGATTTTCTTGTTCTAGTTTATATAATTCATGCTTTAGAGAATCCAAAGCTTCCGGAGAAATCTCCTGCTTGTCCTTAACATGATACAAATAACGGTGACGTCTAATCACCTTTTTTAATTTATCGATACGTTGTTTTACCTTCTCTTTCCCCATAGATTATTCAAGAATTAATTACCTGTACATCCTACAATAAGCCCATTCAGCATACTCG
>CAZSHN010000009.1:0-29959 GCA_964607015.1 uncultured Candidatus Saccharibacteria bacterium
AAATTAAGAGAAGGCTCTCCTGGATCAAATATAAACCAATCGGCATAAGTCAAAAACTTATGCCATCTTTTTATCCAAGCAATCTAATTACTACTCCAACAATTGCTAATACAACTCCAATAATCCAAAATCTCATGGTTACTTTATAAGAAGGCCAACCCTTTGCTTCAAAATGATGGTGAATTGGCGTTGAAAGGAACAATTTCTTTTTCCTGATCTTCTTTGAAAATAATTGAAGTATTGCTGAACCAGATTCCATCACTAAAAGTCCTCCAATAATTGGTAAAAGTAAAACAGAATCAGTTAAAAATGCTACCACTGCCATCGTAGAGGTCAAACCAAGAATACCTGTTTCCCCCATATAGAACCTAGCAGGAGGTATGTTAAACCACATAAAAGCAAAAAGAGTTCCTGTGATTACAGCACAAAAAGTAGCCAAATCTATTTTTCCTTGAGAGAAAGCTATTATTGAAAAAGCTCCGAAAATAGAAGCAAAAGCTCCTCCTGCCAACCCGTCTAAGCCATCGATTATTCCGCCTGACCAACTAGCAATCATAACTACGATAAAAAGAGGGATATACAAGAAACCTATATGAAGATCACCGACAAAAGGAACGTGAAGAATATCCCATCCAAGCTTATAAAAAAACCACCAACCACCAACCGCTCCAATCGTACCAACGATAAGGAGTCTTCTTGTAAACTTCATTCCTCCACCAATATACCTCCCTCTTCCAGAAATGAAGGTAATTATTTTTTTAAAATATATTCCTAGTTTTGATTTAGGAGGAGTAGAGCTAGGATGATAACAAACCTGTAAAACGTCATCAAAAAGGCCAACAATCGAAGCTGCTACTAAAGTAAACAAAGGCAACCATGTTTGAGACCGGGAAAGAAAGTCCAAGTTCTTAAACCAAACATTTTCAGAGAATATTTCTGAAAAAAGCCAAAAAATAAAAACTACTCCTAGAGTTGTTATCCAAATTAAAAGCCCTCCGAAACGAGGAGTTTTAACTTCTTTTTCTTTATGAAGATTGTAAAAGACTGAGGCCTCTTCTCCAGTAATTGCTTTTTTTCGAGCCTCTTTCTTCCAAAGCTTATGCTTATATAAAAAATAAGTTAAGACAGGAGTCCAAATAGCAGCTAAAACTGCTGCTATTGTTGCTAGGCTCATTATCTTAGCAACGTTAAAAGTTAACAGGGAGTCATTGAAGAAAATCATAATAATCCTTCGTAGTAGTAGATTAACTTTCTCATTTCAGAGAAACGACTTTCAGGAGATCCTGCTCCTAAAATAATATTAATAATATAACCTTCTCCTTTTGGATTATCCATGACTAATAAAATGCATCCTCCTGCTTCTTCAGTATAACCTGTTTTTCCTCCAACTACTTCTGGGAATTCATTTAAAAGTTTATTGGTGTTTTCTTCGATAGAATGATGAAAATTTCCATTAGCATCAAAAACTTCGTAGGAATCTTTTTGAGTTACTTCAAAAATTTCTGGGTATTTTTCAAGAATATATCTGACAACAATTGTTAAATCATTACAGGTAGAATAATTTTCCATTCCATTAAGGCCTGTAGGATTTACGAAATTAGTATTTTCAAGACCAAGAGCATCTGCTTCTTGGTTCATCATCTTTACAAAAGAATCTTTTGTAATAGGGTCTCCTCTTCCGACAAAAATTCCTTCTGCTATTGCAAAAGCAGCATCATTACTGGACTCAATTAACATGCTGTGAAGCAAGTCTGAGAATGGAAGCTTTTCTCCGGGTTTTAAATCGCCTGTTTCTTCTTCTTGATTAACCGCTGCCTGGCTAACCTCTAATGGCTGATCAAGATGGTAATCAAGTTCAAAAGCAGTTAAAGCAGTCATTAGTTTTGTTATAGAAGCAATTGGTCTTTTTCCTGAAATATTTTTTTCAAAAAGAATTTCTTCTCCTTCTGGGGTTACCAATAATGACATTGCTGCCTGGGCTTTGACATTTATTTCTTCTTGCCGAGGAACATTGACTTGAATAGAATTATCTTTCTCTCTCTTGGAATTAATCATATTCATTTGAGCCAAATACATTTCTGGACTGTAAACAGTTTCTCGATTAACAAAACCTCCTAATTCTCCTTTAAATGAGTTCACCAACCAAAGACTGGCAAAACTGATTAAGAAGATAGTTATAAATATTTTAAAGTTTTTAGACATATTATTTAGATTTTTCTTTTTTATTTTTATCGTTAACAATTTTTATATGAAGTTCCTTCAACTGATCCTTGGTTACTTCTGCTGGAACATCCAACATAAGATCTCTGTTGTCTCCAGTTTTAGGAAAGGCAATTACTTCTCTAATATTTGGTTCGTTCAACACCACCGACAAAAACCTATCAATTCCCGGGGCTATTCCTCCATGCGGAGGAACACCATAAGAAAAGGCTTCAAAATAGTGTTTAAACTTTCTTTTAATATCTTTTTCTTTATGACCTAAAACTTCAAATACGGCCAACAACATATTCAAATCAGTTGTTCTAATGCTTCCCCCAGCAATCTCATACCCATTTAAAACAAAATCGTACTGGCAAGCTAAAACATCTTCTGGTGACTCCTTTATCTTTTTAATATCATCTGTTTGCGGTTTTGTAAAAGGATGGTGCATTGCTCCCCATTTTTTATCTTTCTCGTGCCATTCAAACATCGGAAAATCAACCACAAAAGCAAAAGCTAATTCATTTGGATCATTCTTGTCTTTCCTTAAATCAGGCTTATCACTATTATATTTTTCCATTGCTTCTTTGTATGTCAATCTTGGAAAAGGACTTTCGGTCATTTTCTTTTCAGGAAAAATCTCTTTTACAATCTTAGTATATAATTCCTCGATTAAATTTAAAACATCTTCTTGGTCGATAAAAGCCATTTCCATGTCTAATTGAGTATGTTCAGCTTGACGATCAGCTCGAGGATCTTCGTCTCTCAATGCTCTAGCAACTTGAAAATATCTTTCGAAGCCAGCAATCATTAATAACTGCTTGTATTGCTGAGGACTTTGAGGAAGCGCATAAAAATTACCTGGTTGCAACCTAGAAGGAACTAAGAAATCTCGAGCTCCTTCTGGAGTAGATTTTGTCAGAATAGGAGTTTCTATTTCAATAAAATCTCTTTCTACAAGAAAGTTTCTCATAAAGTGAATCACTTTCTGTCTCATCTTAAAATTCCTTTTCATTCTCCCTCTTCTCAAATCTAAATAGCGATACTTTAACCTCTTTTCTTCTGTTATGTCATAACCATCATCATCTATTGAGAAAGGAAGAGTCTCTGCTTCCGAACAAATTGTTGTTTCCTCTATTTTAACTTCAAAATCTCCGCTTTTAATTTTATTGTTCTTCATTCCTTCTGGTCTTTCTGAAACCTCCCCCACAACTTCAATTACCCACTCTGGCTTAATGTTTTGAGCCTTTTCGTAAGCGTCTTTTTCTTTGGGAGAAAAAACTAATTGAGACAAACCTTCTCTGTCCCTTAAGTCTATAAAAATAATCTTTCCGTGACTTCTTTTAGAGTGAACCCAACCAGCAAGTTTTACTTTTTTACCTGAGTGTTTTTCCAACTCGGCACTTAGAATTCTTTCCATAAAAAAATTAAATCTTTAAAATCTTATTTACCTCCTTAACCAGATCTCTTGGTTCGTAATCGGTTTTAATTAAGTATTTCTTTGCTCCTAGTTTCTTAGCAACTTCTTTTGTTTGAGGATCATCAAAATTGCTAAGAATAACTACCGGAATTGAAGATATTTTAGCATTCTTCCTCCATTTTTTTAAAAACGAGGTTCCGTTTTCCTTAGGAAGAAGTATGTCTAAAATCACTAATCCTGGTTTTTCCTTTTCAGCAATACTTAAACCATTCTCTACTTCATCTGAGGTAAAAACTTTAAATCCAGCATTTTCAAATTTATCCTGGTACATACCAGAGAGAATTGGTTCGTCCTCGATAATTAGAATTTTGTTTTTATTTTTCATCTCTAAATTCGAGTTAGCTTGAAAAAAATATTATTTAATTATAACAGATATTATTAAAAAGCCAACCTTAAAACCCCCTTCGATGGGGGCTTTAAAGATAAAATAAAATTAAAATCTTTTACATTTCTTTGTCTTCTTCTGATCCCATCTCTGTTGGAGGTTGTTCTGGCTGACTAGGCATTGGAGTTTCTTCTTTTTTCTCAGCAAAATCTGCAGCCTCTCCTGGTTTTTCTTTCTTTTTACCTTTAGTTAAATAATAAGAAATTAAAGCAACAATTACGATAACTATTACTGCTATTACACCTAAATATAAATCCATAAAATTTTGGTTATTATTTGATTATTTATTTCCGACCTTGTTTTTACAAGTCTGTTATCTTATTTTCCTTCTTTGACTCTTTTCTGTCAAGTGGAAAATAATCAGCTAATTTATAAATAGTCCCTGCTCCCATTATTATTAACACCTCTTTTTCTTCTAAATTTTCTTTCAAATAATCGGCTGCTTTTTCAAGAGAAGGAATGTAATTTGTCTTTAGGTCACTCTTTTCTTTTATCTTTTTTGCTAATTTTTCTGAAGAAATATTTTCTTTAATTTCTTTCTCTTCCCTGCCAGCAACATCATAAATGTCAGTAATTATTAATTCATCTATAAGGGCTTCAGAAAAGACCCGAACAAAATCATCGAAAAGATAAAAAGTTCTCTGATATTGATGGGGCTGAAAAACTACTCTTATTTTTCTTTCAGGAAACTTTTCCCTGCTAGCACTTAACATAGCTCTGATTTCAGTCGGATGATGAGCATAGTCATTAATCAAAACAAAGCTTTTTTCTTCTACTTTTCTCTCAGAAAGATCAAATCTTCTCCAAGATCCCTTATAATCAGCAATTGAATCCAAGATTACTTTTTCTTCAATATTCAAAATATTAGCAACAAAAAATGTTGCTAGGCCATTAGCAACATTATGTTCTCCAGGAAGATTAATAGCGCTTCTAATCTTTTCTGCTTCTGGAGAAGAAAGAGAAAATTCTTTAATGCTAGAAGGATCAATATCAATCTCTTTGATTAATTTAGAAATATTCTCATCATCTTTATTTATTACTAAAAATCCATCATCAGCTAAATTTTCCAAATACTTTTTATAAGTTGAAAGGATATGGTCCAAATCTTTATAAAAATCAAGGTGCTCTTCTTCAATGTTAGTTAAAACAATTATATTAGGATGATAATTTAAAAAAGAAGCACTCCATTCATCTGCTTCAATTACTAAATAATTAGATTCTCCAACTCTACAATTAGAATTATCAAGTTCTTTTAATTTGGTACCAATAATAATAGTTGGATCAAGCCCTGCTTTAGTCAACAAAAGACCAATCATAGAAGAAGTAGAACTTTTTCCATGAGTTCCAGAAACAGCAATTGTAAAATGCTCTTTGGTTAATTCTCCTAAAGCCTGGGAATAACTTTGAGTTTTAATATTCAATTCTTTTGCCTTTTTAACTTCTGGATTGCCTTCGCTGGTAGCTGAAGTATAAACAACTAAACCAATTCCTTTTTTAATATTATCTTCTTTATGTTCTCCAATAAAAATTTCTGCTCCTTTGCCTTGAAGATCTTCGGTAATCTCAGAGGAAATTAAATCAGAGCCAGTTACTTCGTAACCTTTTTCTAAATAATATCTAGCTAAAGCGGATACTCCTATTCCGCCAATGCCTATAAAATGAATTCTGTTCATGTTTTTTCTAAAGGAATTGATCCTAATTCTATATATTCTGCCCCTGAAGGTTTAAGTTTACTTTCCATTATTTCTATAGATTCAACCTCAAAGGTATAAGAAACATCTCTCTTGATTTCAGGTCTATCTTCAGGATCTATTTTTTTCCATTGCCATTTTTTTACTCTTCCAAGAGTGATATGGGGCAAGAATTTTCTCTGTTCTGGGATAAAACCAATAGAATCCTTTAAAATAATATCTACTTCCTTCTTGAGAGAAGAAAGCATTTCTGATTCTTCTCCTTCTACCCAAATTAATCTTGGAACATCCTTACCTCCTGGCCCATAAGATATTCGGGTCAAGCTAACTGAAAAGGGAGAAAAATTACCTTCTATTTTTTTCAGATCCTGACAAACACTACCTGTCTCTTGATCAGAAAGATTTCCAATAAAAGCAAGGGTTAAATGAAGATTGTCTTCTTTGATCCATTTCACAGGAAGATCTAACCACTCTTCTTGAAAAGAAGCTAACCCTTTTTTCATTTTTTTGGGCAAATTAATAGCAATAAAAACTCTTCTCATAATTAATACTGTTTATTTTTTCTCTTTCTCTGACAGCTTACCCAGCCAAATAGTAACTATAACTGCAATTATTGTTACAATGACTGCATAAGAAAGCATGGCAGTCAATCCTTCTCCTTTCTCAAACATTCTATCAAAAACAAGCTTGATTGCATCGTTCCAAGCTAAGGCGGCAACCAGACCAAAAGCCGCAGTCACCAGAGAAGCTATTTTTTCAATAACCTCATTTTTCATTATTAATATAATAACACATTAAAGATTGTTATTCTATATTATTGACAAAAGAAATAAAAGTTGATACTTTAAAAATAGTTCGTCTTTTATGACGAATAATATTCTTGAAAAAGAATGTTCTTTAAAAAAAGAAAAAGGAGGGGCTTTACTTGAGTTCCAAAGAAAAAATAGATATATACGAAGCAGGAAAAAGAATAAAAAAAGCAAATGAAGCACGAAAACAAGCAGAGGAAAGACTCAGCTCAAACCTTAGAGACATAGAGAAATACTTTGAAAGTCTAAAAACTAAATCAAATCAAATCATACCAATTAACGGTATAAAATTAGACTTCAAAAACACAATGGAAAAAGCTGAGGAAGCAATACAGAAAACGCAAGAGTTATCAGAAACCCTTGCCAATCTACTGGAAGGAATAGAGTATTAAAAAACAAAAAGATGGGAGTGAAAAAATCACTCCTTTTTTATTTTCTTTAACGACCGAGTCAAAAATGATAAAATAAAAGGCAATGAAAGAAGTATGTCTTTACAAAAAACTAAAAGAGAAAAAGGTAAAGTGCCAAAACTGTGCTCATTATTGTACTATTGATCAAGACAAAAGAGGAATCTGCGGAGTAAGAGAAAATAAAGATGGTAAACTTTATGCTCTAAACTACGGAAAGGCAATAGCTTTTCATGTTGATCCTATTGAGAAAAAACCGTTGTTCCATTTTCTTCCTGGAACAGAATCTTTTTCCTTAGCTACAGTTGGTTGTAATTTCAAATGTTCTAATTGTCAAAACTATGATATTTCTCAAGGAGCGAGAAATTTAAAAGAAATCCCTGGAAAAGATTTACCACCAAAAGAAATTGTAAAAATTGTAAAAGAAAATAATATTCCCAGCATTTCTTACACCTATACAGAGCCAACAATTTTTTCTGAATACGCCTTAGATACCATGAAGATTGCCAAAGAAAATAATATAAAAAATGTTTGGATAAGCAATGGATTTCTTTCAAAAGAATGTTTTAGTCTCATCCATCCTTATCTTGATGCTATAAACATAGATTTAAAAAGTTTTTCAGATGACTTTTATAAAAAACATTGCAAAGGAAAAATAAAGCCAGTAATAGAAACAGCAAAAAGAGCAAAGAAAAAAAATATCTGGCTTGAAATAACCACCCTTCTTATTCCAACTTTGAATGATTCAGAGAAAAATATTAAAGATATTGCAAAGTTCATCAAAAAAGAATTAGGAGAAGAAACTCCCTGGCATATTACAAAGTTCTCAGGCTTGATTTCTTGGAAGTTACAAGATTTACCAGAAACTTCAATAGAAACCATAAAAAAAGCTTGGAAAATAGGAAAAGAAGAAGGATTAAAATATGTATACACGGGAAATATGCCTGGTCTTCCGTCAGAAGATACTTTCTGCCCGAAATGCAATCAGTTAATAATTGATAGAAACGGTTACAAAATTCACCGTTACGACAAAGAAGGAAAATGTCCGAAATGTAATTATAATTTAGATTTAATCCTGAAGTAAATATGAAGATTAATTTTGCCTGCATCTCCCCTCACCCTCCAATAATACTACCATCTGTTGGATCAGAGGAAGACAGAAAAGAAGTAGAAGAAACAATAAGCTCTCTTGAAAAACTAGGAAAGATATTTGACCAGTCAGAAATAGATGAAATTATTATTTCATCTCCTCATCCAGATTGGGGTTTCAATGTTCCGTTATTTTTCATTGCGAAAAATTTTAAAGGAAAAATAAGAACTTACCTTACAGAATCAGATCCACCAGAATTTTATTTCCAACAAGGAAAATCAATAGTTGCAAAAATGGAAGATAAAAATTACGCCCTTATTGCGTCTGGAGATCTTTCTCACAGACTAAAGGAAGAAGGTCCGTATGGTTTTCACCCTCAGGGACCAAAATTTGATAAAGCATTAATTGCCTTTTTAAAAGATAAAAATATTGATAAAATTAAGAAATTAAACAAAGATTTCCCAGAAGCAGGAGAATGTGGTCTTAGGTCGTTCTGTTTTCTTCTAGGAATATTAGAAGAAGCTAAAATAGAATGGGAACCAGAAATATTATCTTATCAAGACTCTTTCGGAGTTGGATATTTAGTAACTAATTTTAAAATAAAATAATATGAACCCCTTAGTTGATCTTGCTCAAAAAGCAGTAGAAAATTATATAAAAGAAGAAAAGAAGATAAGTGTTCCTGAAAACATCCCGGAAAGGTTCACTGCTGAAGAAGCAGGTGTTTTTATTACTATAAAGAAAAATGGAAAATTAAGAGCTTGCCTTGGAACCTACTTGCCTACCCAAGAAAATATCGCTCAAGAAGTAATAAAAAATGCTGTCTCTGCTGCAACAACTGATTATAGATTTGGACCAATTGACCAAGAAGAGCTTCCTTCTTTGGTGTATTCAGTTTACGTCTTAGGTCCACCAGAAAAAATAGAGAAAAAAGAAGATTTAGATCCCAAAAAATACGGAATACTCGTAAGAACAGATCCTGTCACTGGTGAAGAAAAAGATGTTTTGTTTGATGGAAAAGTCCCCTTCAAGTCAGGATTATTATTACCAGACATAGAAGGTATTGATACTATAGAAAAACAATTCTTAACTGCTTGTGATAAAGGAGGAATTAACCCAGAAAAAGAAAAGGTATTAGTCTACAGATTCAACGTAGAAAAATATGAATAAAAACAAAGAATTAATAAAAATATTAAAAGAGATAGCAAACCTTCATGAGATAAAGGGCACAAAGTTCAAACCGAATGCTTATCGAAAAGCAGCAGCTTCTCTAGAAAAGATTCAAGAAGACGTCTCTGATATTTATAAGAAATCAGGAATAAAAGGAATTGAAGAAATCAAAGGAATCGGAAAAAGCATTGCCCAGAAAATAGAAGAATATTTAAAAAAAGGGAAGATAAAATATTTTGAAGATTTAAAAGAAGAAACAAAAATAAGACAAATTGTCACCCACTATTTTCAAACAAAGGGAGTGTCTCTAAAAGAACTTAAACAAAACGCAAAAAAAAGGAAAATAGTGTATTCAAGATATACAAAACCAGCAAAACAATTATTAGAATTAGCAGGGTCACCTGAAAAAGCAAAAGAAGCAATTAGCAAGGTAGCTAGCTGGGCAAAATCAAGAAACCTAGATTACACCATTGAAACAGTCTTTAAAAAATGGTTAGAATTAGATAAACTAAAACCAAAAGAGATTGTTAAAAAACCATTCTACAGAGGAGATCCAATGGTTTGGTCTCAGTCAAGAAGAAAATGGTATGTTATTGATAAAGAAGGAAACTGGCTAGAATTTGCTGGAAAAAAATCAGATGTAGAATGGAAAATAGTAGAATAAAAAATTAATAAAAAAAGTTAAAATGGAATTAGAGAAAACCAAGATTATTTTTTTTGGAACACCAAAATTCAGTGACATCATATTAAAAAGATTAATCGAAGAAAAGATTAATCCTGTTTTAGTAGTTACCTGCCCTGACAAACCAGTAGGAAGAAAACAAACTATTACCCCTTCTCCGGTAAAGAAAACAGCAAAAAGAAATAACATTAACATTTCTCAACCAGAAGATATTAAAGAAATAGAAGAGAAAATCAAAGAAATAAATCCTGACTTAATTGTTACCGCTGCTTGCGGAAGAATTTTGCCAAAAGAATTATTAGAAATACCCAAACATGGATGTCTAAATCTTCATCCTTCTCTTCTTCCAAAATACAGAGGACCTTCTCCTATTCAGGCTGCAATATTAAACGGAGATACAAAAACAGGAGTTACTATTATAAAAATGACAGAAGGAATAGATGAAGGACCAATAATTGCAAGTTCTAGTTTCATAATAGGAAAAGTAAAAATAACACACGAAGAATTAGAAGAAGAGCTTGCAAAAATGAGTGCAAAATTAGTCAAAGAGACAATTCCTAAATGGATAAAAGGAGAAATAGAACCAGAAAAACAAGACGAATCAAAAGCAACGTACACTAAGAAAATTAAAAAAGAAGATGGACGAATAGACTGGAATAGTTCTGCTAGAGAAATAGAAAGAAAAATCAGAGCATTTAATCCTTGGCCAAGTGCTTTCTGCAAAGCAGAAGATAAAATCATGAAGATACTAAAAGCTTCTGTTTTGAAACAAACAGAAACTGGCCCCTCCAGAGAACCAGGAAAAGTATATCTTGCTCCAAATGATCAGATAGCTGTTCAATGCGGAAAAGACTATTTAATCGTAGAAGAATTGCAATTCGCTGGAAAAAACAAAACAAGAATAGAAGATTTTCTAAAAGGAAATATAGACTTTATAGGAACAACACTAAAATGATAGAATATTCTGAATTAGAAAAAGGAATAAGGATAATAATTAATAACCAGCCTCATGAGATAACTGAGGCCTCACCTGTCTTCAAAGGAAGAGGTCATTCTGTAATCCAAGCTAAATTAAAGAATCTCATTACCGGAGACGCTCTTTCTAAAACTTTTCACCCTTCAGATAAATTTGAAGAAGCAAAAATTGAAAAAATAAAAGCTAAGTTTGTTTATTCCCACCGAGGGAAGTATGTTTTTTCAGAAAAAAATAATCCCTCTAAAAGATTTGAGTTAACAGAAGAGCAGATCGGTAATAATCATAAGTTTTTAAAATCAGGCCAGACAGTAGACGCAATAATCTTTGAAAATGAAGTAGTTAATATCTCTCTCCCGATTAAAGATACATTTAAAGTTACTATGGCCCCTCCCGGCATAAAAGGCAATCGTTCTCAGTCTGGAACAAAAACAGCGACAATAGAAACAGGAGTTAAAGTAGATGTTCCTCTTTTTATCGAAACAGGAGATGTTATTGAAATAAATACAGAAACAGAAGAATATACAAGAAGGGTAGAAAAGAAATAAAAAGTGAATTATAGATAAAAAAAATGGACGTTTAATCTAAACGTCCTTTTTTAATTTTACCAATTTTCTGCTACTCTCATTCCTTCAAAGATCATTTCTTCTATTTCTTTATCTTTTTTTTTGACCTCTTCATTGCTGATTATTTTTCTTGAGCAAGAATCCATTCTATTGCTTTTAATGATCAACTCCATCAGTTTATCAAGAAGATTATTCGTCATTCCTCCAACTGAAACTCTCGGAGAAAGTGGCCCATAGCTATATTTCTTATACATACGCTCGTCTAAGAAACTATCAAACCAACCAGACTTCTCAATAACAACTGACCCTCGAGTAAAATCAAATCTATATTTTTCTCTTTCCTCTCTTATTTTAGGAGGAAGAACAATGGATTTTACCGACAATCTTCTGCTTAGGCAGATAATGATTTCATATTCTTCAATTTTGCTCGTTACTTCAATAACCAGTTTTTTCTTTTTATTGTAAAAGCACTTATAGCCATTAAAGTCAAAGAGTTCAAGCAGATATCCAAAGATTGGATGCCAATCTTTATTCAAACTTTCCATTTATTTTTCACCTCTTTTAAAAGATCTTATTCAATAGTATAACACAAATTAAACAATTTTACAACAATTTATTTTTCAAATTATTAAAAATATTTTCTAGCTCTTCTTTCGCTTTTAAATCTGTTTCTAAAATAGGAACAAGATTAGCTACAGCATTAAATATTTTTTGATCATAAGAAATTTTACCGATAAATCGTTCTCCCGCCCATTCTTTAATATCGTTACTCATTTTTTCATTTACTTCCCACTTATTAACAACAACAGCAAAGGGAATTTGAAAATGATTTATAACTTCAAGTACTCTCTTTAAATCACTAAAACCAGAAAGAGTGGGTTCAGTTACCAAAACTACAAAATCAACATCTCTTAAAGCGGCGATAACAGGGCAACCAGTTCCAGGAGAAGAATCAATAACCATCAATTCGTGGTCAATCTTCTCTGCCTCTTTTTTAATCTCAGAAACTATTTTTCCAGAGCCTGTCTCACCAGGATACAATTGTCCTGAAACCAAATTAAAACCGGGTTCGATTTCCTTCATTCTGATTTCTCCGTTCTTAACCGGTTCTAGGTGGATAGCTTTCCTGGGACAGAGAACTTCACACGCTCCACAACCCTCACATAAAAGATTATTAACCACAGGTTTGCCGTTTATCATTTTAATTGCATCAAACCTACATTTCTGAGCACAAAGACCGCAACCATTACATTTATCATAATCAATTACCGCCTTGCTTGAAGTGCTTACTTTCTCAATGCTTTCCCATTCCTTTTCTTCGTTTAACCAAATTGCTAAATTAGGAGCATCTACGTCGCAATCTACTGCCACTACTTTCTTTTCTCTAGAAAAAAGTGTGGCTAGAGCGGAGGTTAACATTGACTTTCCTACTCCTCCTTTTCCACTTGAAATTGCTATTTTATTCATCGTTTTATTAGTTTAATTTATTTCCAACTCTTCCTTATTTATTATATAATTTATATATGAAAAATCTAATTTTTTTAAAACTTGGTGGCAGCTTAATAACAGACAAAACCAAACCTTACACTCTAGAAACTAAAATTCTTGAAAGACTTTGTCAAGAAATAAAAATAGCTAGAGAAGAAAAAGAAATTAATTTACTTCTTGGTCATGGCGGAGGCTCTTTTCCTCATATTTCCGCAAAAAAATATAAGACAAAGGAAGGGTTTGTTGAAAAAGAAAGTAAATATGGTTTTTGCCAGGTTCAAAACGATGCTGCTACTTTAAATAGAATAGTAGTAAATAATCTTTTGAAAATAGGAGAAAAAGCATTTTCTGTTTCTCCTTCTTCTTGTTGTACAGCTAATAATTCAGAAATTGATTCTTTTTATCTGGAAACTTTAGAAAGACTACTTGAATCTAAACTCCTACCAGTAATATATGGAGATACGGTAGTAGATAAAAAACAAGGTTGTACCATCCTCTCTACGGAAAAACTATTCGTCTATTTAGCAAAAGAACTAAAACCAGGAAGAATTATTATTGCCGATAAAGCAGGAGGAGTTTATACTGCTGATCCATTTAAAGACAAGGATGCAAAATTTATACCAGAAATTAATGAAAATAATTGGGAAAAAATAAAAGGATATCTTGACGAATCACATGGAATAGATATTACTGGCGGAATGAAAGAAAAGGTAAAGAAAGCAGTAGAGCTAGCCAAGCTAGGAATAAAAGTAAATATAATAAACGGAAGAAATTCAGATGAATTAAAAAAAGCTCTTCTCGGAGAAGAACCTGGAACTAAAATTACTTGGCAGTAATTATTCCAAACCTCTTACTTGGCAACTACCAACAAAAGGAGCTGCTGCATTCTTTATTTCTACCATATACTCATCAGTATATGGTTTAACTTCTTCAAATTTAGGGTCAATAGTTTTCTCTCCTCTAAACTGCTGAATATAATATTTTCCTCCTGACCCTATCCATTTAGCAACTTTAATTATATCTTTTTTTTCTAAAAGACCTGGAATAATAGTAGTTCTAAATTCATAATTTATCCCTGAATTCTTTAAAAGATTAATACTCTTTTCTATCTTTTCTGGATCAATATCTACGTTCACCACTTCCTTGTATCTTTCTTTTGGCGCTTTCACATCCATTGCCACATAATCAATTAATTTATCTTTGATCAGCCTCTCTAGCACTTCCGGATTAGACCCATTACTATCAAGCTTAACAAGAAAACCTTTTTCTTTAATTTTTTTAATAAACTCAGGCAAGTCTTTATGAATAGTTGGCTCTCCACCACAAACTACAACTCCTTCTAAAAGCCCTTTCTTTTTATCTAAGAAATCAAAAAAATCAGCTTCTTCCACTCGGGGCTGATTCTTTATTTTCTCTGGTAATACTAATTCTGAAGAATAACAGAAGCCGCAACGGAAGTTGCAGCCGAGAGTAAAAACAGTGCAAGCTAATTTACCAGGATAGTCAATTAAGGTTGTCTTTTGAAGACCACCGATTTCCATGAATTATTTTTTAGATGCTTTGTATTCCTTTCTTTCGTCAAACTCTTTCTTTTTTCCTTCATTCCATTGTCTGACAGGTCTAAGATAACCAACTATTCTTGAATAGACCTCACAAGGTTGTTGAATGGTACATTTAGGACATTCAAAGTGCTTACCAGACAAATAACCATGAACAGGACAAATTGAAAATGTTGGAGTAATAGTAAGGTATGGAATTTTAAATTTACTGAACGCTTTTTTAACTAAACTTTTTACCACGTTAATATCGGCAATTTCCTCTCCTAGAAAAAGATGAAGAACGGTTCCTCCAGTATAGGCGCATTGCAATTCCTCCTGAAGATCCAAGGCTTCAAAAAGATCATCAGTATAATTAACTGGTAATTGACTTGAGTTAGTATAATAAGGATTATCTTTTGTTCCTGCGGTAACAATATCAGGATATTTTTCTCTATCTTTTAAAGCTAGTCTATAAGCTGTACTCTCTGCTGGAGTAGCTTCAAGATTATAAAAACTACCATTTTCATTCTGATATTTAACTAATCTTTCTCTCATAAATTCAAGGACTTCCATGGCAAACTTCTTTCCTCTTTTTGCTCCTATATCTTCACCAACAAAATTAAGTAAAGCTTCATTCATTCCTACCAATCCAATAGTAGAGAAATGATTACCAAAATAACTTTGTCTCATCTTCTTTATTCCTTCTAAGTAATGCTTGGAATAAGGATAAAGTCCTTTCTCCATGAAATCTTCGATTGATTTTCTTTTAATTTCCAAGCTTTCCTTTGCAACATCCATAACGTCAGCTAATCTCTTAAAGAAATCTTTCTTTGTTTTAGAGAGATATCCTATCCTCGGTAAATTAATAGTAACTACTCCGATAGACCCAGTTAATGCTCCACTGCCAAACAATCCTCCTCCACCTCGATTATAAAGTTCTCTTTTATCAAGTCTGAGACGACAACACATTGATCTAGCATCTTCTGGGCTAATGTCAGAATTAATATAATTAGCAAAATAATTAATTCCATATTTTGCTGAAGCTTTCCACATTGGATCAAAAGAAGGATTGTCCCAATCAAAATCTTTAGTAATGTTTACTGTAGGAATTGGGAAATGAAATGGCCTTCCTTTTGAATCTCCTTCCATCATACATTCATAAAGTGCCTGGTTAATCATACTTACTTCTTTCTGAAATTCTCCATATGTTTCTTCCTGAGATTCACCGCCAATTATTACAGGTTTGTCAGCAAAGTTAGGAGAAGGAGAAAGATCTACAGTAATATTTGTAAAAGGACATTGAAATCCGACTCTTGTTGGAATAGCACAATTAAATAAAAACTCTTGAAGAGCTTGTTTTACTTGATGATAAGTTAATCCATCGTATCTGATAAAAGGAGCGAGCAACGTTGAAAATTCACTCACTGCCTGAGCTCCAGCTGATTCTCCCTGAAGGGTATAAAAGAAATTAACTAATTGTCCTAAGGCAGTCCTTAAATGTTTAGGAGGCTTGGATTCAATTTTAGTAGAAACACCACCAAAACCCCTTAACAACAAATCATATAAGTCCCAACCGTTACAATAAGTAGCAAGAGTTCCTAGGTCATGAATATGCATGTCTCCATTTTCTACAGCATCCCTCACCTCTTTTGGATAAACTTTATTCAACCAATATTTCTTAGTAAGCATGGATACTCCATACTGATTCAATCCCTGAAGAGAATAGGCCATATTAGCGTTTTCATGAACCTGCCAGTCTAACTCCCCAATGTAGTCATTAAGTCTCTCTACGCTCTCCTCAGTGGTTGTAGTAGCCTCTCTAATTCTTCTTCTCTGTTCCCTATAAAGAATATAAGATTTGGCAGTCTCTACCAAACCTTCTAAAATTAATATTTCTTCAACAATGTCTTGGATCTGTTCTACAGTTGGAATTTCTTCTTTTTTAAAACGTCTGTTTAAAAACTCAACCACTCTTTCGGTGAGTTTCTTAGATCTTTTGCCATCGCCTTGCTTAGTAGCAGTCAAAGCTTTGAAGACAGCCTTCTCAATCTTTTCTACTTCGAAGTCTACTATCTCTTCGTTCCTCTTTTTAACTTTTGTGATTTTGTTTTCCATGTGTAGAGAAATAAAAAAACTATTATTCTATTCTAGTTTTAAGATGGGAAGCAGTCAAATTGTGGATAACTATTAATTTTTTTGGTCAGTTTTGAAAATTAACCACTGGTTGGACTCTTTCATTTTAATTAAGGCGTATTCGCCTTTTAACTCTTCTCCTTTCAAGAAAAAGACCATTTTTCCCTTTGTTTTTTCTGTTAATTTGAATTTTCCCTTGTCAAAAATCTTAACTTTTCCTGCTCCATACTGCCCTTCTGGAATTTCTCCTTCAAAATCAATATAATCAACTGGGTGATCTTCTGTTTGAATGGCTAATCTCTTCACTCCTTCTTTCTCTGGTACTCCTTTTGGTACTGCCCATGATTTCAAAACTCCTTCCATCTCCAGTCTAAAATCAAAATGATGATTGCTAGCCCAATGCTCTTGAATAACAAAACGATTTTCTTCTCCTTTCTCTTCTTTTGCTTCAGGTTCAGAGGTTTTATTGAAATCTCTCTTCTTTTTGTATTCTTCCAAAGGCATTTTATTTAAACTTTTTAAGAATTTTAAAATCTTCCTCGAGTAATCCTTTCATGTTTGGATTATAAGTTACTACTGCAGGATGATAGAGCGGAATAACATTTAAAGATCCAAAAAGATTGCTCATTTCAAAAATCTTTCCATGGATTTTACTTATTCCTTCAATCTTGTCTTTAAGTCCGTATTTATCTAAAACATACTTGGTAGCATAATTTCCTAAAGTACAAATAACTTCTGGTTTGATTGCTTCTATTTGTCTCTGTAAATAAATAGTACAAGCTTGAATCTCTTCACTCTTTGGATCTCGATTGCCGGGAGGTCTACATTTTAAAATATTACAGATATAGACATCTTCTCTTTTAATTCCTGCTGAATTTAAAAGTTCGTCTAAAATCTTTCCCGCTCTTCCACAAAAAGGACGTCCCTCTTTATCTTCTTGAGCACCCGGAGCCTCGCCGATAAAAACTATTTTTGCTTTATGATTCCCTTCTCCAATAACTGGATTTATCCTTGTTTGGAACAAAGGACATTTTTGACAACTAACTACATCGTCCTTAACGCTTTTCAACTCTTCTTCTCTTTTAGATTCACCTTGAATCATATTATTTTTTATGCATTTTTTCTTCTGCCTCGCTCCACTTTTTATACTTTTTCTTTATTCTTTCTTTTTCTTCTTCAACTCTTTTGTGAAGCTTTTTAACCTTCTCTGGAATTGGTTTTTTATTCTTCTTTAAATAATCGTAAATAGCTTCAATCAACGCATCAATAGCTAACATAGAACAATGCATCTTAACTGGAGGTAAACCATCAAGAGAATCAGCTAATTGATCTTTACTTATATCTATCGCCTCTTTCAATGTTTTTCCTTTAGCCAGATCAGTAATCATGCTACTAGTACTTATTGCTGCCACACAACCAAAGGTTTCAAACTTGATATCCTTTAAAACCTCTTCTCCTTTTTTGTCCTTACCTACTTTAATATAAAGCCACATTACATCTCCACAAATAGGATTACCAACCTTACCCAGACCGTCTGGGTTTTCCATTTTTCCATAATTATGAGGATTCTTAAAATGCTTAATTACTTTTTTACTGTAAGGACCAAATTTATCCATAGTTATTATTTCCCAAAAGGGGAAATATCTCTTAATTTTTTAATAATACCTGGCAATACCTGAAGAACATGATCAACCTCTTCTTCTGTTGTCCACCTGCCAAGACTCAACCTTAAAGACCCATGAGCTTCTTGAGGTTCTAACCCAATAGCTAATAGAACATGGCTTGGTTCTAATTTAGGAGAAGAACAAGCAGATCCTGTAGAGGCAATAACGCCTTCTGATTCTAGCTCTGCTATCATCGCTTCTCCTTCAATATAAGAGAAGCGGAAATTAACATTGTTAGATAATCTTTTCTCGGGATGGCCATTCAAATAGGAATTATCTATTTTTGAAATACCTGAAATCAGCTTGTCTCTTAATTTAATTAATCTTTCTCTTTCTTTGTTCATTTCTTCCTGACAAATTTCAACTGCTTTTCCAAAACCAACTGCTGCTCCAACATTTACAGTGCTTGACCTCATTCCAAATTCATGACCACCTCCATGAAGCAAGGGTTCAATTTCAATTCCTTTCCTAACAAAGAGACAAGCAGCTCCTTTAGGACCATACATCTTATGAGAACTGGCAGTTAACAAATCTACATTCATCTCATTAACATCTATCTCGATCTTTCCAAAACTTTGAGCCGCATCTGTATGAAAATAAATATTATTATCTTTGCAGATCTTTCCAATTTCTGGAATAGGCTGGATTGTTCCTATTTCATTATTTCCATGAATTATAGAAACAAGAATTGTATCTTCTCTAATTGAATCTTTAAGCTCGCCTAAATTTATTAATCCATCTTTATCAACTGGCAATCTAGTTATTTCAAATCCCTGCTTCTCAAGCCATCTAGCTGATTCAATTACACAAGAATGTTCAATCTGAGAAATTATAATATGTTTACCTTTTTTCTTGTTGGCAAAAGCAATTCCTTTCAAAGCAAAATTATTACTTTCAGTAGCAGAGGCAGTAAAAATTATTTCTTCTGAATTTGCATTCATTGCACCTGCTATAATTTCCCTGCTTTTTTTAAGTCCTTCTTTTGCTTCCTGACCGACACTATGCAAAGAAACAGGATTGCCAAATTTATCTGAAAAATAAGGAAGCATTGCTTTAACTACCCGTTCGTCAACCGGAGTCGTTGCTGCATAATCAAGATAAATTTTCTTATTTTTCTTCATTTATCTTGTTTAAATCTTTTAAGATCTTATCTAAATCGATTCCATACATTTCGCAAACCTTTCCTATTTCTAATTCTTCCATTTCAAACTTAGCAAAAGGACAAGTCAAGCAAGGAAAGTCATGCTTCCCTAAAACTTCTTCTGCCTTTGGAATCTTGAGAATCTCTGATAATTTTGTTTCTTTTGTAATTTTTTTCATTTTTTATCCCGCTAACCAGCCACCATCGATAACGACAGTAGAGCCAGTCATATAAGAGCTTTCTTCTGAAGCCAAGAACAAAACCGCATTTGAAATTTCGTCTGGCTCTCCAGCTCTTTTCATAGGTATTTTATTTATCATTGCATCCATTGAATTTGGATCTTTTTTAATAGGATCAACCATTGGAGTATCAATAACTCCAGGAGCGACGGCATTAACTCGAATATTATAAGGAGCAAGCTCAACTGCCAAAGCTTCGGTCATTGCAACAATTCCTCCTTTGGAAGCGCAATAATGAACAATATTTTGCATTCCGATTCCTTGCTGACCCATAGCTACTGAAGCAATGTTAACAATAACTCCTGACTTTTGTTCTTTCATTATTTTTCCTGCTGCTTGAGAGCACAAGAAGTATCCTTTCAAGTTAATATTTATTGTCTTATTCCATTCTTCTTCGCTAATGTCAAAGAATGGTTTAAATTCAACAATTCCTGCATTGTTCACAAGAATGTCTATTCTATCCCACTCATCTACAGTTTTTTGAACCATTTCTTCTACTTCTTCTTTTTGGGAGATATCACATTTTATTGCCACTGCTTCTCCTCCTTCTTCCTCGATTTCGTCAACTACTTTTTGACAGTCTTCTTGAGAAATATCGGAAACAACAACTTTTGCTCCAGCTTTAGCCAAGAGCAAAGCATGAGTCTTTCCCATTCCTCTTCGAGCTCCAGTAACAATAGCTACTTTGTTTTTTAGTTCAAACATATTTTTTTAAAGATTAATATTAAAGACCTTTTAAAAAGCTAGCAACTCTGGTCTGATTATCATAATTAAACCAAGCACTAACAATAAGATACCAGAAATTAATTTAATAAATTTTAAATAAGTCTGAGAAGCCTGAGTTATTCTTAAAGTTAAAACAGCGATGGTAAAGATAAGGAAATCATCAAGCATGTAAAAGACAACATAGACCAAAATGTAAAAGTAATAAGATGACCCTGGAAGATTATAAGAACTGAGAATATTAGTAAAAGCAACTGGCAATCCAAGAGAGCAAAACAATTCCACTAAATTTATTCCTGCGGCAATCAAAGCAATTCCAGCTAACGCTAAGATTAAAGAAGTATTGCTTGAGCAGAACTCTTCCATCTTTTCAAAAAGCTTTCTTTGCACTTTCCCTAAAGCACTATCTTCTTTTTTCCCTATCTCACAAACTTTACAGGTTACTCCTTTAATGTAATCTCTCAGAATACTAATAGCAAAGATAATTATAACAATCCCTATCAAATTAGTAATAAAACTAATATAGCTAAGATACAAGAATAGCTCTAACCAAGCAGCAATTATCAAAAAATAAACTAAACCAGAAACAAGAATAAATGTTCCTCCGATCAGGAAAATTCTTTTTCTTGTACCAGTGCCTACCAGAACAGCTAACAAAAATCCTAGAGCTACCATAGCGCAAGCATTAAACCCGTCTAACCCACCTAGAACAATTGAAAGAAAAAGTGGAGACTTGTCTGAAAAATCTATCTTTCCAACAAAGGGAACTTCTACTTCATTAGAATCTTCTTCAGGCTCTGGTTCTGGTTCGGGTTCTGGTTCGGGTTCTGGTTCGGGTTCTGAATCTTCAATTAACTGATAAACATAATCTTTAATCTCTTTCCCGGTAGTTTCATCTCCTCCATATCCTATAAAATAACGGTCTCCAATAAAAGTTACTGGAACAAAACCCCATCTTTCTTTGGGAACTTGGTGTTCGTTGTATAGATTGCCTAAAAGACTGGTGGCGCTTTCGTCGGAAACAAAATATTCATTAACTAAAATCTCGGGATTTTCTTGTTCTAATTTTGTTAAAAATTCTTTTTCTTCGGCACAATGAGGACAAGTTTTGGCACCAAAGAAATTAATCTCAACTAAGGGCTCTTGATCTTCTTGAGAATTAGAACCATTAACCTTAGAAGGATTGCTAATTAAAAGAAATAAGCTAGCTCCTCCTAAGACAATCATTAAAGAAATAAGTAATACTTTTTTCATCATAGCTCAGTCTAATAATTAACTTTTAGAAAATATTTTGTTTTTAATTTTGTCCCAGAGACTAACTCTGTCTAATATCAAAATACCATCAAGATGATCTATTTCGTGCTGGATGCAACGAGAAAGAAGTCCGTCTGCATTTAATTCAAACTTTTCGCCTCTTTCATTTAGAGCCTCTACAGTAATTTTTTCTGCTCTTCTTATTTCTAACAAAACTCCAGGAAGAGACAAGCAGCCTTCTTCTGAAGGAATGCTTTTCTCTTTTTTTATAATTTTAGGATTTATAAAAACTCTTCTTCCATCTCCTGTGTCTACAACAGAAATTCTCTTTAAAACACCAACCTGAACGCCAGACAAGCCAACTCCTTCATTGGCATACATAGTTTCAAACATATCTTCAATAAGATCTCTGATCTCATCATTTACCTCTTTTATCTCTTCACTTTTTTCCCTTAAAATAGGATCGGGATATTCCCTGATTTCTAATTTCATATATTTACATTCTATCTTCTTGTTCTATAAAAATCAATTAAAATTATTTATTTTCTAATGCTTTCGCAACTCTGACAACAGCTAAAAGATAAGCTGCATCTTTCAGGCAAGTATTTTTTTCTTTTGAAAGTTCCCAAACCTTAGCAAAAGAATCACTTAACTTACAAGAAAGCTTATCAAAAACATCTTCTTTTTGCCAAGGATTTTCTTCTGCTGCCTGGAGCCATTCAAAATAAGAAGCAATTACTCCTCCTGAATTAGCTAGAATATCAGGAACGATAATCTTTCCTTCTTTTTCTAAAATCTCTTCTGCCTCAGGGGTAATAGGATTATTAGCCATTTCAATAATATATTTAGCTTTAATCCTTGATGCGTTGTCTTCTGTTATTACATCTTCTACAGCGGCCGGAACTAAAACATCAACATCCATTTCTAATAATTCTTTATTGCTAATTTCTTTTCCAAAAGTTATATCACAAACGGACCCTTTACAATAACAACCGGAAATTTTCCCTTTTGCTTCTTTGCATTTTAAAGTCTGCTCAGGATTTAATCCTTCTTTCACCCAAATTCCTCCTTCTGCTTCTGAAACAGCAACAATCTTATAATCTTTTTTATGAGCAAAGTGAGCAAAATTATATCCTACATTCCCAAATCCTTGAATGGCTATTGTTGTCTCAGAAGGAGAAAGTCCAACCATTTCTTTTAACTTCTCCAGCGCTACCACTCCTCCAAATCCAGTCGCTTCTTTTCTTCCAGCTAAACCGCCTAATTCTTTAGGCTTGCCAGTAAAGACACCTGGATTATTCTCTCCTGATATCTTTGAATATTCATCAATCATCCATCCCATAATTTGAGGATTAGTATTAACATCAGGAGCAGGAATATCTTTGTCGTAGCCAATATTAGGAAAAACTCCTTTTACGTAACCTCTGGAAAGTTTTTCTAATTCAGATTCAGTTAACTGAAAAGGATTAACTTTCACTCCTCCTTTTCCTCCACCAAAAGGTAAGTCAACTAAAGAACATTTCCAGGTCATTAGCATTGATAACGCTTTTACCTCGTCCTCGGAAACGTCTTGATGAAATCTTAGTCCTCCCTTGTAAGGACCAAGAATATTATTATGTTGAGAGCGAAAACCTTTAAAGATTTTTGTCTCTCCGTTATCCATTTCAACAGGAATATCAAACTTAATTACCTTTTGAGGATCTTTTAATTCTTCTATTATTTCTTCTTTTAAACCCAGAACCTTTGCTATCCTAATAAATTGTTTTTGTGTTTCAGAAAAAAAATCACCCATATTTTTGTATGAATATCGTTAATATTATTAATCTAAATTAATATCTAAAAGTTTCCCTTTTGAATAGGCGTCACTTATTTTTTTTGAATATAGAATCTCTTTTTCAATTTTCAAATCATATTTCTCAAGAACTTCTTTCAAATTATTTACATCTCCCATATTAGACTGATTAAGAATAACCTTAGTTGGTATTTTTATTTTCTTGCATAAATCAAGAATCAAATCTAAATCAAAAGAACCCATTGGAGTTGGTTCTGTAACAGCATAAGCTAAATCACAGCCAATAAGAGCTGAAATAACAGGACAATGAGTACCAGCTGCTGTATCAAGCAAAACAACATCTGCTTCTTTCTCTTTTGCAAAATCCAATGCAAATTTTTTAAGATCGGTGACTATTGGACCGGTCTCTTCTAACCCTGCTTTCGCTTCTCCTGTAATTAGCCAGAAGTTATCTTTAACCTCATTAACAAATATCTTCCCTGCTTCTTCTTTCTTCGGATTAATCGCACCATAAGGACAAACAGCCCAGCAGGCTCCACAACCAGAACATAAATCATGAATGAATTTAGGATATTCTCCAGGAGCTTGAAAAATAGCATTGTCTCTACATGTTTTCACGCACAGACCACATTTCTTACATTTGCTTTTATCTAATTCAGGGAATTCAATATATACTATCTTTTTATGATCTTTTAATTTTTCTCCAACCAAAAGATAATCGTCGGGACATTCAATATCACAATCAACTAAAACAACTTTCTTTCCTTCGTTAACTAAATCATTCGCCATCAAAAGAGCAACGGTACTTTTTCCAGTACCACCTTTACCTCCGGTAATTGCTATCTCTTTAAATTTTTTATCCATGATTAAACCTTTTCCTTCGTAGGTTCTTTTAATAATTCAAGCTTATTATCAAATAATAAGTTAATATTATTTTTAACTGTTCCGTCTTTTGCCAAATAAACATCAACTATATTATCTCTTAATGTATGAATAGAAATAGGACCCATCTCTTTTGTAATAATTGAATCAATCTTTTCCTTGATCACGAAAAGAGAAGCTTTAAGACCTGCTCTTATTTTTTCTTCCTTATAAGGATTTTCTTTGATATAGAAATCTTTAATTTCTCTTTTGTCAGTTTCTAGAAAAATGAAATTATCCGCACGACCAAAATGATCAGCAACCTCAGTATTTAAATCTTTTCCTTGTCTTATTGGGACACAAATTTTCTTTTTTCCCGTTTCAAAAGGTTCTAAAGAAACAACGAAAGAATCTACTATTCCAATTTTATTTTTAATATCTTTCTCGATTTTAGTTGAAATCTCGTAAGCTCTTTTAACGTCAATGCTTTTTCCAATCTTTGCTTTTACTTCTCCAAAGACAAATGGACCTGATTTTCTCAAACGAAGATTCTCAAATTCTCTTAAACCAGAAACTTTATTTAAGATATCCTCTACTTTCTTTTCTATATCTTTACTCGGAGAAACGTCCATTAAAGCAAAGATAGAATCTCTAGCGGCCTCAATTCCTACTTGAAAGATAAAGAGTGAAAGAATAATTCCCATTACTCCTTCCAAATAACCAATCCCCGCTACTTTAGATACTAAACCAACAAGCACTATTGAAGAAGATAAAATATGAAGTCTTGATTCTTTTCCATCAGCTACTAAACTTTGGGAATTTATTTTCTTTCCGACTTTCATTTCATAAGTTCCAACAATAAACATTACTATGGCATCAAGAATAGCAACGCTAATCGCTATTAAGGGAACACCCAGCTCGTAATCAACAAATATTTTTTGATAACTCTCCTTAACAATACTATAACCAGCAAAAAGAATAAGAAGGGAAATCAAGAATGCAGTAATATTCTCTGCTTTATAAAATCCATAAGGAAACTTTTCGCTTGGTTTTCTTTGGGCGATCTTCAAGCCAAACCAAGCAGCAAAAGTAGAAAAAGAATCTGCTGCACTATGAATAGCATCTGCTAACAAAACAACACTACCAGAAGCTAAACCAACAACTGCTTTTGCAACCGCAAAGAAAACTGTAGCCAACGCAGCCTTCATTGTTGCTTTTTTCCCTTGAGTAAATATGTCTTGCATCTTAATTATATATTATCTTCCTCTAAATCTTCCTCTTCTTTCTCCAGGAGGAAAAGGTCCTGCTTGAGCAGGAGTCTCTACTTCTTCTAATTTCCCTTTTTTGTATTCCTCTAAAGCTTTGTCAGCTGTAATCCCGTAATCAACTTGAAAAATCTTAATACCAGCTGAGTCAAGAACAGAATAAGCACTAGGACCAATGTTTCCGGATATCACCACCTTTACTCCGGAGTCAGCTAAATCCTGAGCAGCAGCAATTCCTGCTCCTCTTCTAGCTTGTTGACCTTGATTAGAGATTACATCAAGTAGCTTTCCTTCTTCGTCTACTATAAGGAAATAAGAGCATCTGCCAAAACGAGAATCTACCAATGAATTCAAATCAGAACTCACGGCAGTAATACCGATTTTTTCTTCTTTTTTGTTTTTCATAAAAATCAAGCTCTAGTCATTTTCTGTCCACATTCAGGACAAGTTTCAGCATAGCAAGGGATTCCCCTCCTATGAGGAAACCTTTTCCCGCAATTAGGACAAACACAATCACCTTCTGGACCCAAGCCATAACCGCCTGGTTGTCTGCCTCTTCCTCTACCCCTTCTTGGTCTTTGAGGTTGTTGAGAAGGTTTTTTAAACATAAATTAGATAAGTTATTTTCCCCTTCATTATATTCCTCTAATAAAAGGGAGTCAAACAAAAGAAACTAGTCCAATATTTCCTTAAGCATCTTGGTTAAATATCTTTTAAAATCAAGCTGTTCTTTTATCCTGTTTTCAGTTTCCAGACTAATAACATCTCCAAAAACAAATTTAGGCAAAGTTTTTAAATAATCAAAATCTTTCAATCTTTCAACGGTGTGCATATCAATATTTCTTCTAGAAGAATAACCATTTAAATGATTACATTTAAAATAGCGATCTGTTTTTCTTCTTTTAAAAATATATTCAAATTCTCTAGACCATTTTGTTATCTCAACTTTAAAATGAGAAAGGTCTACACAGAAACCACCGATCCGATCAACCTTGACCGACTGAGAAACAAAGTTGTCAGTATTCATTTCTAAAAATAGATACTTGTAATATCCTCTCCATTTTTCTAGATATTTAAAACTGTCCTCGTGAATAGTGAAATATTTAGAATTAAAATTATCAAAAAGAAAAGACAACTCCTCTTTTGTCATATCGTTTCTAATATGAACTAGAGGAATATTTTTAACTCCGCTTTTTGGCAAAGCTTCATATATTTTCTCTCTTTCTTTTTTCTCAAATCTTTCTAAAAATAATCCTATTTCCTTTATTCTATATTTCTTCACTTCTTTTATCTTCTCTTTCCAGTCCTTTTCTTTCTCTCCGGTAACGCTTACAAGTATTTTTCTTTGTTTTTTAGTTGCCATATATTCATTTTACCAGAAAAAACCAATTTAACTAAGAAATAGACATTAAAACAAATAATGATATAATACAAAAAGTGATAAATATGGAATGCGCCTTAGGTTGTTTAAAACCCGGAGAGAAGTATAGTGGAGTGATAGTAAGAGAACCAAATGGTCACCGGTTCATAACTGTTTTTACTAATAAGCCAGAACACGTAGAAAAAATTAAAAAAAGATTAAACATGGTCAAAGAAAAAGGAAGAGATGTAAATATTGTAGAAACAGTGTTAAGCGAAAAAAAAGAAGAGATTTTAGAAAAAATCCAAAACTTAAACAAAAAAGGAGGCTTTACAGGCGTCAATATCATTCCAGATGATCCTTCTTATTAAAAGCGTTGAAAAAATCAGCGCTTCTTTTTATGAAAGAAAAAATAAAAACATACATATTCGGAAACCCTCTTCTATCTTTTGACAGCATCCCAATCAAATTAATACCAGAGCTAAAGAATAGGTTTCCTCAAATAGATTTCATCCAAAAAGATCCGAATGAAAATCTAAAACCAGATAACAAAGAGTTGGTTATTATTGATACAGTAATGGGAATAAAAGAAGTAAAAGAATTTAAAGACATAGAAAAGATAGAAACAGAAAATATATATTCCCCTCATGATTTTGACCTAGCTTTTAATATAAAACTTCTTCAGAAAATAGGAGAATTAGAAAAAGTAACTATCTTTGGAGTTCCACCAAAAATAAAAAAACAGGAAGCTTTTAATCAGCTTTCCTGTTTAATTGAAAACTATTTAAATTCTAGATCCAGTTAATTTTCAAGAAGTGAGAAGCACAAGACATGCAAGGATCATAAGCTCTAATCAATTTTTCTACTTCTGTTTTTATCGCTTCTTCTCCCTGGTCAAGCATTTGAGAAACTATGTCTCTAATATCTTCTCTCATGCTTAGCAAATTCTGAGCAGTTGGAATAATCAAGTTAGCATAACAAACCTTACCGTCTTTAATTCTCAGCCAGTAGTACAAAGTTCCTCTTGGAGCTTCAACGACTCCCACTCCTTCACCGTCTTCCTTGGACGGTTTTGCTATTTCTTCTTTTTTAAATTCTATATTTTCCAATATTTCAACAGAGTGATCAATGGCATGAAGAATTTCAATAGCTTGAGCTAAGTTATTGTCATAAATATTATTAGAAGGAAAAACATCTAAATATTTCTTAGCATCTTCTTTGGTCTTGGAATGCAATTTATCTTTATTTAAATTCATTCTTGCTAAAGCTCCAACTACATACTCCTTTCCTTCAAATTCAAATCCAGTCGCTTTTGAATAAGGAATTACCACGTTTTGCAAATGATCCCAATAATCTTTCTCTTCAATAGTTACCCCGCTAGTGCTCTTAATGACGCCTTCTAAAAAGGAGAAGTCGGAAGTAGTCAGCGCAACAAAATTAGCCTTTTTCTCAAATTTAAAATTAGAACTATATAATATCTCAGCTAATTCAAGAACATACTTTCTAATACTCTTCAACTCTTCAATAGTAGGAGCTATTTTTTCTTTCTCGGGTAGCTTGGCAAAGCCCCCTACTTGTTCAAAGGGAGCATGAACTGCTCTTCCGGCAATAAGATTGGAAAGATTATTTCCAGCTTCTTTTACGTGAAGAGAATGATGAACTAATTCTTTTTTCTCATCAGCAAAATCAAGAATTGAGTCATGACCAAAAATATCAGGCAAGACAAAATAATAAAGATGAAGAGCATGATCCCTTATCATCAAGGAATACATAGTCAATTTACGCATTAACATTGTCTGTTCGCTTGGTTCCACATCCAGAGTTTTCTCTACCGCCTCAATGCAACCAGTAAGATGAGCAATGGAGCAAGTCCCACAAATTCTAGAAACAAGTTGAGGAACACTGTTATAAGGTTTTCCTTGAACTGCCTGCTCGAAGAATCTCCTATTCTCCATTACTCTTAAATTAACGTCTTTTACCTTTCCGTTTCTTACCTTTACATCTAAATCAGCATGTCCCTCTATTTTAGATAATTTATTTATGTCTATATCAAAATTTCCTTTATGCATAATAATATATTTTATTAAATGTATTTTTCAAAAACTTCTGTGAATTGTTTCAAGTTTATCGGACAACCAGAGACTTCATCATCTACTTTAACTGCCTCTTTCACAGATAAGCATTTCGGAAGATAACTATAATGATCTAGGTCGTCTTGAATTTGTTCAATTTGCTCCTTTCCAAAATTATTTCTTTGACCGCTTGGTTGACCAGTAATAGCACAAGTTCCCATAGCAATTAAAATCTTGCTGTTTTTTCTAATCTTTTCAATCTCTTCTTTCTCTTTCTCGGTACTTATTACTCCCTCCACTAAAGCAATGTCAAAATCTTTTATTTCTATTTTATCCTTAATAGTTAAGAAATAGGTTAGATCAACCTTCTCTAACCAATCTATCAATTTTTTATTAAATAGTTCTACTAAATAAACACTGCAACCTTCGTCGCAGGTAAAAGAAAAAATTCCAACTCTTTTTTTATTATTTTTCTTCATAATTCTAATTTTACTTATAATCTTTTTCAGTTTTTATTTTTATTCCATTTCTTTTTAAGAGTGCTGTAGTTACTCCATTTCCTTTTGCTAGTTTTCCAAAAAAACTACCATCATAAATCATGCCGCACCCACAAGAAGGACTTTTAGCTTTTGCAATAAATTCTTTAATATTAAATAATCTAGCTATTTTCAGAACCTCTTCTGCGCCTGTTATAAAATTCAAACTCACATCTTCACCTTTTTTGTTTAACACTCTGCCTTTACCATCTAAAACATCCTCCCCAGAACAACCCTGAACTTCTTGAGCGATTCTGGGAGTTGGTAATCCTCCTAACTGCTCAGGACAAACAGGAATTAGATTTTCTTTTTTGCTTAATTCTAAAATCTTTGGACATGGTTTCACTTTTCCGTCCCACCTGCATTTTATCCCGAGTAAACAGGCACTAACTATTTTCATTTCTTTCTTCGGAAATAAAATGATTTGAAATACCCATCATG
>CAZSHN010000010.1:0-17516 GCA_964607015.1 uncultured Candidatus Saccharibacteria bacterium
AGAGCAACGCTCTCGTAAAGCGTAGGTCATCGGTTCAAGTCCGATCTCTGGCTCCAAAAATAAAGAATAATAAATATATGGGTAAATCAGTTTATATAGATTTTATACTTACTTTTTTTCTTTGTGTTATTCTTCTCTTGATTTTATTGAGTGGAACGGATTTTAATTTCTCAGATTTATTTGCTTCTATCGGTGAATTCTTTTTAAGAATTTCTGGAAAATAAGATAATTGATTTTTTGATTATAAAAAGTTAAAATACCTTATATGAAAGAAATTCAAGAGAAAATAGAAGAATTGCAGAATAAAGCCCTCTCATTAGAGGAGTATCTTTGACGTTGATAAAAAGAAAAAAGAGCTTGGAGATTTAGAAGAAAAAAGTAAAGATCCTAATTTCTGGGACAATCAAGAAAGAGCAACAGAGATTAGTAAAAAAATATCAGATCTTAGAGAAGAAATAGAAGAGGTTGAAAAGATTGAGAAAGAATTAGCTGAATTGAAAGAGATTAGTAAAATTTCAGAATCAGATGATCTTGAAAAAGAGATTGAGCAAAAAATAGATCTTTTAGAAAAAAGAATAAGTGAAGAGGAAATTAAAACTTATCTTTCTGGTAAGTATGATAAAGGAAATGCGATTATCTCTATTTATTCTGGAGCAGGAGGTCAAGATGCAGAGGACTGGGCAACGATGCTTTTAAGGATGTATAGAAGGTTTTGTGAAAATAAAGGATTTGGTGTTAAGATTTTAGATCAATCTTTTGGAGAAGGCGGTGGCCCTGAAGGAAGAATAGGAACCAAAGAAGCAACCATTGAAGCAAGAGGAAAATATGCTTACGGACTTCTTGGCGGCGAAAGTGGAACCCATAGAATAGTTCGTCTTTCTCCTTTTTCTTCTCAAAGCCTCCGGCATACTTCTTTTGCTCTAGTAGAAGTAATTCCAGAAATAGGGAAGAGTGATCAAGTAGAAGTAAGACCAGAAGATATTAGGGTAGATACGTTTAGAGCTTCTGGTCCAGGTGGGCAGTATGTTAACAAAAGAGAGAGTGCGGTGAGAATTACTCATATTCCTACTGGAATTAGTGTGAGCTGTCAGTCAGAAAGACTACAAGGTCTTAACCGACAAAAAGCAGAAGATCTTCTTTATTCAAAACTTTATCAAAGAAAAAAATTAGAACAAGAAAAGGAATTAGAAAAAATAAAAGGTCCTTCGTCTTCAGCAAGCTGGGGAGAACAAATTAGATCTTATGTTCTTCATCCCTATAAAATGGTTAGAGATAATAGAACTGGAGTAAAAACTAATCAAGTTGAAGATGTGTTGGACGGAAATTTAGATGAATTCATTAGAGCAGAAATTAAACTTAAATAGAAAATTGATATCTTTTCAAAACGTAAGTAAAGATTACTCCAGAGGAGTAAAAGCTTTAGATGATGTTTCTTTTAATATAAGAGAAGGAGAGTTTGTTTGTTTAGCTGGAAAGTCTGGTGCAGGAAAAACTACTTTATTGAAATTATTGATCAGACAAGAAAAGCCAACCCGAGGAAGGATTCTGTTTGATGGTTTTGAGGTTCAAAAATTAGAATCAAAAGATATTCCTTATTACCGAAGAAGAATCGGAGCCGTTTTTCAGGATTACAAACTTCTTTCTTCTAAAACTGCTTATGAAAACATTGCTTATATTATGGAAGTGATGGGATTTACTAAAGAAGAAATTGATAGAGAGGTTCCTCAAGTTTTGGAAATAGTTGGCTTAACTGATCGTGCTCATCAGTTTCCAAGTGAGCTTTCTGGAGGAGAGAGGCAGAGAGTTGCCATTGCCAGAGCTTTGATAACAAGGCCAGAAGTAATTTGCGCTGACGAACCAACAGGAAATCTTGATCCTTATCATACTCGTGATATAATTCAATTGCTTTTAAAGATTCAAGAAATGGGTAATACTGTAATTTTGTCTACGCATGATAAAGGAATAATTGATAATTTAGAAAGAAGGGTGATTACTTTAGAAAAAGGAAAAATAATAAGAGATGAAAAAAAAGGTAGATTTGTATGTTAACTTCTCTTAAAAAAATATTTAAATTTAGCTTGGAAAGTATTTCTAGGAATAAAGGATTGTTTTTTACTACGACCTTAGTTATAACAATAACTACTTCTTTAATTTCAGGAGCTTTTCTTTTGAGAGGGGTAACTGATTCTTTGGTTTATCATCTTCAAGAAAAAGTTGATATTAGTGTTTATTTTAATGCTAACGTTGATGAGGGAAGTATTTTAAAAATGAAAGAAGAATTAACTGAAGTTCCAGAAATTAAATCTGTTAAATATATTTCAAGAGAAGAAGCCTTAGAGGTTTTCAGAGAGAAGCATAAAGATGATCCTTTAATCATGGAGTCGTTGGAGGAAATAGGAGAGAACCCTTTAGTAGCTCATTTAAATATTAAAGCTGCTCAAGCTTCTCAGTATGAACAGATTTCCGGTTTTTTAGAAAAGAGTTCTTTTAGTGAAATTATTGATAAGGTAGATTATCATCAAAATAAAACTGTTATTGAAAGAATATTTTCTATTAGTGCGAATGTTGAAAAAACATCCCTTATCCTTATAATTATTTCTGCTGTTTTGGCTGTCTTAGTTGCTTTTAATACGGTGAGACTTGGAATAGTTAGCTTTAAAAGGGAAATCTCTATAATGAGATTAGTTGGTGCGTCTAACTGGTTTATCCGAGGACCATTTGCTGTTCAAGGAATGTTGTCTGCTGTCTTAGCTACTGTTTTTTCTCTTGCAATATTTTTTGCCGGTTGTTATTTCCTTTCTCCTAAATTAGCAGTTTTAATCAGTGACTTTAGTTTGAGTGGTTATCTTAGGGCAAACATTGGAACTATTCTTCTTATCCAATTAGGAGCTGCGATGGGGCTTGCAGTTATTCCTTCATTGGTTGCAATTAGAAAGTATTTGCATATTTGATTGATGCGGGGTCGTCTAATGGTAGGACAGATGCCTCTGGAGCATTAGATCTAGGTTCGAATCCTAGCCCCGCAGCCAGTGTTTTACGATAATCTGCCTGAGAATAATTTCTCAGGTTTATCTTTCTAAGTTTAATAAAAATATTATATATGAAAAAGCAAGTTATAATTATTCGTGGTGGGAATTCTCACGATTCATATGAGGATTACATATCATTTTTAAAGAATTACGAGATTGATCTTGAGAGGATTGGGTCTAAAGGATGGAAGAAAAAGTTAGAAGAAGATCTTGAAAGCGATTTTGAGGTAATTCCTTTTAAGATGCCTAATCCAATGAATGCTAAGTATTATGAATGGAAAATCATGTTTGACAAATTATTACCATTCTTAAGAGATGATGTTATATTAATAGGTCATTCTCTTGGTGGTATTTTTCTGGTTAAGTATTTGTCTGAGAACAATTTTCCTAAAAAAATAAAAGCAACTTTTATTGTTTCTGCGCCCTTTGATGGCGAGGGGACAGAAGAGTCTCTGGGAGATTTTGAATTATCAGGAGGTTTTGATAAATTTAAGGAACAAGGAGGGGAAATATTCTTTTATCATAGCGAAGACGATCCTTGCGTTCCATTTAGTGACTTAAATAAGTACAAAAACTCTTTACCAAAAGCAAATTATAAGGTATTTAAAGATAGGGGTCATTTTAGTGGTTCTGAGTTTAATGAATTACTTGAAGATATTAGAAAGATTTCTAACGATTAACAAACATGTCTTTATCTATAGGAATAGTGGGATTGCCCAATGTTGGCAAATCGACGCTATTTAATACAATTACAAAAAAACAAGTTGATATAGCTAACTATCCTTTTTGTACTATTGATCCTAATGTTGGAGTGGTTACTGTACCAGACGAAAGAGTTGATAAACTTGCTCGATTAATGAATTCGAAAAAAAAGATATATACTACAATTGAGTTTTTTGATATTGCTGGTCTCGTAAAAGGAGCAAATAAGGGAGAAGGATTAGGAAATAAATTTTTAGCTAACATCAGAGAAACCGATGCAATTGTTTATGTGCTTCGGGGTTTCTCCAATTCTAATATTGTTAATACTCAGGAAAGCATCGATCCGTTAAAAGAAAAAGATGTTTTAGATACGGAGTTGATGTTGAAGGATTTAGAGACATTGGAGAAAAGAATAGAAAGTTTGGAAAAAGAAATAAAGGCAAGAAAAAAAGAAGCAATTAAAGAGCAAGAGGCCTTAAAGAAAGCCAAGGATCTTTTAGAAAATGGAAAGATTTTATCAGAACAGGAATTTAGTGAAAGCGAGAAAAAGATTATTGCTCAATATCAACTTCTTACCATGAAGCCAAGGCTATATCTTTTGAATGGAGAAAAAGAAGAGATTGAAGAAAAGAATTTTCTTAAAGTTTTTAAAGAAAATAATTGGCCTTATTTAATAATAGACATTCTTGCTGAAAATGAAGTAGTTGACATGTCTCAAGAAGAAAGAGCTTCTTTGGGACTAGAGCCAGAATCAGAATTAAAGGACCTCATTAAAAGAAGCTATGAGATTCTTGGATTAATAACTTTCTTTACTACAGGAGAAGACGAAACTCGTGCTTGGACGATTAAAAAAGGAAGCACAGCTCCTGAGGCTGGGGGAGTAATTCATAGTGATTTTGAAGATAAATTTATTAAAGCAGAAGTTATTAATTGGAATGATCTTCTGGAAGTAGGAGGAATTGCAGAAGCAAGAGAAAAAGGATTAATGCGTACCGAAGGAAAAGAATATTTAGTTAAAGACGGAGATGTTATTGAGATAAAACATTGTGCTTAAATAAGTAGAAAAAATCGTTCAAAAGACGATTTTTTTGTTTAATAATAATCTTGCTTATTTTAAACAATTATTCTCTTTAATTTATTTAAAACTATGTTAAAATTAAATAAATAAATTGAGTTGTATGAGTGACAATTTTTTGGTTCGGAAAACAAAAATAAGGGTAATTGGAATTGGGGGTGGTGGAGGATCTATTGTTTCTGAACTTGCTAAGAAAATTAAAAAAGCAAGTTTTTTTGCTGCAAATACTGATAGCCAAGCATTAAAAAAAACTCCTAAGAAAGTTCGTAAATTACAGATTGGAAAAGAGGTAACACAAGGACTGGGAACAGGGATGAGCCCTGAATTAGGAAAAGTTGCAGCAGAAAAAGATAAAAAGAAGATTGAAAGGATTCTTGAGAGGCCTGATTTTTGTATATTTGTAGCTTGTCTTGGCGGAGGAACAGGATCAGGAGCAACCCCAGTTTTTACTAAAATATCTGATAATTTAAATAATAGTATTAATTTAGGAATCTTTACTCTTCCTTTTGATTTTGAAGGAGAAAAGAGAAAAAAAATTGCTGAGAATGCTCTAAAAGAATTAGAGTCAAATCTAAATGGTGTTTTACTTATTCGTAATCAAAAGATATTTAATATCATTGATAAAAAGACTTCTTTGGCTAATGCCTTTGAAGAGGTTAATAAAATTTTAGCCAAAGATCTCGAGAACTTAATCAATTTAATTTATAAGCCGGGTTTGATTAATATTGATTTCGCTGATTTTAAAACTATCCTGTCGGGAAAGGAAAAGAGAATTTATTTTAGCACAGCAAAAGCAAAAGGACCTGAAAGGTCAGAGCAGGTGACGAAGGAAGTTCTTTCTTCTCCTTTGATTGATTTTGATTTTAAAAGATCTGACAGATTTCTTTTCAATATTTCTACTTCTTCTAGTTTGAAGATGAAGGAGGCAGAAGAAATTTGTAATAGTTTTTCTTCTTTGAACAGAAGAGCAAAGATTGTTTTTGGGATTGAGAAAGATTCTTCTTTGAATAAATCAGAGATAGAAGTTACTTTGCTTGTTGCGGGAAAAAAAGATGATGATCAAGAGCCGGAAAAGAAAGAACAGAAAAAAGAAAAGAAAGAAAAGCAAAGGGAAGTCAAAAAAAAGAAGACTAAAGGTAAAAGAAAAACCAAGAAAAAACCTAGCAAGAAAAAGAAATCTTCTGACAAAGAAAAGAAGGAAGAAAAAAAGAGTAGTAAGATTAAAGAGAAGAAGAAACCTAAAAAAAGCAAAAAGAAGAAAAAAGAGAAGAAAGATAATAAGGAAGAAAAAAAAGAGAAGGAATTAGAAGTAAAGGTTAAAGTTAAAAAAGATAAAAAGAAAAAGAAAAAGAAAAAAGAGAAGAAAAGACTCAATGCTTTAGAGGTAAAAAGAGCTGCTCAAGAAAAAGAAAACAAAAGATTAGCGAAAGAAGATAGGTGGGACATACCTGCATTTTTGCGTCGGAGTCCCTGGAAAGACAAAATTAAAAAATCAAAAGAAGAAGATTAAAAATAAAAAACTATGGTAAAAAAAGCTGTCATTCCTATCGCTGGAATGGGAACAAGATTCTTGCCCCTATCCAAGGTAGTTCCTAAAGAACTATTCCCTTTAGCTGGAAAACCGGCAATACATTACATTATAGAGGAAGCGAAAAGCTCAGGGGTAAAGGATATAACTTTTGTTACAAGGCCAAAAAAAAGAGAAATATTGGAATATTTTGAAGACGACACTAAACTTGCTAAAATTTTAAAAGCAAAAAAGAGAAAGTATTTATTAAATGATTTAGATGACGTTAAAAGCTTGGTAAAGAATATTTCTTTTTCAACTGTTTCTCAAAAAGATCCTTTAGGCGATGGTCACGCTATTCTTCAGGCGAAAAAGAATATGAAAAAGAAACCTTTTGGTGTTTTCTTTGCAGATGATATCGTAGACTCTAAGGTTCCATGCTTGGAACAATTGGATAAAGTTTTTGGAACTGCCCAAGCTCCTGTTTTGGCATTAAAAGAGGTTGGCGAAGAAAGGACTCCTAATTACGGAATTGCAGAGGTTGAGAAGATATCTAACCGTCTTTATAAGATAAAAGGAATTGTAGAAAAGCCAGAATTAGGAAAAGCTCCTTCTAATTTAGCTATTGTTGGTAGATACATTTTAACTCCAGAAATATTTGATTATTTAGAGCAAGAAGCAGGAGAGGCCAAGGGAGAAGTCATTTTAGCCAATGCTTTGAGAAAGTTTTTAGATAGTGGTAAAATGATTTATGGATATGAAATAAAAGGAGAATGGTTAGAGTGTGGAACAAAATCTTCTTGGCTTGAATCTAATCTTTATCTTTGTTTGAAAGATCCAAATTTAAGAAAAAAGGCACAGGATATTATAAAAGAAAGTTAAAAATGAAAGAAGTAACTAAAGACATTTTAAAAGATATTTACGGTAAGAGACCTGCCAATACTCATAAATACGACTATGGGTTTGTTTTGGTTATAGGAGGGTCTGAGCTATACACTGGTTCTCCTGCATTATCAGCGTTTGCAGCTTATAGATCTGGAGCAGATTTGGTTCATATTATTACTCCTCAGAGAGCAGCTGATATTATTGCTTCTTTTAGCCCTGATTTAATCTGTTGTCCTTTGAAAGGTTCTCACTTAACAAAAGATCATCTTTCAGATTTAATTTCTATGACAGAGAGTGCTAAGATTGTTTCTCATGGCAAAGTTTCTGTTGTTATTGGAGGTGGAATTGGAAGAACCCAAGAAACTCAAGAAACGATTAGAGAGTATCTATCCAATATTTCTATTCCAGTAGTAATTGACGCTGATGCTATTCATGCAGTTGCTGATGATCTAAGCGTGATTACTCGAAAACCTTTTTTGATTACTCCGCACGGATATGAATTTTCTCTTCTAACAAAAAGAGAAACCAAGGGATTATCAGACGAAGAAAAGATAAAAGTAGTAAAAGAAGAGGCGGAGAGATTGAAGACAAATATTTTATTCAAAAGCAATGTTGATATTATTACTGATGGAAAAGAAGTAGCCCTTAATAAAGCAGGTAATCCTTATCTATCTGTTGGCGGTACTGGTGACGCTTTATCAGGAGTTGCCGGATCTATAATTGCTCAAGGATTTAAACCATTCTTAGCCGCTCAAGCCGCTGCCTATATCAATGGAAAGGCAGGAGAAATTGCTTCGAAGGAGAAAGGAGAAGGTTTGCTTGCCACTGATTTAATTGAAGCTATTCCTAAAACTCTGCACTAAATAAATAAAAATTATGTTTGATTTAATTATTATTGGAGGTGGTCCTGCTGGTATGAGCGCAGGAATATATGCCGGAAGAAAAAAACTTAATACGCTAATTGTTTCCAAGGACTTTACCGGACAAGTTGGTAAAGCTTTTACTCTTGAAAATTATCCTGGAATTAAAAAAATAAAAGGAATGGAGCTCGCTGGAAAATTTGAGGAGCATCTTAAAAAATTCATGGTTGACCTTAATGCCGGAGAAGAAGTAACAAAGATCAACAAAAAGAAAGATCATTTTGAAATTAAAACAACTGAAGGAGATAGATATTTTGGAAAAGCAGTTATTGTTGCTTCTGGTGCCAATCCTAGGCATTTAAAAGTTCCAGGGGAAGAAAGGTTTTTAGGAAAAGGAGTCTCTTATTGCACTATTTGTGATGCCCCTCTTTTTAAAGATAAAGTAGTAGCTGTTATCGGAGGAGGGAATAGTGGGATAGAAGCTGCTCTTGATTTAAGAAAACATGCTAAAAAGATATATGTTTTTGAGTTTTCCTCTGAATTAAAAGCAGACGAAGCTATTGTTGAAGAAGCGGAAAAAGACAGCAAAATTGAGATAATTCTCTCTGCGACAGTTAAAGAAATAAAAGGAAATAAAAAAGTAGAATCTATTATTTACCAGGAAAGAGAATCTAAAAAAGAAAAAGAAGTGCCATTAGAAGGAGTTTTTGTTCAGATTGGATACGTTCCCACAGGAAGTTTTGCAGAAGGATTAGTTGATTTTACTAAAAAAGGGGAAATTAAGATTGATCATAAAACTAATCAAACTAAAACCAAAGGTTTATTTGCTGCAGGAGATGTTAGCTCAGTGCTTTACAAGCAAGTTATAATAGCAGCAGGAGAAGGAGCTAAAGCTGCTCTTTCTGCTTATGATTATCTTGAGAAGAATAAATAGTTTTGAAAAATATGATTTCAATAATAATACCGACATTAAATGAAGAAGAACATCTTCCTTTTCTTTTAGAATCATTAAAAGAACAGACTTTTAATGATTTTGAAGTTATTATTTCAGATGCTGATTCTAAAGATGATACTAGAAAAATAGCAGAGGATTGGGGGTGCAAAGTAGTTGAAGGAGGGTTGCCAGCCAAAGGAAGAAATAATGGAGCTAAGGCGGCAAAAGGAGAAATTCTTTTTTTTCTTGATGCAGACGTTGTACTTCCAAAAGATTTCTTAGAAGAAGCAGTAAAAGAATTTAAAAAAAGGAAGCTGGTTGTAGCAGGATGTTACGTTCAACCGTTGAGCGATAAAGATGTTGATAATTTAATTTATGGAACAGCAAATCTTTATTTTAAATTTGCTCAGTTTCTTTTTCCTCAAGCTGCTGGTCATTGCATAATTGCTAAGAAAAAAGTTCATAAGAAAATAGGAGGATTTAATGAAAAGATTAAAGTAGCTGAAGACTTAGATTATGTTAAGAGGGCAGCGAAAGAGGGAAAATTTAGATATTTAGAAAATGTTAAAATTCCTGTATTAATGAGAAGGTTAGATAGAGAGGGAAGAATGAACATGGCTGTTAAATATGCTTTAATTGGTCTTTATTTTTCTTTCTTTGGAGGAATAGAATCAGATATTTTAAATTATCGTTTTGCTCATTATGACGAAGAAAAAGAAACTCTTAAAGAAAAATTAGAGTCTTTGAATCTTCAAATTAAAGTAACTTCTAGAGTTAGGTCTCTTAAAGCAAGAGAAATCATAGATTCTAGAGGAAATCCTACGCTGGAAATAGAACTTAGTACTAATGGTTCTTCTTTTAGAGCTTCCGTTCCTTCTGGAGCATCAACTGGTAATTTTGAAGCAAAAGAGTTAAGAGATAATAATCAGAAAAGATATCAAGGAAAAGGTGTTTTAAAGGCGATAGAAAATGTAGAAAAAATTATTGCCCCCAAATTGAAAGGGAAGTATGTTTTAAACCAAAGGAAGCTAGATTCTTTTCTTATTGAATTAGATGGAACGGAAGATAAAAGTAAGCTCGGAGCCAACACTATTCTTGCTGTCTCTATGGCTCTTTGTAGAGCAGGAGCAGATGCTAAGAATTTACCTCTTTATCATTATCTTGCTGATGTTTATTACAACAGAACTTTAACTTCTTATAACAAAAAATTCTCTTTTCCTCTTCCTTGTTTTAATGTTATTAATGGTGGGGCTCATGCGGGAAATGATCTTGATGTTCAGGAATTTATGTTAGTTCCTCAAGGAAAGACCTTTTCTGACAATTTAAGAAAAGGAGTTGAGGTTTATCATTGCTTAAAAGAAATATTAAAAAAGGAATTCGGTAAGCAAGCTGTTAATTTGGGAGATGAGGGAGGATTTGCTCCTTCAATCGGAAGTGCAGAAGAAGCTTTGACCCTTATAACAAAAGCTATTAAGAAAGCAGGTTATTCTGGAAAAGTAAAAATTGGCTTAGATGTTGCTGCTACAGAATTTTTCAAGAATGGCAAGTATCATTTAGAAAACCAGAAACTTGATACCAAAGAATTAATCAATTTCTATAAAAAATTAATTGATAAATTCCCAATTGTTTTTATTGAAGATCCTTTTGCTGAAGAAGATTTTAAGAGTTTCTCTCAGTTCAAAAAAGAAGTTGGAGATAAGATAGTTATACTGGGAGATGATTTACTTACTACAAACGTAAAAAGAATTAAAAATGCTAATAAAAAAGAGGCGTGCAATGGAACTATTATTAAACCAAATCAAATAGGAACTGTTACCGAAACAATTGAAGCAGTAAAATTGGCAAAATCCTATAAATGGAAAATATTAGTTTCTCATCGTTCTGGAGATACTCCTGATTCATTTATTGCCGATTTGGCGATAGGAGTAGGAGCTGACTTTATTAAATCTGGAGCTCCAGCGCGAGGAGAAAGAGTGGCAAAGTATAATCAATTATTAAGAATTGAAGAAAAAACAAAATAGAAATATGAATTCATTAGAAGTTAAGAAATTTTTAGAAGAAAATGCAAAAAAGGTTACTCCGTTAATTGAAGAAATTTTAGTTTCTGGGGTAGATGATAGGAATAAGAATGCCATAAAATATCCTATCTCAACAGGAGGGAAAAGAGTAAGACCGGGTCTTGTAGTAGCTTCTTGCCGAATGTTTGACGGGAAAGAAGAAGATGTCTTGTATGCCGCAGCTGGCTTGGAGATTCTTCATAATTATAGTTTGATCATTGATGATATGATTGATCACAGCTCTTTGAGAAGAAAGAAGCCAACTTGCTGGGCTGAGTTTGGAAAATCAATGGCTGAATGTGTAGGAATTGATTATGCGGCTTCTATCTTTCAAGGAGCGATTAAGTCTCGAAGACCAATAGAGGTGGCAGATATTTTAGCAAGAACTATGAAGACTCTAGTTGATGGAGAAATTCTCGATATATTATTTGAACAATCAGGAAGAGATAATGAGCCTTTTGTTAGAAAGAATAGGTTTAAAAGGATAGAAGATGAAGATTATTTTGAAATGGTTAATAAGAAAACGTCTGCATTAATTCAGTCGAGCTGTGAAATAGGAGCTATGCTGGCAGGAGCGAAAGAAGAGGAGATTGAATTATTAAGAAAGTACGGTTTTGGGTTTGGTCTTGCTTATCAAATTCAGGACGATATTCTAGATATTTTTGGAGAACAAGAGGTGTTTGGAAAAAAGAAAGGACAAGATATTAAAGAAGGGAAGCTTGGAAATATTGTTATCCTATATGCACTCAGAGAGCTTTCTTCTTCTGACAAAAAGAAGTTTTTAGAGATAATAAGGAATGAAGATGCAAAGGAGGAAGAAATTGAAGAGGCAATAAATTTAATTGAGAAAACCAATAGTAAAGAAAGAACTTGTAAATTAGCAGAGAATTTTGTAAAAGAGGCGAAAGGGAACTTAGATCATTTACCTAAAAATGAATGGAATGATATTTTAAGGATTATGGCAGACTTTGTTATTAAAAGAGAAAAATAAGTCTTTGTTTTGTTGTTTTTTTGAAAAGAGGGTTTTAAACCCTCTTTTTCATTTGACAAAGAGTTATTTTATGTAATAAAACTAAGATAGTTCTATAAAAATAAATAGGTGATAGAAAATGAAAGAATTAGAAAAAACAGAATCTGTTTGTCCAAAATGTTTAAGAGAAGGTAAGGTTAGAGTAATTCCCGCAACTATCGTAGAGAAAGAAAGCCAAGTTTGGATCATAAAAGAATGTACAAAACATGGTCCTTTTGAAGATCTGTACTTTAGCGACGTAGATCTTTATAAGAAGTGGATGGAATACAAGGTAACTGGAAGAAGTATGCCAGAAATTAAAACCCAGCTATTTAGTGATCCTCCTCTCTATGACGTACATAGATCTCAAACTGTTCTAACAAATCTGATGGCAACTAATAGATGCAATCTTCGTTGCAGTTATTGCTTTATGAATGCAGGTGCTTCTGGATATGTTTATGAGCCTGATTTAAACCAAATAAGGTGGTTACTCAAACAAGCCAGAGAACAACAACCTGTTGGATCTAAAGCCCTTCAGATTACAGGTGGAGAGCCTACGATAAGAGAAGATCTTTTTGAGATTATTAACATGGCGGAAGAACTTGGTTTTACTCATATTCAGCTGAATACAAACGGAATTAAATTAGCTGAGGACTATGATTTTTGCCGGAAGGTAAGAGAATCAGGGGTCAATACTATCTATATGAGTTTTGACGGAGTAACCAAGGAAACCAATCACTGGCTAGATCAAAACAAAAAGGCAATTGAAAATATGAGACGTGTTGGTCAAATGATGACACTTGTACCAGTTTTGAGTGGTGACAATCTTCATGAGACAGGAGAAATCATTAAATTTGCCTTGAATAATCTAGATGTTGTGAGAGCAGTTAATTTCCAGCCAATCTCTTTTTGTGGTCGTTTAAGTAAAATAAGCGATAAAAAAAGAAAAGAACAAAGAGTAGATTACGCTAAGATGATGGAAGCTATTGAGAAGGATTTCGAAGGAAAAATTTCGAGGGACGATTTTTATCCCGTACCATTTGTTTTTCCTGTATCGAAAATGATTGAGAAGCTAACTGGTAAACCACAAGTTGAATTTACTGCTCATCCTGGATGTGGCGGAGCAACTTATATCTTCTGGGAAAACGGAAATCCTATTCCAATAACAAGGTTCTTAGATGTAGAAGGATTACTTGATTTCGTTGATCGACAAAGCAAAACAAAAGGACCCTTGAAAAAGATAAGGGTTGGTGCGGCATTTCTCCAGAAAATCAATAACTATGTTGATCAAGACAAAGCGCCCAAAGAGTTTGACTTAAAGAAAATTTTAAAAGAAGCTGTTCTTGGCGGAAGTTATGATTCTCTAAGGCAATTTCATTATAAAAGTCTTTTTGTTGGCTCTATGTGGTTTCAAGATCCTTGGAATTTGAATCTTGAACGACTTAAACGTTGTGTGATTCACTATACCACTCTTGAAGGAATAGTACCTTTTTGTTCTTATAACGGCCTCGATTACGGGGAAAGAATAAGAAAAAAACATTCTATTTCGATAAAAGAATGGGAAAGGAAGACAAACAGAAAAATGAAAGAAGATCTATGGAAAGGCGGAAAAATAGCCTAAACTATTTAAAAAAATTTAAGGGAATTATAATATAATTCCCGTTTTTTTTATTCCAAAAAATCTTTTATTAATCTTTTTGCTTTTTTGTAATCTTGAATCCAGTGTATGTTTTTATTCTTTTTAAACCAAGTTACTTGGCGTTTAGCAAATTGGTTTGTATGTAAGATTATTTGTTTTTTTACTTCTTCCTTTCTTGTTTTTCCTTCAAAATATTCTTTCCATTCTTGGTATCCTATAGTTTGAAGTAGAGGAATCCATCCGTATTCTTTTACTAGTTTCTTTGTTTCCTGTTCTAGACCAAGCCTTATCATTTCTTTCACTCTTTTTTCTATTCTTTTGTTTAGGTCTTCTTTTGAGGGTTTAATTCCCAATTGTAGAGAATCAAATATTTTCTTTCCTTTGCCTCTTTGAGACCAAAATGGTTTTCCTGTAATTTTTGATACTTCAATAGCTCTAATTAATCTTCTCTTGTTTCCCTTTTTAATCTTTTTAGCTCCTTCTGGGTCTAGTTTTTTATAAATTTTAAATAATTCTTCTTTGTTTTTTCTTTCTAATTCTTTTCTTAATTCTTTTTGTGGTGGCACCTTGGGAAATTTAATATTTTCTACCACTGATTTAATATATAATCCTGTTCCTCCTACCAAAAAGGGGAGCTTATTCTTTCCTTGAATTTCTTTTATTTTCTTGACTGCTAATTCTTTATAGAGCGCTACATTAAAATCCTGGCCTGGATTTAAAATATCTATTAAATGATGAGGGATTTTGCTTTGTTCTTTTTTTGTAACTTTAGCGGTTCCGATATTCATTCCTCTATAAATTTGCCTGGAATCCGCTGAAACTATTTCACCATTAAAATCTTCAGCTAATTTTATTGATAGCTTTGTTTTTCCTGAAGCAGTTGGTCCTAAAATTACTATTAATTTTGGTAAGTTCATTTTTTTATTATATCTCAACTTTTGATTTAATAAAAAAACTGAGATAGTTTCTCAGTTTTTATTTAGTGTTTAAAGTATCTTCTTCCCGTAAAAACCATTACTATTTTATGTTCATTTGCTGCTTTTATTGATTCCTCGTCTCTTATTGATCCTCCTGGCTGGACAATCATTTTTACTCCAGCTTTTGCTGCCTCATCTACTGAATCCCTGAAAGGGAAAAATGCATCACTTGCCATTATAGATCCTTTTATATTCTCTCCACCCTTTTTTGCTCCTATCCAGGCTGCGTCAACTCTTGCGGTTTGGCCTCCGCCAATACCTACTGTTTGAGTTCCTTTTGTGTAAACGATAGAGTTTGATTTTATGTTCTTAACGCATTTGACTGCAAATTCCATTGCTAATATGTCTTCTTTTGTTGGTTTCTTTTCGGTTACCACCTTCCAATCACTGCTGTCTATTTTTTGAATATCTCTTGTTTGAGAAATATAACCTCCGGTAACGGGCCGGCGTTCTACTTTTTCTCGGGGAATTTCTTTGCCTAGCCCTTTTAGTTTTAGCAATCTAAGCTTTTTCTTTTTGCTGAATATTTTTAGAGCTTCTTCAGAAAAACAAGGAGCTATTATTATTTCCAAGAAATAATTTGATAATTCTTGGGCTAAAGCTTCATCCACTTTTCTATTGAAGGCTACTATTCCTCCGAAAGGGGAGTAGACATCTGTAGCATAAGCATTTTCCCATGCTCGCAAAGAATTTGGATGGCTAGCTATTCCGCAGCAAGTTGCGTGTTTTATTATTATGCAAGTAGAATCATCAAAGTCTTTTATTGCTTCGATAGCATAGTCTGCGTCAAGTATGTTATTGTATGACATCTGTTTGCCTTGTAATTGTATCACGTTTACAATGCAGGGCTCTGTTGTTTCCGGAAGAGTTCTGTAAAAAGCAGCTTTTTGATGGTTATTTTCTCCCTTTGCTAGATCAGATATTTTTTCTAAGTTTGGGTGTAATTTTTCAGGAAAGACACTTTCTTTTACTTCGGAGATACTTACTAAATTTTCCATTATTTTCTTCCTCCATTTTTAAAGTACCGTATGTTTTTTATAACAAAACCAATTCTTTGTAAAGTTATTTTGTGGAAAATTAAATTAATTCTCCTTCTAGTCCCCAATGCGTAGCATTGGTTATTTTTACATTTAGAAATTCTCCGATTGAGCTTTTGTTGCTTTTTATTTTTACTGTTTTGTAAAACCTATTCTTTCCTATTATAAAATCGTTTTTCTTTTTGTTGGTAAGCACTCTTTCTTCTTCTCCAATATGTTTTTTATTTTTTTCTAATGCGGTCTTCTTTAATATTTCAGTTAATATCTTTTCTCTTTTAACTTTTTCTTCTTTAGAAACGTTGTCCTTGATTCTTCCTGGTTTTTCTCTGTGAGAATATTGAGAAATATATGCCATATCGAATTTAACTTCCTTGAAAAGTTTTACTGTATTTTGAAAGTGTTCTTCTGTCTCTCCGGGAAAACCTACTATTATATCCGTAGAAAGACAGATGTTTGGTATTTCTTTTCTTGTCCTTTCTATCATCTCTTTGTATTCTTCAATAGTATATGGTCTGTTCATCTTTTTAAGGATTTCGTTGTCTCCCGATTGAACAGGAAGATTAAGATATTCTGTAACTTTTTCGCATTCTTTTATGGTTCTTATTAGGTTATTCGAGAAGTCTTTTGGATGAGAACTAGTAAAACGGATCCAAAAATCTCCTTCTATATTATTTACTTTTTGAAGAAGAGTAGAGAAGTTAACTTCTCCTGATTTGTAAGAATTAACATTCTGTCCTAAAAGCCATATTTCCTTTGCTCCTTTTTCTATTAAGCTTCTTGCTTCTTCTACGATATCTTTATAATTTCTGTTAATCAAAGGGCCTCTGGTATAAGGAACAACACAGAATGTGCAGAAATTATCACAGCCAGTAGAGATAGGAATAAGGGCAGAAAACTTATTTGAAGAAGTTGGTTGTTTAACAAAGTAATCGTCCTTATATTCTTTGCAGAAAGATTCTTCTCTCTGGTTTGGAAGACAGTAATAGCTGACTTCTTTTAAAAAATCTTCCCATTCATTTAATAATTTAATAGGGAGAATATAATCAAAATATTTCTTAAATTTCTTGTAATCATTTTTTAAAATACAACCAGTTAATACTGATTTAAAGTTTGGGTTTTTCTTCTTCAGTTCTTTAAATTTGTTTGTCTTTCCAAAAACTCTGTCTACTGCCGATTGTCTTACCGAACACATTGTTATTACCAATAAATCAGCATCTTCTATTTTTGCTGTTTTGCTGTAGCCAATATCATTAAGAGTGGTGGCTATTCTTTCAGAATCTGAAATATTCATTTGACATCCAAAAGTAATGATGTGGTATTTCATATGGCTAATCTTATCAGAATTTTCATTATTCTTCAATTTAAACAAAAAAGACCTCGGTTTCTTTCGAGGCCTTTTCTTGCTTTCTTTTGCTCTTTTATTCCTGACAACAGCAAGTTTTTTCTGCTCCCAGCAATCTTCTTCCTCTTGCGTCAGTAGCAACTTTACAGTCTTGAGTTTCCCCTGCGTCTATTTCTGTTTTTCTGCATCCTATTTCAGCGTTTGCTGTTACAGTCCAGCTTCTACAAATTCCTGATTTGTATCCTAACGATTCACATTTTTCTTCGCAACTTAATTCTTCTTTTTCTTCTCTGCACGCTCCCTCGTAAGCAATTTCTACTCCAGCAACTTCAGCAAAACAAGAGTTGCTGTATGTTTTTCCGTTTTCTCCGCAGACAGGATCCCAAAGAGTTATGCAAGCTCTTTCTCGGTTCTGCTCTTGATTCTGTTCTTCTTCTCGGTTCTGCTCTTGATTCTGTTCTTG
>CAZSHN010000010.1:17616-29608 GCA_964607015.1 uncultured Candidatus Saccharibacteria bacterium
TCTTGATTCTGTTCTTGGTCTCCTATTTCTATACATCTGTATTCTTTAATACATCCGTTTTCATCTTTTGTTATCACAATTCTTCCGTCTTCACAGAAATCTTCTGAAGGTATTTCTATTCTTAAGCAGTTCTTTCTTAGAGAGTCAAAAGGAATTCTCCTTATGACATTCTTTCTAGCTTCTTTTATCCTTTCTCTTATTTGAGAATTTTCTGGTAATTCTGATTTCAAGTTTTCAATTATTTCTAATTGTTTTTCTTTATTACCAGACGCTCTTTTAATATATTCTAGGAATTTTTCTTGGTCTTCTTCTGACCATCCTTCTGCTGCACCCTCTAGTCTTCTTAATGTCTTTTCTTTAGCATTTCTTATTGCTTCTTTTGCTTCTTCGGGAACTGTTTCTTCTAGATCTTCAAGTATTTCTAGATTTTTAATATCTTTAAATTGCGATCCTTTTATTTCTTCAAGATTTTTATCAAGTCTTTCTTGTATTTTTTCTTTTTCTTCTAATCTAGTCATTACTTCGCCAAACCTTCTTAAGTGTTCTTCTCTTGTTTCTCTTATTCTTTGAGCAACGTCTTCAGGAACTTGCCCTTCTATTTTTTGTAAGACTCTGTTATGAAGTGCTTGGTGTTGAGTAAACTTATCAAGAAATTTTCCTAATTCTTCATTCTCTGAAGCTTTTTCTTTAATTTTTACTGAAACATCTTCAATTTCTCCCATCTCTTCTCTGTATTTTCTTGCCGCTTCCATTATTTCTTCTTGACTTGCTCCAGCTTCTATTAATTCTTTTAACTCCATTATTCTTTCGTTAGCATGCTGTGCTTTAATCCTTATTTTATTTGCAGGATCAAAGTTAACGAAAAGATGAATTTTTCTTGCCCACTCTTTAAAGAAATAGAATCGATTGTTTGGTAAGAGAGTTGGTTTTTCTGTTTCTATATCTTCAGGTATTACTTCTTCGTCTAAGCTTATTTCTTCATCTATCTCTACTCCTCCAGAACATATTACTTGGACAGGATAGCTTTCAGCTACTAAGCATTGCTCTCCTTCTTGACACTGATAATAACTACATGGCTCTGGTTCAGCGCATCGATTTCCGATACCGGGAAAACCAATACATTCTAGTCCTTCAGAGCATGGATTTTCAGCATCACATTCAATATCAGTAATAGAAGAAGAGTCTGTCTCTTGGGCAAAAGCAAGAGAAAATGTGCTTAATAAAAGGGAGGACAATAAGGCGAAAACAAATATCTTTTTTATCATATTTTTTAATTAACCTTTATTATTTATTTTTTTCACGACCTTTTGAATAAATTCTTTAGTTTTTATTTCTCCAATATCTCCTTTTTCTCTTTCCCTAACTCTTACTGTTTTTGATTTTTCTTCTTTGTCTCCGACTACTAAAACGTAAGGTATTTTCTGAATTTCTCCTTCTCTAATTTTTTTAGATACAGTTTCGTTTTCATTTTTTAATTTGCATCTAATTCCTTCGTTGCTTATTTCTTCAAATAATTTCTTTGCGTATTTTTCATTTTTAGATCCAACAGGAATAATATAAACTTGGATAGGGGAGAGCCATGCTGGAAGAGCTCCTGCATAGTGTTCTAACAGAACAGCAATAAATCTTTCCATGCTTCCCAGTAAAGCTCTGTGAATCATATATGGTTCTTTCTTTTCTCCTTTAGAATCGATGTAATACATTTCAAACCTTTCAGGGAGATTGAAGTCAAATTGGATAGTAGTGCATTGCCATTCTCTTCCAATAGAGTCCTTGATTTTAAAATCAATCTTTGGCCCATAAAAAACTCCACCACCAGGATCAGTTTCATGTTTTAATTTAAGTTTATCCAGAACATGTTCTAGGGTTTCTGTTGCTTTTTTCCATCTTTCTTCACTTCCCACATATTTCTCTGGTTTGGTTGATAAATAAATATTAAATTCTTTAAAACCAAAAGCTTTTAACATCTTTAATGTATACTTAACAAGCTTTGTGATTTCTTGAGCTAGCTGGTCTGGTTCGCAAATTATGTGAGCGTCGTCTTGAGTGAATCCTCTTACTCTAGTTAATCCGTGAAGAGTTCCTGATCTCTCGTAACGGTAAACTGTTCCAAATTCAGCGTATTTCATAGGAAGATCTCTATAACTTCTTATCTCTGATTTAAAAGCTTTGACATGGAAAGGACAGTTCATTGGTTTAAGAAGATACTTTTCATTTTCTATTTTAATAGGGGAGTACAGACTATCTTTATAGAAGTTCCAGTGACCTGAGGTTTTCCATAATTTCAAGTTTCCAATGTGAGGAGTAGAAAGCCATTGGTATCCTTGATTGTTTAATTCTTGGTAAAGATAATCCTTTATAACTTTTCTTAAAGTTGCTCCTTTTGGAAGCCAAATAGGTAGCCCGGCGCCTACTTCTTCGTCAAAAAGGAATAATCCTAGTTTCTTTCCAAGAACACGATGATCTCTTCTTTCTGCTTCTTCTTGGTTTTTGATATATTCTTTTAATTCCTTTTTATTTTTAAACGCTACTCCGTAAATTCTTGTAAGCATCGGATTTTTTTCGTCTCCTTTCCAATACGCTCCTGCTATTTTGGTAAGCTTAAAAGTATTGCTTGGTATTTCTTTTGTTGATTTAACATGGGGTCCCTTACATAAATCAATGAATTTTCCGCTTTGATAGGTGCTTACTTCTTTTTCAGGCAAGTCTTTTATTAATTCTAGTTTGTATGGTTGATCCTTGAATAATTTTCGTGCCTCTTTTTTGGATATTTTTTTCTTTCTGAAACTTAGATCTTCTGAAATTAATTCTTTCATTTTCTTTTCTATCTTTTCTAAATCTTCTGGGTTTATTTTTTCAGGTAATTCAAAATCATAATAGAATCCGTTTTCTATATCAGGACCAATACCAAACTTAGTGCCGGGATATAGTTCTTGCACTGCCGCCGCTAAAATATGAGCAACTGAATGTCTGATTGTTTCTATTTTATTCATGAACTTGATTTTTTTAAAAAATAATATATTATTTAATTAAATAGAGGTGAATTAGTTGAGGAAAAGTAACAGAATAAGTAAGACGCTGGATAAAAGATCTAATTTTATAGACCTCCGAGCACTCAGGAAGGAAGTTGATTCAGGAGATCGAGACACACTCTAGCCAGTTCTTTTTGGAAATATATGTTACATAGGGGCAATGATTATTTCATTGCTCTTTTTCTTTTTCTAAGATTCTCTTACTTCTTCTATTTTATCACAAATTAGCTTTGGTTGATTGCTTTGGTTGTCAACTTTTCCAGTAATCATTACTATTTTGTTTTCTTGGAGAAGGGGAGCGCTTCTTTCTAAGACTCTAGGAAAAACTATTACTTCTATCTTGTCATCTAAATCTTCTACTTTCATGAACAGCATAGGATTTCCGTTCTTGGTTATTATCTTTTTTATTTTAGATATTATTCCTCCGATCTTTATTTTCTGTCCCCAAATTGTTCCGCTTACTTCGTTTATTGGGCAAACCTTATCTTCAAGTGCTTTTTTGAACCTCTTTAAAGGATGTGAGCTAATATATAAACCTAGTAATTCTTTTTCCCAGGCCAATCTTTCTTTTTCTGGAGCAGGGTCTGTTTCTTCTAGTTTTATATTAGGATTAGAATGAAAAGAATCTCCAAAAAGATTTCCTTGGTTGTTTTCTTTATTTCTTTGAATCTCTCTGTTTGTATTTAATAGTCTTTCAAGATTATATAGTAATTTTTGCCTGTCTTCAAAACTATCAAAAACCCCGGACTTTATCATGCTTTCCATTGATTTCTTGTTTAGAACACCATACTTTATCCTCGAGATAAAATCAGAAATAGATTTAAAAGATCCGTTCTTCTTTCTTTCTGTAATAATTGTTTCTACAACATTACTTCCAACATTTTTAATAGCTAATAATCCGAACCTTATTTTCCCTTTATCGGGAACAACTGAAAAGTTTCTAAAACTTTCATTGATATCTGGGCTCAATACTTCAATGCCCATTTTCTTACATTCGGCAATTAAGTCAGCGATTCTTTCGATGTCATTTCTTTCTGACGTTAAGAGTGCTGACATGAATTCTACCGGATAATGAGATTTTAGATAAGCAGTTTGGTAAGCTATCATTGCATAAGCTGTTGCGTGGCTCTTGTTGAAACTATATCTTGCTGCTGGTTCAATCCATCCCCAGATTTTTTTAGCTACATCTTCCTTTATATCGTTATTCTTCATTCCTTCGATTAGTTTTTCTTTCTGGGCAATCAAAAGTTTTTTTATCTTCTTTCCGACTGCTTTTCTTAAAATGTCCGCTTCACTTAAAGAAAAACCTGCTAATTGTTGAGCAATTTGCATGATCTGCTCTTGGTAAACAGGTAATCCATAAGTAGAGGAGAGAATAGATTTTAGTTTTGGATGAAGATATTTTACATCTTTTGTTCCGTGTTTTCTTTGAATATATTCAGGAATAATTGCCATTGGTCCTGGTCTATAGAGAGCAACCATAGCAATAATATCTTCAAAATGAGTCGGCTTTAACTGTCTAAGATACCTTTTCATTCCTTCGGATTCTAATTGGAAAACTCCTGTTGTTTCTCCTTGCCTGAGAAGACTGAAAGCTTTTCTGTCTTCCGGAGGAAGGTTTTCAATGTCTATACTTTCACCTTGCACCTTATAAACTCTAGCTAAAGTGTCTTCAATAATGGTTAGGTTTTTAAGTCCAAGTAAGTCCATTTTTAACAATCCAAGATCTTCGATAGAGTGCATCTCGTATTGAGTAACAATGCCTCCGTCATCTTGGGTAGGGTGTTGAAGAGGAACTGTTTCTTGAAGAGGATCTTTTGAAATTACGATTCCACAAGCATGAGTAGAAGCATGTCTTGCACATCCTTCTAGTTTTTTAGCAAAGTCAATTAGTTTTTTTGCTTGCTCATCTGTCTCGTAAAGTTGTCTGAATTCTTGTATTTCGTCTAAAGTTTTGTCCAAGTTATAACCAAAAGGAATCATCTTTGCTACTTTGTCGCAGTAGCTGTAAGCAATATTCATTGCTCGACCAACATCTCTTATTACTGCTCGAGCACTCATTGTTCCAAAGGTTATAATCTGAGCTACTTTGTCTCTGCCGTATCTCTGAGCTACATAGCTAATAACTTCGTCTCTTCTTCTGTCAGTAAAATCTAAATCAATATCTGGCATTGATATCCTTTCTTTATTCAAGAATCTTTCGAAAAGAAGATCGTATTTTAAAGAATCTACGTTAGTAATGCCAAGAAGATACGAAACTAAAGATCCGGCAGCGGATCCTCTTCCTGGCCCTACTACAATTCTGTTTTCTTTTGCCCAATTAACAAAATCCTGGACAATTAAAAAGTAAGAAGAGAAACCCATTTCTTCTATTACCGACAATTCATAGTCCATTCTTTCTCTAACTTCTTTTCCTGGATCTTCGTCATATCTTTTTTTTATCCCTTTTTTGCATAACTTTCTTAAATAAGATTCTGGAGTTTCTCCTTTAGGAACTTCAAAGTAGGGAAGTTTTGTTTCGCCTAAAGTGAATTCAAAATTGCATTGATCGGCAATTTTCTGAGTATTTTCTATAGCTTCGGGAGTATCCTTAAAGAACTTCATCATGTCTTCCTGGCTTTTCATTGAGAAATCATCTGTTTGCATTGTTATTCTTTCTGGATCATTTGGGTCTGCTCCAGTATTGATAAGCATCAATATGTCTTGAGCTTCAGCATCTTCTGGATTTAGGTAATGAGAGTCGCAAGTTGCGATAAGAGGAATATCTAATTCTTTAGAGAATTTGATTAATTGTTTGTTTACTTTTTCTTGTCCTTGAATGTTTGGATGATGTTGGAGTTCTAAATAGAAATTTCCTGGGCCAAAAATTTTCTTGTATTTCAAAGCTGCTTCTTTTGCTTGTTCTATTTTATTAGATAAAATTAATTGAGGAATTTTTCCCTGGATACAGGCAGTTGACCCAATTAATCCCTCGCTGTGTTTTGCTAGCAACTCTTCATCTATTCTTGGTTTATAGTAAAACCCTTTAAGATTAGCAGCAGTTATCAATTTAACTAAATTCTTATATCCTTTTTCATTTTTTGCTAAGAGAATTAAATGATACCTTCTGTTGTCAATATTGGGCCTCTTTTGCTCCATTTCGTTTAATGCCTGATAAACTTCACAACCGATTATTGGTTTTATTCCTTTTTTCTTAGCTTTTTTAAAAAACTCAACTGCACCGTATAAGTTACCGTGGTCAGTTAAAGCAACAGAATCCATGCCTAATTTTTCAGCATGGTCTAATATTTCATCTATCTTTGGCAGTCCATCTAGTAAACTATAGTGCGAGTGTAAGTGGAGGTGGGTAAATTTCATATTTCTCTCAAATAATTTATCTCATTTTATCTTCTTTGACCGGCTTGGTCAAATAAAAAACTCCTTTATCAGGAGTTATTGGTTGTTTGTTCTAATATCTCTGCAATCTCTAGCTCTTCGCTTACTTTTCTTTCATGTATCATCCATCTTATTAAAGGGTCTTGTCCTTGTTCTTCCATCTTGTCTAAGGTTTCTTTTGGTAGGTCTGGTTTTATTACAATCTTTGCTTTGAGCTTTTTCTTTTTCTTTTTTGGCAAGATTTCGTCTTTTTCGATCTCTTCAAGAACATTTTCTATTTCTTTCCCTGAGCACTGAGAGATTTTTTGTTTGCAGTCTTTTGTTTTGTTTCTGACTTTTCGCCATCTTTCTATTTTTTCAAAGATCAAATATTACCCCCTATAATGATTTTAGTTTTTTTAGATTATTTTATCAAGGACTAATGTGTTAAAATTTAGTTAATGGATGCGTGGAAAGAAGAAAAAAGAATATGGAAGAAAGGATTTAAAAATGTTGCTTGTCTAGACGAGGCAGGAAGAGGTCCTTTGGCGGGACCTGTTGTTGCTTGTGCTGTTTGCGTTAGAGAAAGAAGTAATTTTTCAAAAATATTAAAGAAAATAAAAGACTCTAAACAGTTAAGTTCTAGGCAGAGAAATTTTTTATACAAAGAAATAACAAATCATCCTCAGATTGTATGGGCTACCAGCAAGTCTTCAGAGGAGGTGATAGATAGAATCAATATCTTAGAAGCAACAAAAGAAGCAATGAAAAAAGCGGTAAGTAATTTAGAAAAAAAATTAAAGAAAAAGGTTGATTTTTTAATTTTAGATGGGAATTTTAAAATTAATTCAAAGCTTCCTCAGAAATCAATTATAAAAGGAGATCAAAAAGTATTTTCTATTATGGCCGCTTCTATTATTGCTAAGGTTAAAAGAGACAGGTTAATGAAAAGAATGCATTCAAAGTATCCTAACTATGATTTTGCCGGACACAAAGGTTATCCTACAAAGAATCACAGATCTTTGTTGGTTAAGAATGGTCCATGTAAAATCCATAGAAAAAGCTTTAGGCCGGTAAGCGAAGTAATAAAAAAACCATTAGATTAATCTAATGGTTTATTCTTTAGAAAATCTTGGATCGTGGTCTCCTTTGAAGTAGTAGCGATGGCATTTACGAATTAGCAATGGATGAGGGGATTTCTTTATTTCATCCTTGATTTTTTTGATTTCTTCGTTTGTCAGATTCCTTGCAAAAATCTTGTCTAGGTTCGGTGTGCTGACCATTGGTTTATAGATCGCTTCATGATCGTCGGTGAGAATTATAATAAATCTCTGATCTTCTTTGTCAATCCATTCTAAAAAATTATCTGCTCCTTTTACTTCAACTATTCCTCCGATTTTTATCACCTCTTTTTTAAATAACTTTAAGTATTATTAGCAAAACAATTGCCCTCTTGTCAAGTAAAAAATTTTCTGTTAGTATTAAAACCAGTTTTTATGATTAATTAAATAGAAAAGATAAAGATATGGCAGTTCCAAAACAACGTCACACAAAATCTAGAAGGAATAAGAGAAGAATGCACATCCATATTGAGCCTCCTCATTTAATTAAATGTCCTAAATGCGGTAAGGCTGTTTTGCCACACACAATGTGTTGGCATTGCGGTTATTATAAAGGAAGGGAGGTTGTTAATGTTTTAGAATCTTTGGAGAAGAAAGAAAAGAAACAAAGAGAAAAAGAAATGGAAGCTGAAGAAACAACAAAGAAAAAATCAGCTAGCCTAGAAGAACTTTCTAAAAAATAAACTTAATTCAAAATGGGTAGCAGACATCTTTCTCGTTCAATAGTAATGCAAAGTCTCTATGAGTGGGACTTTTACGGTCAACAAGAAGGAGAATTGAAAAAAATTGTAGAAAGAAATATTGAAGAGTTTGGGCCTGGACTTGAAGATACAGATTTTATTTGGAAGTTATCGGAAGGAGTGAAAGATCATTTGTCCGAACTTAATAAGATTATTGAGAAAGCGGCTCCTGAATGGCCATTAGATAAAATAACGATTGTAGATCGTAATGTCCTAAGGATAGGACTTTTTGAATTAATGTATGCAGACAAAAAAAGTGTCCCGCCTAAAGTAGCAATCAACGAAGCCATTGAATTAGCAAAGAGTTTCGGTGGTGAAAGTTCAGGAAAGTTTATAAATGGAGTTTTGGGGACAGTCTTTAAAGAGGTTAAAAAAATGAAAGAAAAGGAATAGCTTATGATAGATTTTTCTTCTCTTGAGAAAAAATTTAAAATTAAATTTAAAAATAAAGATCTTTTAACTCAAGCATTTGTTCATAGATCTTATTTAAACGAGCATCCTGAATTTAAAGTAGGGCATAATGAAAGGTTAGAGTTTTTAGGAGATGCGGTTATTGAATTAATAGTAACCGAATATCTTTTTAAAAAATATCCAAAAGAACCAGAAGGAATGTTAACTAGTTGGCGTGCTGCTTTAGTGAACACAAATCAGTTAGCTGACAAAGCTGAAGAACTCGGATTAAGTGAGTATCTCTTACTTTCTAAGGGAGAAGAAAATGACATTGAGAAAGCCCATTATTATATTTTAGCAAACACTTTCGAAGCTTTAATTGGTGCAATATACCTTGACTTAGGTTTTGAAAAAGCTAAAAAGGTAATTAAAGATAATTTATTAAAAGAGTTACCTAGGATTATTGAGTCAGGGGAATTCAGAGACCCCAAGTCTCTATTCCAAGAAAAGGCTCAGGAAAAAGAAGGAATTACTCCTAATTATCAGGTCTTGAAAGAATGGGGCCCTGATCATAATAAAAGGTTTGTAGTGGGAGTTTTTCTAGAAGATGATCTTATAGCAAAGAGCGAAGGATCTTCTAAGCAGGAGGCGGAAATAAAATCAGCAAAAAAAGCATTAGAAATTAAGAATTGGTAAAAAAATATGTTAGTAATTAGACTTTTACGCACAGGAAAAAAGAATCAACCTTCTTTTCGGGTAGTAGTAACAGAAAAGAGTAAAGCTCCTCAAGGAGGTGGATTTGTGGAAAAATTGGGACATGTTAATCCTTTAACAAAGGAGAGTTCTTTGAATGAAGAAAGAGTTAAGTTTTGGATGGAAAAGGGAGCTCAATGTTCCGATAGAGTTCATAATTTATTAGTTGATAAAGGTATTATAGAAAAGGAAAAGATTGCTGTTCATGGAAAGAAAAAAGGAGAAGTAAAAGAGGAAGGAGAAAAACCTGCTTCTGAAGAACCAAAGAAAGAAGAAGTAAAAGAAGAGAAGAAGGAAGAAAAACCTGAAGAAAAACCTGAAGAAAAGAAGGAAGAAGAGACAGAGAAAGTCGAGGAAAAACCTGAAGAATTAGAAGAAGAGAAGAAGGAAGAAAAACCCGAAGATAAAAAAGAAGAAACTCCTCAAGAAGTAAAAGAAGAAGAGAAAAAAGAGGAGCCAAAAGAAGAAAATAAAGAAGAAGAAAAGAAGGAAGAAAAATAATCTTGTCAGGACTTGACACGCCTTCTTTATTTTCCTAATATTAATATCGCATGATAATAGTTTTGAATAATTTAAGAAACAAAGGAAGTAGTTGATTAATTTTTGGGAATTTTGGTTCTCAAAAGGCTGCTTCCTCAAAGCAGTTTTTTAATTGATTGAATGATAGCAAGGGCAAGAACATTAAAAGTTAATAAGTAATGATTATTAGTTTCTAGCCAAGATTAAAAATTTTTAAGAGCAGATGGCGGATGCCTAGGAAGACTGCGGCGATGAAGGACGTGGCGTGGCTGCGATAAGCCTCGGGGAGGTGCTAAGCAACCTTTGATCCGGGGATGTCCGAATGGGGTAACCCATCCTGGCTATATAAACCAGGATAGTCTCAACTAATGAGACAGCGAACCCACCGAAGTGAAACATCTCAGTAGGTGGAGGAAAAGAAAAAAATGCGTTTTACGCAAAATTCCCTTAGTAGCGGCGAGCGAAGAGGGAAGAGCCTAAACTTGAGTGCAATATAGCGCTTGAGGGTTGTAAGGGAGTAATGTCGGAGCTATTCCTTATCGATAGGAATACCTCTGAGGGAGAGTACTTAGATAAAGTTTGGTTAGTCGAAGCACCCTGGAAAGGGGCACCATAGACGGTAATAGTCCGGTAGGCGAAAATCACTTTATGCTCCTTATTACTTTTCTTGAGTACTGTGGGAAAAGTTATCCTGCAGGAAACAGGCTGGACTGCCAGCCAAGGCTAAATACGTCAGTCTTACCGATAGTGAACAAGTACCGTGAGGGAAAGGTGAAAAGTAGGGAGGTGATCCCGGTGAAATAGAACCTGAAACCATCTTGCTCACAAGGAGTCGGAGCCACTTTTAGTGGTGACGGCGTGCCTATTGAAGAATGAGCCAACGAGTGTTTGTTTAATCTTTGTCTAAGAGGTTCTGCCTCGAAGACTTAGGGAAACCAAGTGTGAAAGTGCGACAAAGAGATTAAGCAGACGACCCGAAACCAGGTGATCTTACCATGGCCAGGGTGAATCCCGACGAAAGTCGGGAGGAGGCCCGAACCCGTGAGCCGTTCAATACTCTGGGATGAGCTGTGGTAAGGGGTGAAAAGCCAATCGTACCTGGTAATAGCTGGTTCTCCTCGAAATAGCTTTACGGCTAGCGTCGGTTTTGAAATAGTTGGAGGTAGAGCACTGAATGGAATATCGTGGCGTTTCGCCAGATACTCCAATCAAACTCCGAATGCCAACTATGAATTTCCGGCAGTCAGACTGTGGGCGCTAAGGTCCATGGTCAAAAGGGAAACAGCCCTGACCTTCATCTAAGGTCCCTAAATCTGAGCTAAGTGCAAAGAAGGAGGTGGAATTTCGGAGATAGCTAGGAGGTTCGCTTAGAAGCAGCTATCCTTTAAAAAGTGCGTAATAGCTTACTAGTTAAGAGACTCCGCACCGAAAATTCACGGGGCTCAAGCTCAGTACCGAAGATAAGGATGTTATCTTTTTGATAACGTGGTAGAGGAGCGTTCTCTTTGCGTTGAAGCTCGACTGTAAGGTCGGGTGGAGCGGAGAGAAGTGAGAATGTTGGCATGAGTAACCGCAATCCCGATGAAATTTCGGGACACCGAAAGTCTAAGGGTTCCTTAGCAATGATAATCAGCTAAGGGTTAGGCGGTCCTTAGAGGAAACCGAATGGTGTACTCGATGGACAGACGGTTAATATTCCGTCCCATCCGTTAGATAACCTTAGAAGGACGGAGAGTAGTAGTCTAAGCGTATTATTGGATTTACGTTTGCTCTGTAAGGATTTCCAAGCAGAGTGAGGACTTCTCTTTTCGGAGAGAATAACTTAGATGAGCACTCTTCCTAGAAAAGTTCTAAGTATCTATCTAATGGATTCCGTACCGAAAACCGACACAGGTAGACAAGTGTAAGAACACTAAGGTGAACGAGTGAAAGCTCCTGAAGGAACTCGGCAAAAAAGCAGGTGTAACTTCGGGATAAACCTTGCCTTGGTTTTATAACCAAGGCCGCAGCGAAAGACCCCCTGGCGACTGTTTACCAAAAACACAGGTCCCTGCTAACTCGTAAGAGGATGTATAGGGGCTGA
>CAZSHN010000011.1:0-2326 GCA_964607015.1 uncultured Candidatus Saccharibacteria bacterium
ACGAAGCAAAGAAGATGAAGCTTACTAAAAAAGATCTTTTAGTAAGAGATCCGAAGAAAATAGGATTCTTCAATGAGGACTTGATAGTTATAGCGAAAACAGATAATCCGGTTTTTAACAAAGCCGCTAGAATGAAAGGAGCGTCTGTTATTATTCAAGAAAGTAGTATAGGAACTCATTTATTTTTTGACTTTGCTAAAGTTAAAAACAGCTGGGTTGACAATATAATGTCAGCAATAAGACTAGAAGAGCAAATAACTCAAGGAAGAAAAAAAATAATTACTAACTTCTTTAAGCTTAAGAAGGATGGTAGGTTGGAAGAAATAAAGGAATGGTATTATTACGTGAGTAATGATAAAAAAGGCGGTAGATTTATTCTAAATAGATCTTTAACAGCTCCTGATCCTGAAATTCCCAGAACCAGATTAAGTCCTGAAAAAATTGCTGAAATAGTCAGATCAGTGCTTCGTCGCAGAGACGCATTCTACTTTAAAAAGTATGCCTCTATTCGTTTGAAGAGAAAATAAAAAACTTCCTTCTCTCTTTTTTTATTTTTAAATAAGCAATAAATTGTTGCTTTTTTTGTTTTATTATCACTCTTGACACTAGAGTGATAATCATTAAAATGGATAATAATGTTACCTACGATTCGCCAAAAAAAGATATTGAACGCAATAGTTAAAGAATATATTAATTCAGCTGCTCCGATTAGTTCTAAGTTTCTTGATAGAAAATATAATTTTGATATATCCCCGGCCACACTAAGAATTGAAATGCAAAAGTTAACCAATGAAGGATTGCTTTGTCAGCCTCACACTTCAGCTGGAAGAGTTCCTACTGATAAAGGTTATCGTTTTTTCGTTGATGATATCTTAGAAAATGGTCCCTTGAATTTTAATACCAAGAGAGAGAAAGCAATAGCAAGAGAAATTAGAAAAGAATTAGAAAGTTCTTTAAAATTTCTTCAGATTGTTACCAGGATTTTGGCTGATAGTTCTTCAAATCTTAGTTTAAGCTATATTTTTGACGAAGATATTCTTTGGAAAGAAGGATGGGAAGATATTTTTAATAAGCCTGAATTTAAAGATGTTGATTTTGTTTCTCGTTTTGCGAAAACCATTAGTCTTTTTGAAGAAAACATATCTGACTTTGCCTTGGACTATCCTTCTGAGGTCAGAGTTTACATAGGAGAGGAAACGCCTAAATTTAAGAACGAAGATGCTAGTATTATTACTACTAGTTTTAGATGTTCAAAAATCGGTTGTAGTGGAATATTTGTTATTGTAGGGCCTAAGAGAATGGATTATAGGAAAAATATTTCTATCGTTAATTCATTAACTAAATTATTAGAAAAATGATTGATAAAAAAGAACAAAAGAAATCATTAGGAGAAAAATTGAAAGAATGTGAAGAGCAAAGAGATGAATATTTAAAGGGTTGGCAAAGAGCAAAAGCTGACTTTATAAACTACAAAAGAGAAGAGGCAGAAAGAACGAAAGAAATGATTAAATACGGTAAAGCAGAATTATTGTCTAATATAATTGAAATTTTAGATAATTTTGAAAAAGCAGAAAAGGAAACACCAGATAAAATAAAAGAAGATGATTATTTCAAAGGCGTTTTAAGAATCAAAGATCAACTAAAAGATTTTCTTAAAATGCAGGGGGTTCAGGAAATAAAAGCAATAGGAGAAAAGCTTGACTTGAACTACCATGAAATAGTTGAAGAAGTTGAAACTAAAGAAGAAAAATCAGGAATAATTGTTGAAGAAGTTAAAAAGGGTTATCTTTTTGAAGACAGGCTTTTGAGGCCGGCAAAAGTTAAAGTTTCAAAATAAATATTTATTTAAAAAATAAAAATATCTTATGGAAGATAAAAAACAAATCAAGGTAAAAGTTAAAGAAGATGATTTGAGAGGAGCTTACTCTAACTTAATGCAAGTAGTGCATAGTAAAGATGAGTTTATCTTAGATTTCTTCTTAATTTCTCCTCCGCAAGGAGTATTAAACTCAAGAGTAATTATTAGTCCCGGGCACTTAAAGAGAGTAGCCAAGGCTTTACAGGAAAATATCAATAATTACGAAAAAAAGTTTGGAGAAATTAAAATGGCTGAATCTCCTAAAAAGGAATTTGGCTTTTCTCCAGAGAAATAAATAATTTAAAGGTCGGCTCTTAAAATAAAAATAACTTTAAAAAGTATTATGCCTTTAATTCCTTATAATCCATTTCGCGAACTTGATCGTTTCTTTGATGATGATTGGACAGGACTGGAGACAATAAGCTCTCCCAAAATGGATATTTATGAAGAGAAAGGAAACGTAGTAGC
>CAZSHN010000011.1:2426-9415 GCA_964607015.1 uncultured Candidatus Saccharibacteria bacterium
AGAGTAAATGTTACTTACCAATCTTTTTCTAGATTGGTAAGTACGATTTATTCTTTAAATTTAAATCTGGTTTTGTATTAATTTATTAAGTCAATGTTGTTTTCTATGAATTGACTTTCTAATTAATACATTGCCATTAATTAATTATGGGAAAAGTCTTAGGTATTGATTTGGGAACCACCTTTTCAGCTATGGCAGTAGTTGACAAAGGTGAACCAAGAATAATTGAAAATAAAGAAGGAAATAGAACCACTCCTTCTGTTGTTGCAATTTCTAAAAACAACGAAAGATTAGCAGGAGTTACTGCTAGAAGGCAGCAAATTACTAATCCTCAAAACACAATCTTTTCCATTAAAAGATTAATTGGAAGGAGATTTGAGGATCCTGAAGTAAAAAGGGATAAGAAATTACTTCCTTATGAAATAAGAAAGGCTTCTGATGAAGGAGTTGAAGTTAAAATGGGAGAGAAATGGTACAAGCCAATGGAAATCTCTGCAATGATTTTACAGAAACTAAAGAGTGATGCCGAAGAAAAATTAGGAGAAAAGATTGATGAAGCAATTATTACTTGTCCTGCTTATTTTGACGATTCACAAAGAAAAGCTACTAAAGTTGCTGGAGAAATAGCAGGATTTAAGGTTAAGAGAGTAATTAACGAACCTACAGCAGCTGCTTTAGCCTATGGTTTGACGAAAAAGAAAAATCATCAAATTGTAGTATATGACTTTGGTGGCGGAACTTTTGATGTTTCTGTTCTTGATGTAGCAGAAGACACAGTAGAAGTTAAAGCAACTGGTGGAGATACTCATCTCGGAGGAGATGATTTTGATCAGAAAATAATGGATTGGCTTGTAGAGCAGTTTAAAAAAGATCAAGGAGTTGATTTATCTGAAGATGATTTAGCTCTCCAGAGATTAAAGGAAGCTGCTGAAAAAGCAAAAATTGAATTATCTACTACCCTTGAAACAGAAATTAATCTTCCTTTTGTTACTTCTGGTGAGTCTGGTCCAAAACACCTTTATTATAAATTGAGTAGAGCTCAATTCGAAGAATTAATTGATGATTATGTAAAGAAGTCTATCGATGTTGTTGAAAAAACTTTAAAGGAATCAAAGTTAAAAACAGATGAGATTGAAGAGATTGTTTTAGTTGGCGGACAAACAAGAACTCCAAAAATTAGAGAAGAGATTAAAAAGTTCTTCGGTAAAGAAGCTTCCAAAGAAATTAATCCAGATGAGGTTGTTGCTATTGGTGCAGCAGTAGAAGGAGGAATATTGAAAGGAGAAGTAAAAGATGTTTTGCTTCTAGATGTTGTTCCTTTGTCTTTAGGGATCGAAACTCTTGGAGGAGTGAACACTATCCTTATTCCTAAAAACACAACTGTTCCAACTTCTAAGACGCAAACTTTCTCAACTGCTGCAGATAATCAATCTTCAGTAGAGATTCATGTTTTACAAGGAGAAAGACCAATGGCTGCAGACAATAAAACATTAGGAAAGTTTATCTTGGACGGAATTCCTCCAGCTCCAAGAGGAGTTCCTCAAGTTGAAGTTACTTTCGATATTGATGCAGACGGGATATTAAATGTTTCAGCAAAAGATAAAGCTACTGGAAAAGAACAATCAATTAGAATTGAAAGTTCTTGCGGTGCTTCTGAGGAAGAAGTTGAGAAAATGAAAAAAGAAGCTCAAATGCATGCTGACGAAGACAAGAAAAAGCAAGAATTAATCGAAGTAAGGAACAAGGCAAATAGTCTAGTCTATGCTACTGAAAAGACATTAAGAGATGCTGGAGATAAGATTAGTGATGATACTAAAAAAGAAATTGAAGGAAAGCTAGAAGAACTAAACAAAGTAAAAGACGGTGATAATGCCGAAGAGATTAAAAGCAAGACCTCTGAATTGTCACAGGTAATTCAGAAAGTTGGATCCGAGCTTTATAAGCAGCAGCAGGAACAGCAACAGCAAGAAGGAGGAGAGGAAAAGAAAGAGAAAGATGACGATGATAAAAAAGATGCAGAAGAAGGAGATTATAAAGAAAAATAAGTAACCTATGAAAGATTACTATAAAGTGCTTGGCATATCTAAAAATGCTTCCGGTCCTGAAATTAAAAAAGCCTATCGAAAATTAGCTCATAAGTATCATCCTGACAAAGGAGGAGATGCTAAAAAGTTTAAAGAGATTAACGAAGCTTATCAGGTTCTTTCTGATGAAGAAAAAAGAAGTCAATATGATAGGTTCGGTAGGGTTTTTGATGGAGCTCAGCAAGGTGGGTCAGGACAGGGTTTTGATCCTAGTCAAGGTTTTGATTTTAGGTCCGGATTTTCTTCTTCTAATTTCGGTTTTGGATTTGAAGATCTGGGAGATATTTTTAGTGATTTTTTTGGAGGAGCTAGAGGTGGTAAAAAAAGAGACGTCAGAAAGGGGAAAGATATTCAGATTGATGTTGAAGTTGACCTGAAAGATGTTTTGCATAATCAAGAAAAAGAGATATTCCTTAAAAAGAAAGTTACTTGTTCAAGGTGTAAGGGAAAAGGAGCCGAGCCTGGTAGTGAACTAAAGGAATGTTTTTCCTGTCGAGGAACAGGAAGGGTACAGCAAGTTAATAAGACCTTTTTTGGCACCGTGACCAGATATGTAATTTGTCCTGATTGTGGCGGAGAAGGTTCAAAACCAGAGAAGCCTTGCAATGTTTGTAAGGGAGAAGGAAGAATTGATAGCGAGGAAAAAATCAAGGTGGTTATCCCGGCTGGAGTTGATTCCAATCAAGTATTAAAAGTGAAAGGAAAAGGCGCAGCAGGAAGAAGAGGGGGTAGTTCCGGAGATTTATATATCCGTATTATTGTAAAAGAACACCCTGACTTTAAAAGAAAAGGAGATGATTTGATAATTGAACATCCTATTTCTTTTTCCCAGGCTGCGCTAGGAGATGAAATAGAGGTTTCAACTCTTGAGGGAAAGGATATTTTACTTAAAATTCCAGCCGGAACTCAATCGGGTAAAGTTTTTAGAGTTTCTAAAAAAGGACTCCCTCATTTTAGTGGTTTCGGAAGAGGGGATCTTTATGTAAAGTTAGATGTGAAAATTCCTAAAAAATTAAATAAAAAACAAAAGGAACTTTTAGAAGAATTAAAGAAAGAAGAATTGTAAAAGGTGTCTTTCCAGTTCTATTTTTTTTATGCTACTATATAATAAGTAGCTTTTTTTAATAAAATTTTATGGCCTTAATTAATACGGGAATAGGTATTTCTCAAAAAAATAATTTGGAAAAAGCAGCAGAAGAGGCTGCTGAAAAAGCAAAAAAAGAGCTTAAAGGAAAGAAGCCTAAGCTTCTTATGTTTTTCTGTACTTATAATTATTCTGAAGATGATTACGAAAAAGGAATGAAGAAGATATATGGTATTTTTGGAGACAATAGTATTCCATTGGCAGGAGGAACTGTTCTTGGTTTTTTTGCAAAAGATAAATATTATTTTGATGTTGAAATGTTAGAAGGAATTGTTTCTTCTTTCCTGAAAAAGGCAGGGAAGATTGTTCCGCCATTAAGATTTAATGGAGCAGCTGTTTTAGCTATTGAATCAGACCATTTAAGCGTTGGGCTTGGAGTAGGTGAGAATGTTTTTGAGAAACCTCGTAAAGCAGGGGAGGATTCTATAAATCAAGCTTTAGACAATTTAGAGTACAATCCTTCGGTTGCTTATCTTGCCATGATGAAAAAGGGAGCAAGAGATATTACTAGGTTTCATCCTCTTAATGGATTTCTATTAACGCCTGGTTTCTATAAAGATGGAACCTTAAGAGATGATGGAGTTATAGAAGGAATTGATTCGGTTGTTAGGAATACAGTAAGATATATCGGTGGCGGTCTTGCTCAAGGAATAAATCCAGATTATGCGATTTATCCTAGATCAGGATATGGCTTTTTTAACGGAAAGAAATATGAAGACGCAGTGATTTCTGTTTTATTTGGTTCTGATCTAGAGATAGGGTATGGAGTGGCTAGCGGAGTTGATCCGTTACCGGACAAAGCAGTTGTTACTAAAAGTGAGGGAAATATAATCTATGAATTGAATAATAAACCAGCAGCAGAAGTTATTGGAGAGATATATGGTCATTATGATAAATCCTCAAGGAATTTAATGGAGAAGCATATTTCTTTAGGAAAGAAGGGTTATATTCTTGCTTATTCAGACGGAAAATATGACTTTTATTGGCCCTTTATGCTTAGTGAAAATATTGATGATAAATATGTTAAATCAATTATTCCCCTTAAAGAAGGAACCGGTGTCACCTTTGGAAAGATTACTGTAGATAGCGTAGCTCGGGATACAGTAGAAGTTACCGTTAAAATGATGAAAGAAGATGCTCGGTCTAATGATTTTGGATTAATTCTTTTCTTCTCTTGCGCAGGGAGAGGATATCTTTTAGGGTCTGATTATAGGAAAGAAATAATTGAAATTAAAAAGAATCTTGAGCATAAAAATACTCCAATATTTGGAATTTGCAGTTCAGGAGAACAGTCTTTTTATAAATCAAGTCCAGTAAGAAGTGCGAGCGTTATTCTAACATTAATGGGAATTTCTAATCGCCTTATTTCTCAAATCAAAGAATAAATTATTTAATAAAATATTATGGAAAAGAAAGTAATTCTTGTTGACGAGAATGATAATGAGATAGGAATCGAAGACAAGTTAAAAGCACATCAAAACGGGGGAAAGCTTCATAGAGCTTTTTCTGTTTTTGTTTTTAATTCAAAAGGAGATTTTTTAATTCAACAAAGAGCTGGTAATAAATATCATTGTCCTGGGTTATGGAGCAATACTTGCTGTAGTCATCCTTTTCCAGGAGAAGGATTAAAAGAGGCAGCTTCTAGAAGATTAAAGGAGGAAATGGGCTTTGATTGTGAGTTGAAGGAAATTTTTAGTAAAAAATATGATTTAAAACTAGATAATGATTTATGGGAGAAAGAGTTTGATCATATTTTTATTGGAAATTACGACGGGGAGATAAAAATTAATCCAGAAGAGGTTTCTGATTGGAAATGGATAAGCTTGGAAGATTTAAAAAAAGAGATAGAGGAGAGTCCCAATAAATACACTTCTTGGTTTAAATTATTGTTGAAAGACCTACTAGCTGAAATCGGTTGATTTTATTTTGAAATTTAGTAAAATGACAAATGAACTTATCAGCCCCTGTAGCTCAATTGGCAGAGCAATTCCCTTTTAAGGAAGAGGTTCTGAGTTCGAGTCTCAGCAGGGGCACATTTTTCTCCTTTATTTTTAAGGAGATTTTTTATAAATAAAAGTATTATGAAGAAGTTTTATTTGGAAACTTATGGTTGCAAGCTTAACCAGTCAGACTCGGATTTGATAAGGGGTATTCTTTCCCGTGATTATGAAGAAGTAGATTCTTTTGAAGAATCTGATTTTGTTGTTATTAATTCTTGCGGGGTAGTTGGAAGGACAGAAAGAAAGATTATTAAAAGAATGAAGGAATTTAAAGGGAAAAAGATTATTGTTGCAGGGTGTTTGTCTTTAATTTCTCCTAAAAATGTTGCTAAATTAGCTGATGGAATAATAGGACCTAAAGATATTCTTTCTATAGGCCAAGTTGTCAAAAACGTTTTAAAAGGAAAGCAGGTTTCTAATATTTCTAGAAATAAAATAGATAAAGCGAAATATTATTCTTTAAAGAAAAGAAAAGATAATGGCGTTTCTGCAATTGTTTCTGTTGCTGAGGGATGCTTAGGTAATTGTAATTTTTGTGCAACTCGGCATGCTAGGGGAAAGTTAGTTAGCTTTTCCATGAATAGCATCTTGGAAGAAATAAAATCCCTTGTTAGTTCGGGTTATAAAGAAATACAACTTACTTCTCAGGATTCTATTCTTTATGGCTTGGACAAAGGTGAATTTCTTTTACCGAAACTGCTTAAGGAAATAAGTAGTATTAAAGGAGATTTTAGAGTAAGAGTGGGAATGATGAATCCTTTCTTTGTTAAGAAAGTTTTCAAAGATCTTGTTAACTCTTTTAATTCAGATAAGATTTATAAATTCATTCATCTTCCTTTGCAGTCAGGAGATGACGAAATTCTTAAAAAAATGAATAGGAATTATAAAGTGAAAGATTTTGTTGATGTTGTGAAAGAATTCAGAAATAATTTTGAAGATGTTCTTTTAGCTACTGATATTATTGTTGGTTATCCTGAAGAAAAAGTAAAAAATTTTAAAAAAACCTTAGAGGTTATTAAAGAAACAAGACCTTCTGTTGTTCATATTTTTAGATTTTCTAAAAGGCCTTGCAGTAAAACAAAAGATTTAAAAGATTTTCCGGATAAAATTAAAAAAGAAAGATCTAGGAGGTTAACTGATCTTTCTCATAAAATTAATTTAAAAGATAACAAGAATTTTGTGGGAAATGAGTTTCCTGTTCTAATATCTGGAGAGGGAAAAAAAGGAACTTTGATTGGTAGGCTGCCTTCATTTAGGGCGGTTATTTTAAAAGAAGGTAATCTCGGTAACTTCGAAAAAGTAAAAATTAATGGATTTAAAGAAAATTATCTCAAAGGAGAAATAATTTCTTAATAACTCTACTGGACTGTTTTGTTAAATTTTGCTATACCAGATTAATATGAGAAAGAATTTAACTTTTGTTTTTTTATTAATAGTAATGTTGGCAAGCTTTGGCTTGGGGACTTTTTTTGGAATAAGCAGAGGTGAAGCAAGTTGCCCTGTTTGTCCTCCGGAGCACGTCGACTTTTCTTTGTTTTGGGAAACTTGGAAAACAGTAGAAGAGAAGTATGTTGATTCTGAAAAGCTAGATACACAAGAAATGATTTATGGAGCGATTACTGGGATGATAAATTCTATAGATGATCCTTATACTATTTTCTTGGATCCGAGTGATTCCAAAATGTTTTCAGAAGATATTAGCGGAGAATTTGGAGGAGTAGGAATGGAAGTAGGAGCAAGAGAAGGAGAGCTTAAGGTTAT
>CAZSHN010000011.1:9515-14326 GCA_964607015.1 uncultured Candidatus Saccharibacteria bacterium
TTAAGAAATAATCCTGGTGGTTATCTTGGAGTAGCTCAGAATATAGGTGGTTGGTTCTTAGAAAGAGGAGCTGTAGTTGCAATAGAGGATTTTGGAGAGCTAAAAGAAAGAGAAGAGTACAAGGCCTCTGGTCCTAGTGCTTTAGCTGACTATCCTGTAGTTTGTTTGATTAATAAGGGTAGTGCTTCTGGGTCTGAGATTCTAGCAGGTGCATTAAGAGATAATAAAGGTATTTTGTTGGTAGGAGAAACTTCTTTTGGAAAAGGGTCTGTTCAACAGCTTGTTCCTTTAAGCGATGGTTCTAGCTTGAAAGTCACTGTAGCTAAATGGCTTACTCCAGAAGGAAAATCAATTAGTGTTTCTGGTTTAGAGCCTGATGTTGAAGTTGAAATGAGCGAAGAAGATTACGAAGAAGGTCGTGACAGGCAACTAGAAAAGGCTTTAGAATTAGCTAAAAATTTAGAAAAATAAGGTTGATATAGTAGGCTGAATTTAATATAATTAAAAATGTAATCTAATTAAAAAATATGAAAGTAATTCTTTTAGAAGACATCGAAAATATAGGAGGGAAATATGAGGTTAAAGAAGTTAAAGATGGTTATGCAAGAAACTTCCTTATCCCTAAGGGTTTAGCAAAACCAGCTACTTCAGGTAATCTTAAGTGGCTAGAAACTCAAAAAGAAAAGCAAGTAGAAAAAGCACAAGCAGAGCTGGAAGAAATTCAGAAGACAGTAACTGCTGTAGATGGCCAAGAAATAGAAATACCAGTTAAAGTAGGGAAAGATGATCAATTGTATGAATCTATAAATGAACAGAAGATTGTTGAGGCACTTAAGAAAAATGATATTTCTATTAAAAAAGAGCAAGTTAAATTAAAAGAGCCAATCAAGCAATTAGGAGATTTTTCGGTTAAGATTGCTTTTAAGCATAATTTAGAAGCAGAGATTAAAGTAATAGTTACACCTGAAGAAAATTCTTAATTTGTTTTAATAACATGACTAGATATATATTTGTCATCGGAGGGGTAATGTCAGGAATTGGTAAAGGAATAGCTACTGCTTCCATCGGGAAGGTTCTTCAAAAAAGTGGCTACAAGGTAACGGCTATTAAAATTGATCCTTATGTCAATGTTGATGCCGGAACAATGAATCCCGTCGAACACGGGGAAGTTTTTGTTACAAAAGATGGGGTAGAGTGCGATCAAGATATAGGTAATTATGAGAGATTTTTAGACGAAGAATTAACCACAGATAACTATATTACTACTGGTAGGGTTTACCAATCAGTTATTAATAGAGAAAGAAATTTGGAATACGATGGTCGTTGTGTTGAGGTAGTTCCAGATATTCCGAACGAAACAATTAGAAGAATAAAAAGAGCGGGAGAAGAAACTAATTCCGATTTTGTATTAATTGAAATTGGTGGAACGGTTGGAGAGTATCAAAACATGCTCTTTTTGGAAGCAGCTAGAATGATGAAGTTAGATCATCCTGACAGAGTTCTTTTTGTGTTAATTAGCTATCTTCCTGTCCCAAAGACAATAGGAGAAATGAAAACTAAGCCAACTCAACAGGCAGTTAAGTGGCTTAATATGACTGGAATTCAGCCTTCTTTTGTTATTGCAAGAAGTAATTTTGAATTAGATCAACCAAGAAGAAAAAAAATATCTGTTTTTTGCAATGTTGACGAGAGGAGTGTTTTTTCTTCTCCTGACGTTGAGCATATTTATGAAATACCGTTGAATTTTGAAAAAGAAGGGATAGGAGATAGGATTTTAAATAAATTTGGTCTTGAAAAGAAAAAAAATCCTGACGAAAATCATCGAGATTGGAACGAATTAGTTGAGACGATAAAAACTGCTGACAAGCCAATCAAGATTGGAATGGTTGGAAAATATTTTGAAACCGGAGAGTTTACCTTAATGGATTCCTATATTTCAGTAATTGAAGCAATTAAACATGCTTGCTGGCATTTTAAAAGAGAACCAGAAATTCAATGGCTATCAGCAGAAAAATACGAAAAAGATCCTAAGTCTGCTGAAGAGTTAAAAGATTTTGATGGAATTATTGTTCCTGGTGGATTTGGAAATAGAGGAATAGAAGGAAAAATAAAAGCTATTGAATATTGTCGCACTCAGAAAATTCCATTTCTTGGCCTCTGTCTTGGAATGCAGCTTTCTGTTATTGAATTTGCAAGAAATGTTTGTGGAATAAAAGAAGCGAATTCAAGCGAGTTTGCTCCCAAAGGACCGGATAGTGTTATTGATATGATGCCAGAACAAGTAGCTTTATTAGAAGATAAAAAATATGGAGCAACAATGAGGCTTGGAGACTATTCTTGTAAGATTAAAGAAGGAACAAATTCAGATCGACTCTATGAAGGAGATTTATTTCAAGAAAGACATAGACATCGATACGAGGTTAACAACGATTATAGAGAAAAATTAGTGGAAAATGGATTGGTAATTGCTGGAGTCAATCCAAAGAGAGATTTAGTTGAAATCATTGAACACAAAGATCATCCTTATTTTGTTGCTACTCAATTTCATCCTGAATTTAAATCAAGGCCAACCAGACCCCATCCTGTATTTAAGGGATTAATAGAGGCTGGCTTGAAGAAATAAAAAAAAGCACGAAAATTCGTGCTTTTCCGTCTAGTATTAGCTTCGCTTACTCTACATTAACAATTTTAATTTTCCTTCGAGAATTATCGAATTTTTTCTTGTTTCCTGTAACGAATTTTACAGTTCCTTCTTTTGTTGCGTATAGAGTATCATCTGAACCACGTTTAACATTTTTTCCAGGAATAAATTTAGTACCTCTTTGTCTAATGATAATCATGCCAGGTTTTACCTTCTGGCCTTGATATAATTTTACTCCAAGATATTTTGGTTTAGAATCTCTTCCTAGTTTCGTTGTTCCTGATGCTTTAGTCGTTGACATGATATCTTTCAAATATTAATTTATTATATGGTAATACTAGCAAGTTTTAAAAAGGTTGTCAAAAAAAATAAAAAAGCTATAATATTAGTAAGTACGGTTATTTTGATTTCTTTTCTTTCTTTTGCCTTAGGCTTTATAATAGCCGAACACCAAGAGAAAGAGGAGATAATAATTAATTATGAACAAGGAGAATCTTAAAGAAGAAGAGGATCAGATTCCTTCTCATATTGTATTGTTACCTGATGGCAATAGACGTTGGGCAAGAGAAGCAAATTTACCTAGCATTGAAGGGCATAGAGAAGGTTTCAATAACTTGAAAAGATTTTGTAGCTATTGCCAAGAAAGAGGAATAAAAATCCTTACTGCTTTTGGTTTTTCAGTTGAAAATTGGAAAAGACCTAGTAATGAAGTAAATTATCTAATGAGATTATTAGAAGAGGGGCTATTGAATGAGATAAGAGAGTATAATGAAGAGGACAATAATAGTTTATTGGTGGGAGATAAAATAAAGGTAAGGATCATTGGACAGAAGGATAGACTTCCTCAAGGCTTACAAAAAGCAATTCAAAAGATAGAGGATCTAACAAAAGACAACAAAGATTATGTTTTAAATTTAGCTGTTAGTTATAGCGGACGTTGGGATGTTTTGCAGGCTGTCAAAAGAATGGTTGAAGAGAAAATTGCTCCCCAGAAGATATCTGAAAAGATATTTAATGACTATTTGTCTACTGGAGGACTGCCTTTGCCTGATTTAATAATTAGAACTGGAGGAGAAAAGCGTCTTTCTAACTTCTTGCTTTGGCAGGCAGCTTACTCAGAACTTTATTTTTCAGATAAATATTGGCCTGATTTCAACAAGGATGATTTTGAAAAAGCGGTTGGAGAATACACTCAAAGAAAAAGAAGGTTTGGAAAATAACCAATATTAGTAAAATTATTTGGCTTTTTTCGCCTTGTTGGCGTTTTTTTATTTAAAATGGTTAAGATAGCAACAACTTTATTAATATTCTTAGTTTCTACTAATTTTTTAGGAACTAATCTTTTAGATTTTGAAAGATCTAATTTTTACGTTGATTTATTAGAAGAGAAGAAAGAAGAATTGATTTCAAAGAAAACAGATTTCTTAGAAGCTGATTTATCAGAAATGAAAATAAGGATTTATGACGATGGAAGAGTTAAAAAAGAAGTTTCTATTTTAACAAAAGGAGATCCTCAAGGATGGGGAGGATCTGCTGTTGGTCTTTATAAAATTAACTCTGGTAATAAAAGCAGCTTTTCCATTGTTTCTAATGTTTTCATGCCCTATGCTCTTCATTATTATGGAAAGTATTATTTTCATGGAGAACCTTATTATCCCGGAGGAGAAAAGCTAGTTTCTGACTTTTCAGGGGGATGTTTAAGGCTGAACGACGAAGATGCTAAGCTTGTTTACGAAGAGACAGATATAGATATGCCAGTATTGGTTGTTAATGGAAAAAGAAAAGATTATTCTTATCCTAAAAAAGATGTTAATTCGCCATTGGTAACAGCTCAAAGTTATTTAGTGGGAGACCTTGATTCTGGATTTGTCTTTGCTCAAAAAGATTATTATAAAGAACTTCCAATAGCTTCTTTAACAAAATTAATGGCTGCTTTAGTAGTTTCAGAGAATGTTGATCTAACAAAGGAAATAGAGGTAAAAGAAGAAATGCTCGAGGGTTACGGAAACACAGACATTCTTGAGGTAGGAGAAAAGGTAAGGGTGATTGATCTTTTTTACCCTCTTTTGATTGAATCTTCTAATGATTCAGCTGAAATTTTGAGTCTTTTTCTAGGCAAAGAGAAAACTATCAATTTAATGAACGAAAAGGCAAAGTCTATTCTTATGGA
>CAZSHN010000011.1:14426-27029 GCA_964607015.1 uncultured Candidatus Saccharibacteria bacterium
ATTTTCTTTATGATAAAATATATAAAGAAATTAATTTTTTAAAAATATGATTGATTTTTCAAAATTTACAAAAATGGGAGACCAAAAACAACTTATGGTTTTAGGAGTAATGATTGTTGTTGCCATAGTTTTTATTGCTGTTCTTGCAATAACTCTTATGAAACCTTCTCCGCCACCAGAGCCACCAGAACCACCCGGACCAGTTTACGAAGTTACTGTTGGTGATTTTGAGTTTAAATTAGAAGAAGCTAGAGACAGAGGAAATATTTTAGAAGTTTCTGAATTAGAAAGAAAAATATCTCATCCGTCAGCAGCTACTACTACGGAAAAATACATTGAAGTTACAATAGGAGCGAGAAATATCGGGACAGAAACTATTAGGTCTGGGAAATGGGACGTAGAAGAAATAGTTGACAGTACGGGGAGAAAGTTTGATTATTCTAAAGAGCTTAGACCTTGGATTTCTATGAGTAATGCATGCGGGGATGAATTAAAGCCCGGTTTTAGTCCAACTTTATGTACAAGGATATATGAGGTGGCAAAAGTGGCTACAGGATTACAGGTCAAAGTAGAGTCAGGTGACGGAAATGAACTTCTTGATTTAGGAATATAAATTATTTTGAATTTTATAGAAAAACCTTGTTTTTAAAGGAAAGCAAGGTTTTTTATTTTACCCCTTGACAATATTTGTTAAATATATTATATTCTCCTTTAGCTCTATAAAAATTGGAGGTGGATAGAAATGATAATCGAAACAAAGCGTTCTCTGATTGATATTGAAAAAATCAGAAATGGATATGAGGTAAGACAGAAAAAACGTCTCAAAGGCGGTGGCACTGTTTTGAACGGAAAGAAAGACGTAGTACGTGGTGATAAGATAGAATTAGGAAAAAGACTAACAGTGTTTAACAACAACGCTATTATTTTTACGAGTAGCGAGATAATATAATTAATAGGGATTCTTTCCCTATTTTTTTGTTTGAGTTAGTTATAATTTTTTGATAAACTTCTAGTTATGGATAATATTAGAAATTTTTGCATTATTGCTCATATTGATCATGGCAAGTCAACTTTAGCTGACCGCTTTTTGGAATTGACGAACACTATTCCTAAAGAGAAAATGAAGGAGCAATTATTAGATCAAATGGATTTAGAAAGAGAAAGAGGGATTACTATTAAACTTCAGCCGGTTCGGATGGAATATAAAGGTTATATTTTAAATCTTATTGATACGCCTGGTCACATGGATTTTTATTTAGAAGTAAAAAGATCATTGAAGGCAGTAGAAGGAGCAATACTTTTAGTTGATGCAGTTAAAGGAGTTCAGGCTCAAACATTGTCTAATCTTTATTTGGCTCAAGAATGTAATCTTTCCATAATCCCTGTAATCAATAAAATTGATTTACCTAATGCACGAGTTGATGAAGTGGAAGAAGAATTAGCAAGATTGCTAGATATTGACAAAGAAGAGATAATTAAAATATCAGCAAAGAAATCAGTAAATATTGATAAAGTATTAGATTCAGTTATTGATAAGGTTCCTGCTCCAGAAGGGAAGTTAGATGCCCCCGTGAAAAGAATTGTTTTTGATTCTCTTTACAACTCTTATAAAGGAATTATATCTTACGTAAGAATTATTGACGGAGTATTAAAAGATTCTGATTATGAGATTGGAATGTTCAAGCCTCAGATGGCTCCGACTAAAGAATTAAAAGCAGGAGAAATTGGCTATATTGCTACTAAGGAGAAAGATCTTGATAAATACCTAGAAAAAGCAGGGTGGGAAAAGCCTCAGCCAATGGTTTTTGCTAGTCTTTACCCTTATCAAGATTCTGACTTCGATCTTTTAAAAGAGGGAATAGGTAAACTAAAATTGAATGACGCAGCTTTTTTTGCAGAGATAGAATCTTCTTCTGCTCTGGGGAGAGGATTTAAGTGCGGATTTTTAGGAATGCTTCATTTAGAGATTGTAGTTGAGAGGCTGAAAAGGGAATATGATATAAACTTAATAGTAACTACACCAAAGGTAAGTTATGAGATAGATGAAAAGAACCTTGTAATCAAGGAACCTTGGGTTAATCTTAGAATAATAACTCCTCAAGATTGCTTAGGAGGAGTAATGAAACTTCTTGATCAAATTAGAGGAGAACACCAAAAAACAGAATATTTAGGAAAAGAAAGATTAATAATTGAATACAATGCTCCATTGGCTGATATTATTAGTGATTTTTACGACAAGCTTAAGAGTGTTAGCTCCGGATACGCATCTATGATTTACGAATCTATTGGAATGAGGGAAGGTGACTTATCTAAATTAGATGTTTTTGTAGCTGATGATAAAATCAAAAATCTTTCTAGGATTGTTCCTTCAGAAGAAGCTTACAAGAGAGCAAGAAAGTTAGCCCAGGATTTAAAAGAACTTATTCCTAGGCAAAACTTTGCTGTTCCGGTTCAGGTTACTCTTGGCAATGTTTTTAAAGAAGATGATAAAAAAGGAAAGGTTATTGCAAGAGAAACAATTTCTGCTTTAAGAAAGGATGTTACTGGTTATTTGTACGGAGGCGACTATACCAGGAAAAGAAAGTTATTAGAGAAGCAGAAGAAAGGAAAGAAAAAAATGAAAGCAGAGGGAAAGGTAAATATTCCAAGTGAAGTTTTTGTAAAACTGTTAAAGAAGTAATATTTAAATTTCTTCTATTTAAAAACCAAGCATTTTATTGCTTGGTTTTAGGTTTTAGATTTTTCTATTTTTAAGAATTCTTCTTTACTTCTTCTTTTATCTTAGATATGTAATTATTTACGTTTGGATTTACTTTTCTTGTTTGAGATAAAAAGTAAGAAGTAAAATCACCAAAAAGAATTAAATAAAGCATTCTTTCTAGCTTATCCTTTCCCTTGGCTCTAACTTCAAATATTTTAGTCTTATCTTTAGTTAAATTTTTAAATCCTTCTATTTGAGCTGACAATTCTTTTCTTTCTTCTTTATCTCTTAATATTATTAAAGGATAGCTTTTTGTTATCTTTTGCCAAGCCTCTGCTTCATTATGAACAAGCTCTGGAAGAGCAAGGCTTTCTGATAATTTTTTTGAATTTTCGCTTAATTGACTTTCCCAGCGAAAACTTACTGAATAATATTGACAGCAAATTAAAGGAAACCCTTTTTCTATTTTTTTGCTGAATTTTTTAGCCTCCTTTTCTATTTTAGATTTTTCTTTTTTAATTGTTTCAATCGAAGGTATTTTATTAATTAATCCTATTCTTTTAAAGGTATTCATTAAAAGAGAAATTAAAAAAGGAAATGTTTCTCTCGTTTGTTTTTCTAGGAAGGAAGAAGGAAGCTTGAAGAAAAGAACATTTTCTTTTTTTGCTTTTTCTTCTAATTTTCCTTCACAGGTCATTACTATTATTTTGCATTTTCTTTTCGTTCCCTGATTAAACTGATTAATCGTTTCTTTTGTATTCCCTGATCTGCTTATACAAATTAAAAGAGTATTTTCATCAGCATAATTAGGAAGATCGTATTTTTTTGAAACCTCAAAAGGAATATTCAAAGAAATTGCTTCTTTTAAAACTTCAGCGGGAATTGCTGAAGCTCCCATTGCAGCAACTACAATATTTTTAGAGTTTTTGTATTTCTTTGTTATCTCAATTTTTTCTTTCTTTCCCTGGTCAAATAATTTTGTAAAACTTTTTATACTTTTAATCATATTGTTTAATTATATTATATAAGTATTTTTTGATAAAGTTGATAATCTTGTTTTTGTTTATTTTAAATGGTAAGTTATTTATATGAAGATAAGAAGAAAAACAATAATTCTTTTTGCTGTATTGGCAATACTAGTTGCAGGAGTAGCCTTAAAAGATGAGCTTAATTATAAATTCTTTACTTATAGTTATGGTCGTTGCCAGGATCAATTAATCGATGATTGCGTAAAGATGGTAAATAAAATAAATTCAGATAGTAAAATTGTTGATTTGTCTTTAATAGAATATTATCAATTAAAAGTTTTTATTGAGTTGCCAGCTTACGATCAAAGAGCTCAGATTTTTGACGAACAGAGAGTAGGGGATTTTATTTCTTTGCCAATAAGCATGGACAATGATTCAATGAGAGATAAAGCAGAAGAAAGTATTATAGATAAAGTTTCAGAAAAGTGGTGCAAAAGACCTTCCTTGATTAGATAATTTACATTTTTTTAATTTCAAGAAGCCTGAGTTATTAGCTCAGGCATTTTTTATGTTAAAATTAAAAAAGTGCGTTGTTTTATTGTTAACGCACTCTATGTAAAAAATTGTTTTTAAAAGAGCTCTTGTGGTGAGGACGCGACCAGATAAAGAGAAAAAAATCTCCATGGATGAAGGTCCGGTTCAAACAGGAATTAAGCTTCCCTTTCTCTAGCCGCGTAATTGTTAGAGATTGTCTAACAATTCTCCTTTATTATATTCAATTATTAGAATTTGTCAATAAAATGATTATTAAAAATAAAAAAGAAATTAATACTTCTGAATTAAGAAAAAAATCTTTAAAGATTATTGAAGAAGCAATTAATTCAGTATTGCCAGGCGTTCTTATTGATAAGCATTTAACTTATGACCCAGAGAGAAAACTATTATTTATTGATCGTGATAAGTACGATCTTTCTTGTGGAAGAGTGTTTGTTATTGGCGGAGGAAAGGCGGCAGGAATGATGGCAGAAAAAATAGAATCTCTTTTAGGAAATGATATCAAAGAAGGCCTTGTTAATTGTAAATCGGGAGAGTATAAGACTAAAAAAATTAAAGTTATTAAGGCGGGGCATCCAATTCCTGACAAGGAAGGACTAAAAGGAGTAAAAAGCATGCTTGCTCTAAAAGATAAACATTCTATAGGCAAAAACGATTTAGTCGTTTGCTTGATTTCTGGAGGAGGATCTTCTTTGATGACCTGTCCAGCAAAAGAGCTTGTGCTTGAAGATGTGCAGAAAACAAACGAGCTTTTAATAAGTTGTGGAGCAGATATAAGAGAAATTAATATTGTCAGGAAACATCTTTCCCAAATTAAAGGAGGTCAGTTAGCTAAATTTTTTGCTCCAGCAAGAATTGTTTCTTTGATTATTTCTGATGTCGTTAGTGGAGATTTAGACTCTGTTGCCTCTGGCCCAACAGTAGTTGACCAGTCTTCTTTTAAAGATGCTTTACTTGTTTTAGATAATTACACTTTAAAAGAAAAGGTTTCTACTAACATCGTTAATTTTTTAGAGAAAGCTGTTGAAGAAAAAAGAACTACACCAATTAAATTAAAAAATACTACAAACTATGTTATTGGAGACAATGAAATAGCATTAAATGCTGCAAAGAAAAAAGCAAAAGAATTAGGATTTAATCCTTTTATTGTTTCTTCTAGCCAAGAAGGCGAAACTTCTCGGACGGCTCAACTGAGAGCAAGAGAGATTAAACAAGGTAAATATAAAGATTACAATTTTCTTTTAATTGGAGGAGAAACAAATCCTGTTTTATCTGAGAAACATGGAAATGGTGGCAGGAACCAGCATTACTTAGCTGTTACCTTAAAGGAGTTAATGAATTATGATAAGAAGTGGTTGGCTGCTAGCATCTCAACCGACGGTTCTGATTTCTCTTCTGTAGCTGCCGGAGCTATTATTGATAATAATTCTGTTAATAGGGTTAAAGAAGAAAACATTGACATTGACCCTTATTTAATTAGCTACGATAGTAATAGTTTATTTAAAAAAATTGGCAATTCTCTTATTAAAACAGGAAATACTGGGACTAACGTAGGAGATATTGTGATTTATATCATTTAAATTGTTTTAAATATTATTCTCTCTTGACAACTTTTCTTAGATAGTATATCATTTGCATTTGTTTGCACCTTAAAAAATAGGTGGTGAGAAGATGAATATAGGAAAGAACGATTTGGAAAAAATGCGAGACTGGCTAGTAGAGGAAAGATTAGACGAGCAAAGCTTAGAATGGCTTAAGAAAAGAAGAGTTGGATTATTTGAGGGAGGAAAGATCCCGGAAAAATTAGAAGAAGCAAAGAAAATGTTGCTTTATCCAAATGAATATAATTTATCTTTGGTAAACTCTTCTAAAAAACAACTTTCTTTTACCATCCAAGACCTCTTGAATGCTCTAGTCCGAAAGGATAGATTTGGATATACTCCTAATGGAAATTTGTCCAAAGAATCATTGCTTGAATTAGCAGAGATTATGAACATTAAAGAGACCGAAAGGATGAGAAGGTCTGAATTGTTGAGAGCAATAAGAGAAAGATTGCCAGAAAACTCGTAACTAAAATAAATAAATCGCTGGATATTTTTTCCAGCGATTTTTTTCTTTCTTGACAATAAGTTTTGGTTTTGCTAAAGTTATTGCTACGGGAGCGTCAATGTGGGGTTAAAAGACCTACAAGAAAATACTAATGCGGGCAAGAAAGGTAGGTCTATTATGATTTTAAAAAATAACAGGTAAAGCCTGTTTTTTGATTTTTATTTTTATTAAATTATAATATTTTAAGGAGGCCTTTAAAATTGAATAAAGATTTAAAGAATAGATTTCTTGTAGTGTTAACAGGAATAACAATTATTATAGCTGGGATAGTTTATTTTATTTTCTCTTTTTGGAATTTTATTCCGGAAACTAATTTTTATTATATTTTCCCAATATCTATTATATTCTTATTTTTAATAGAAATTTGTTTCCTTGGAACGGGCATCATGTTAATTATTGCAGCTATATTTCCTGAAAAAAACATTTAACTCAAGATTATATCTTATCTTGAGTTTTTATTATTCTTAATAAGCTATTTGTGATAGAATAATATTAATCTAAATAAAGGTCATTAACGGCTTTAATATTTAAAATTTTGAGAATATGAAAAAGATATTATTTGTTCTTGTTTTGGTATTTTCATTGTTCTTTGCTGTTTACGGATTGGACCAAGCTGATATTTCTTTATATCAAAAGTGGGGAGTATTATTGGGTTGGTTTGTTTTTATAAAGATTCTAGAAAAGGCGCTTTTCAGAGAAGAGGACGAAGAAGAGGATGAAGAAGAGGAAGAAGAAACAGAAGAAGAATTTGGAAATGAGTAAAAAAGGGTTAAAAATTTCGCCTAGCTCTTTGAATCTTTTTCTTGAGTGCCCTCATTGTTTTTGGCTTGAGAAAAAGATGGGAATAAGGAGACCTCCTCCTTATCCTTTTGCTTTAAATATGGCAGTAGATCATTTACTTAAGAAAGAATTTGACAAGTATCGAGCGATGAGTAAACCCCATCCTTTGTTAACGGAAAATAATATAGATGCTGAGCTTTTCCCAGACCAGAAGTTAATAGATGAGTGGAGGGATAGCTCCAAGGGTTTACGGTATTATGATTCTACCTTGGGTGTCACTATATTCGGAGCAATAGATGATGTTTTAAAGTTTTCTGATGATAAACTTGCTCCGCTTGATTATAAGTCAACCGGAAGCAAGATAGCTAAAGTGTATGATAGATTCCAGATTCAAATGGACGTTTATAGTTATCTTTTAGAAAAGAATGGCTATTCAACTCCGAAAAAAGGATACCTTGCTTTTTACATCATTGATAAAAAGAACGGGTTTAGCGAGAAACTTCCTTTTCAAAAAGAATTACATGAAATTGAAACAGATTCTTCTTATGTCTCTGAATTATTTCGTAATGCAGTGTCAATATTAAAAAGAAATGATCCTCCGCCACATAGTCCAGATTGTAGCTTTGGAAAATGGTTTCAAGATGTTAAAAAATTTCAATAATTATTACTGAATCTTTATGAAGTTTGAAATAGAAAGACCTAATAGAAATATTCTTTTTCTAGTCAGAAGAATTGGATATGTTTTATTGAATAAAAACGAGGAAGAGTTTAATTGTGTTCGATCTTTGAGCAATCAAAATTATCCTCGTTTTCATCTTTTTCTAAAAGAGGATAAAGATAAAAATGCTCTTTCTTTCCATCTCCACCTAGATCAGAAGAAAGCGTCTTACAGAGGTAGTTCTGCTCATAGTGGAGAGTATAATGGAGATATTGTAGAAAAAGAGAAAAAGAGAATACTTGAAATAATTAATAATTTTTAGTTATGAAAATTGGATATCCGTGTATTAATAATAGTATTGGTTGTACGGCCAATACTACTTTTAGATTAGCTTCTTATTCTCCCAAGAGACTCAAAGAGAAGGTGAGTACTAATTTGGATTGTCTAGAGAAAACATTAAAATTTAATATTGATAATAAGTTGTTATTTTTTAGAATAGGATCTTCTTTAATTCCTTTTGCTTCTCATCCTGTTTGTGATTTTAATTGGCAGGATTATTTTAAGAATGATTTTTCTAGAATAGGGGAGCTAATTAAAAAAAATAAGATGAGGATCTCTATGCATCCTGATCAATTTACTTTAATTAATTCAATTAGAGGTGATATTTTTGAAAGAAGTAGAAGAGAATTAATTTACCATAATCAGGTTTTAGATCTTTTAGGATTGAACCAAAGTCATAAAATTCAGATTCATGTTGGAGGTGTTTACGGAGAAAAAGAGAAAAGCATTAAGAGGTTTGTCGATCGATATCATCAGCTTCCAGAGAGAGTTAAAAAGAGATTGGTAATAGAAAATGACGAAAAGTCATATAGTTTAAAAGATTGCCTTGCCATCAACAAGAAAACAAGGGTACCAGTATTGCTGGATGTTTTTCATCATTCTTTAAACAATAACGGAGAAAGTGTTTTAGATTGTTTTGAGAAAGTAAAGAATACTTGGAAGAAAAAAGATGGTATTCCGATGGTTGATTACAGCACTCAAGGAAAAGGAAAAAGGACTGGTTCTCATACCAATAAACTAAATGTAAAACATTTCAAAGAATTTATAAGGGAAACAAAGAATTTTGATTTTGATTTAATGCTTGAAATAAAGGATAAAGAAAAAAGTGCTTTAAAAGCTTTGAAATTATTATCTCTTATTGATTGACTATTATTTTTAATTAAGATAAAAAGAAAATGGAGGTTAGTTCTTTTGAGCAAGGAGATAAATGAAGATACGAAAAGGAGAAAAGCAATTAAAGTGTTGAATGACAACGGATGGTCAGAAGTAGAAGTTCAAAGAGAGAAGGATGCAATATTTTTAATTTTAAATTCCGAAGAAAAAGAAAACAAAGTTTTTAAGTTTTCTGCGCACCTTTTAAGAATTGCTATTTACAAGAAAGAGCGAAGATATCCTTATTCTAATATAGATACAAGGAATTTTTCACTTGATCTTGCTCGAAACGGAAATGGAAAGGCAATTCTTTTCTTTGAATCTGAAGAGGTAATCTTGCCTTTTAAAGAATTGTACAACACTTTAAAAGACCAGCTTAGGCCGGAGGAAACGTTAAGAAAGTAAATAAAAAAAGAGGCTCTAATTATTTAATTGAGCCTTTTTTATATTTAATCTATTTAATTTTATAAGGTGCTAATAAGAGGAGAAAAGGGAGAGGAGAAGAGGACTTCTAGGAGGGGATGGGATGCACTTTTTAGAAAAGTTTGGAAAAAAGAATGGACTCTTCTAAAAAACATGCCTCTTTTTCCTCTCGTATTTCTCTACTCAAGGTTCTTGAGTAAGATACATAATATTCTATTAGTTTTATTTTGTCAAGTAGTTTTCTTTTTATTGACTTAATTGGTGATTATATTTATAATATCTACATATTTGAACTTTAAAAAAAGAAAAATGGAAGGAGATAAAAGTGGAATTAAAAAAACTTAAAGAGTATGAAAGAGAGGGAAGCTTTATTACGGTAAAGTCAACAGAGGCTTGGCTAGTTAAAAAAAATGGTCAATGGATTTTTGATGTAAAAATTGGACCTGATTCGGAAATATGCACTAACCTAAAAGAGCGAGAAGATCATTTTAGATCCTATTCCTCCGATTGGTTAAAAGAGAAGCTTGAATTGCAAAAAAGAATTAACAGAAAAGAACTTAAGATGGAAAAAATAAGAGTAGCTAATCCCGAGCATCCCTTAGAAATGGTAGGTGGGGTTGCTTGCTTAATTCTAGAGATCGAAGGCAAAGAATATTGCGTTAATTCTTTAAGAGACATCTATCCAAAAGGTTGGTTATTGCCCGGAGGAACATCAGATAATCTTTGGGAAATAAGTCATCCTAGAGATATAGCTTACAGAGAGTTGTCAGAAGAGATTGAGATAAACGGGGAAAGGGTATTTGTTGACAAAAAAGATACATCATTCTTGAAAAGGAATAATGCGGTTTTATCAGAAATTTCTTTCTTGTCTCGGATTGGACACGCCCAGCACATTATAGTAAGAGAAGAAAATAATGGTTTTGAACCGACAAAAGGAATAAAAAAAACAGAAATAGCTTCTATCACAAAGAACATAACAATAGGAATTGATTCCGAGGTTGGATCAGTTGTTGCGTGCATCTTTCCAAAAATAACTCTTCCTTACAAGTTTTCTGAGGTTACTGTTTCTGACAATGAAAAGAAAGGAGGAAGACCTCTTAACAGACCAACTAGGTTAGTTAATATTCAAGATGGAACTATCGGAGCAATCTTTATAAAAGATAAAAATGTTCTTTTAAAGGAAAATAAGAGTATTTTTAGGAAAAATTTTGATGTCTTGAATGTAGGTTGGAGTTGCGGACTAATGAGACAGCTAAGTAACATCTCTCCTTATATCTAATATCGGCTTTTAAACTAAGCCGATTTTTTTTATTTATGGTAAAATAAATATGCATGAAAAGGAGAACAAGAATATTTTTACTACTTGTAGGGATTGTTGCTGAAATAGCTTTTATTTATTGGAGTGGCATTTTTAATGTTTATTTTGATTTAGCTAAAAAACCTGCTGCAGCAAAGGATAGGATTATTGAAATTTCCTTAAAGGAAATAAATAAAAGGATTAATGCTCCTGATCCTATCTACCTAGAAAAAGAAGTAGACAGTTCTTTATTAACCAGAGAAGGGATTATTGATTGGACTAATTTTCATCGGAATGATCATGAATTAAATTTATTAATAGAAAGTGAAGAATTAGACAAAATTGCTGAGATGAAAATTACTGATATGTTTGAAAAACAATATTTTGCCCATGTTTCTCCAGAAGAAAAAGATATTAGCGATTTAACAAAAGAGATGGGCTATCAATTTATTATTGTTGGAGAAAATTTAGCTCGAGGAGGATTTGAAGATGATGAGAATTTAGTTCAAAGATGGATGGAAAGTCCTGGACATAGAGAGAATATTTTAAATGAAAATTACCAAGAGATAGGAGTGGCAGCCAGAAAAGGAATTTTTGAAGGAGAAGAATCTTGGTTAGCTGTTCAGGTCTTTTCTGTGCCCTTATCAGCATGTCCTGAGCCTGACCAAGAAATTGAATATGAAACAAGTGTTTATCAGGAAAAAATAGATAATTTAGAAATAAAAATTAATTCTCTAAAAGAAGAAATTAAGTACATGTATCCCAAAAGAGGACAGGAGTACAAAGAGAAGGTTAATTATTATAATATTTTAATTGAACAGTACAATCTTCTGGTTAGCAAAGTGAAACCATTAATATCAGAGTATAATAATGAGGTTAACCTTTTCAATGAGTGCTTGAGTGGATATTAATATTGTGCGACATTTATTAGGTAGACAGGAAACTGCTAGGGAAGATATGCTAGCAGTTATTTTTTATCTAAATTCTTACCACTATGGTATTTTCTGTGAATGTCTCTTAAACGCTTATTGGTAACATGAGTATATATTTGAGTAGTTACAATATTCTTGTGACCAAGAAATTCTTGAATAGCTCTGAGATCAACACCTTGGCTTAAAAGATCGGTTGCGTAAGAATGACGTAAAGTATGGGGTGTGGTAAAAACAGGAACTCCTGCTATTTTAGAATATTTCTTAACGATTCTTTCTATTGAACGAGCAGTTAATCTTCTACCTGCATCTTTTCTTTTTCTGTAATTTACAAACAAAGATTTTGAGTCGTCAGTTCTGCTTTCTAAATATTTTTTGAGCCAGGTGAGTGCTCGCTCGGAAAAATATACTGTTCGAGGAGTGTCTCCCTTACCAACTATTCCTAATTCTAAGTCTTTCTTATTTTTTATATTATTAAACTGATCCTTGTTCAAAGAAACTAATTCTGCAATTCTCAGACCAGTAGAGAACAATGTTTCTAAAATTGCTTTGTCTCTTAGTCCAATCTTCGTATTTGTGTCCGGAGCTGCTAAAAGTTTCTTTATTTGATCTAAATTAAGGAATTTTATAGTTTTCTCCTTTTTAGCGTCCTTTGGGAGGCTGATTTTATCGGATGGGATAGATTGTATATCTTTCGCTGCAAAATAGCTCAGAAGGGCTCTCAGAGCGATTAAATAGTAATTCTGGGTTATCTTCTTAAGAGTTTTACCTTTATCATCTCGATAACGGGATAAAAATAGTCTATAGTCCCAAATATCATCAGGAGTTAGTTCGTGAGGCTTTAAATCTGTTTTATTTGTTTTTTTAAGCCATTGCTCAAATTTCCTCAAATATCTCCTGTAGTTCTTTTGAGTTTTTTCTGATAATCCTTTTTCTACCTCACAATAATCTAAAAAATCAGGTATTTGCTT
>CAZSHN010000012.1:0-22503 GCA_964607015.1 uncultured Candidatus Saccharibacteria bacterium
AAAGAAGAAAAAGAGTTTTTCAAAGCAGACATTATTCCAAAATTTCCACATCCCGGGCACCAAGTATTTTTAGCTTTAGTATCTAATTTTATTTCTTTTTTAGGCATAGTTTAAAAATTTTTTAATTTATTTTCTATTTCTTCCGGAACAAAAGGTCTTCCATCATATTTTAAAACCTTCTTATCTACCTTTATTCCAATTTGATCTAGAATTAATTTCAATTGAGCCGTGCTGTTATTTTCTACTAAAGCAATCTTCTTTACTCCCTTTAAAGCCTTTTTAACCTGCTCTTCGGGGAATGGCTGCAAAACAATTGGTTGAACCATTCTTAATCCAAGTTTCTCTGCTGCTTCTTTAACAGCTCCCTTGGTTGACCCCCAAGCAATAACTGCTTTCTTGGCTGTTTTCTTTCCGTGAACCTTAACCGCTTCTAGCTTGCTTACCTCCTCTTTCATCTTTTCAAACTTTCTTAATCTTTTATCTTGCATTGCCCTTACTTCATCCTCATCTTCAACGGTAAGGCCAAATTGATCATGCTCATAACTATTTGCTTTAACTGTTGCCTTCTTATCTCCAGGAAAAGCAAGTGGTGAAATTCCACTCTTGGTTTTCTTGTATCTTAAATACTCCCCTTTTCCGTTCCAAGACAAAGCTTCTTCTTCCTTAACTCCTTTTAAAGCTTTTTTGTCAAAGCTGAAAACACTTTCAGAAATTTCTTTGTCTACCAAAAGAATAGAAGGAGTTTGATACTTCCAAGAAAGATTCATTATTTTTCCTCCCCAGATATAAGACTCTTCAACGTCTCCAGGCGCTATCACAAATTTTACAATATCTCCATGTCCAGCTGATAAAGCAAATGACAGATCGGCTTGTGCGTTATAAGTAGGAACACCAGAACCAGGTGCCATTCTTTGACTTTCTACTATCACTAACGGAGTTTCATTCTGGACAGCTAAACTAAGGGCTTCTGTCATTAAAGCAAATCCTCCTCCAGAACTTCCAACCATGGTTCTTGCTCCGGCATAGGCTGCACCAATAGCTGCATTAACGACTCCTACTTCATTTTCTAAATGAGAGACCCCTATCCCAAGCTCCTTTTTATGATTTGCTAAGTAATGCAATATGCCCGTAGAAGGAGTCATAGGATAAGCGATATAAAGATCGAGTCCGGCTTTTACTGCCCCTAAAGCAAGGGCTTCGTTTCCAGTTAACAGGGGTTGTGATTTTTTGCCTAAATCCTTAACTTGTATCAGGTTCTCTGTTTGGCTATAAGCTTCCTTTGCTATTTTCAAATTAATCTCTTTATATTTTTCAAACTCTTTCCCAATCACTTCTTTAATTATCTTCCAATCAATACCAACTATTTTGGCAAATCCTCCAATCAGAGCAACGTTATTCATAATAGGTCTTCCTCCTAGCTTGCTAACAATCTCTCCTAAAGGAATACCTATTGCTTTTTTGTCTTTCATGGAAACTGATCCACTGTCATAAACTATTACCCCTTTCTCATTTAAACTACCTTTATGTTTCTTAAAAGTATTTTCATCTAAAACTAAAAGAAAGTCTGATTTTTCTTGATGAGTTAATATCTTTTTTTCTGAAACTCTAATTTGGGAAAAATTATGACCACCTCTAATTAAAGATTGGTAGTCATTGTAAATAAAAATATTATAGCCAAGCTTAGAAAATAACTTGGCAATTATTTGCCCTGCCACTCTAGATCCTTGACCTGCTTCTCCACCTATGAGAATTGAATAGTCTTTTTTCATTGGTATTAATTAAATTAAGTTGATAATTTAAGGAAGGTTCTTACTCTATTGTTTATCCTGTACACTCTTTTGTCAAGCAAAAGAAATATGAGAAAAAATAAGGAGCGGGATACGGGAATCGAACCCGTCTCTCTACCTTGGGAAGGTAACGTTGAACCGATCAACTAATCCCGCCAATCGATTTTTTCTAAGAGGATTTCAAAAAATCCTTTTGGCTCCTCTTCTTCTTTTTCTTCTTCTACTTTTTCTTCTGGAGATAAAATAACTACTACATTTTCTCCTTCTTTTTTATAAAGACCTTTTTCTCTTAAAATTCTTTCCTTGCTTTCTAATTGCAAACTATTAGAAAGACCTCCCTGTAGCTGTTCGTTTCTTTCTTCTAAAAACTCCACTTCTTTTTTAAGTTCTTCCGCTCTTTTATCTAGTTCTTTTCTTTTTTTACTAAGTTCAATATTTGAAGCAGCCAGGTAAAATGTTATTATTAAAAGAAGAATTGCCAAAAGAGAGGTAAATATCTTATTCTTGTCAAAAAAAATTCTTTTTTTAATATTTTTATAAATCATATATGTCAAAAAGTACCTCAAAAAAAATAGTCAAATTTTTCTGGGCCCTAATGGCATTAATAATGATCCTAAGTATGATAGGATGGTTAATACCTGGGCTTTTCTAATATATATTCTATTAGATTTAACCAACTTATTCAACTCTCTGAAAAGAGAGTTTTTTCATTCAAAAGAGTAAATTGATTTTTTTATTGGCCTTTAGAAAACTGCTTTAAGATTGCAAGTTTAATTGTTTCAATCTCGGGAAGCTTTAGGATTATGGTTGCCAATAAATAAACTACGATACCAACTACTCCGGAAATTACCCCCTGAGTAAATATTCCTATGAAGGTTTTAATGTCCAATATCTGCCCTGTTAAAAGAAGAGTAAGATAAACAGAAATAAACATCAAGAAAACGGCAACCAATATCCTCCAAAGAGAATAAGTAATTTCTTTCACATTAAAACCTCCTACTTTTTTATTAAAAAATATAATCAAAAGAATAAATTGAAAAACAACAGCTTTGGTAAAGGCCAAGGGCAATCCTAAAACAGAAATATTCCCTAAGCCATTAAGATCAAAAATTCTAACAATCAAATTATAAAAAAATCCAGGATTTTCTAAAATTGAAGTAAGATAAAAACTTAAGAAAATATTTAAACCAACCGATACTACAGCAATTAAAGTAGGAGTTTTTGTATCCTTAAAAGAGAAGAATCCCCGACAAATAAGAGGAATTAAAGCAGAAGCAAAAATCCCTATACTAAAAATCCCCAAAGAAGTTGAAGTCAAAACTGTATCTTGCCAATCAAATTTACCAGGACCTAAACTACCAAGCACAACTCTAACTAATTGGGTTCTTAGTAAAAATATTAAAACACTAGCAGGAATTACTAAAAATATAATCTGACGGAACACGCTTGAAAAGTTAGAGATGAATTCCTCTTTTGCTCCCTGAGCCCAAGCCTTAGACAATTTAGGGAAAGAGGCAACAGCAAAAGATATCCCGAAAATTCCCACTGGAATATATTGAAGGTTATTAGAAAAATTAAATATAGCAATGCTGCCAGCAAACAAAGTAGAAGCAATGGAAGTAATAACAATCAAATTAATCTGTTGAACTCCCACAGCAAAAGATCGAGGAATCATCAGACGAACTACTTCTTTTAAAGAAGGATGCCTAATATTAAAAACAGGTTTGTATTTAAAGCCACATCCAATAGCAGAAGGTATCTGAATGGCAAGATGAGCAAAAGCTCCAAAGATCACTCCGATCCCTACTCCGAATATTCCATAACGAGGAGCTAAAAATATAATTCCAAAAATAATACCAAGATTATAAAGAACAGGAGCTATTGAATAAACCAGAAATCGATTAAAGTAATGCAAGATGCTTGAGAAAATATTAGAGATCCCAAACAATATAGGACTCAAAAACATCAACCTCGTTAAAGCAGAGGTTAATTCTCTTTCTTCTGGAGAAAAACCAGGAGCAATAAATCTTATTAACCAAGGAGTAAAAATAAAAAGAATTACCGAAGAAACGATAATTAATAAAGAGAAAACATTTAGAAGATTATTCGTTATTCCCCAAGCTTCTTTTTTGTTCCTTGAATAATATTCAGAAAATAAAGGTAAAAAAGCTATACTTAATCCTCCAACTATAAGAAAATTATAGACAAAATCAGGAACCCTGAATGCAGCAAAATAAATATCTGTTTCAATCCCTGCTCCAAAATAACCAGCCAATAATCCATCTCTAATTAAACCTAAAAATCGACTAGCCAAAGCCGAAACACTTAACAGTCCTGCAGCAAAAGTAACAGTTTTTGTTTGAGAATTAAAAAAGCGCTTAATCATAAAATAGCTTTCTCTTTTCTTAAAAAATCAGAACCAATATAGTTCTATCAATAAATTAAAGCTCAAATATTAAACATCCTTGTCTTGCCTTATTATTTTATCACAAAAAATTTAATGGATAAAATAAAAAAAGCCCAACTAGATTATAAGCCGAATTCTGTTCCTGATTAGAACTACCTAATCAGGCGGTAATCATTAATCTTGGCCAAGAATTGCTTCTTGGCTCCTGCGAACTACCTTTTCTTTTCGACAAATCCGGAGCTTGCCGAAAAGTTTGTTCTTACACCCGATAAGGATTTGGCCGTTTCACCTTAGAGATTACTCTCTAAGCTTATCCTAATTAAATAGGATATTTCCTGCCTTTCGGCAAGAAACGTCACTGTTCGCACCTCTAGCCTTTCGGCCGACGGCGGTTAGCCGCTATCTTTTTATCCCTGTATACTAAGGGAGAGTGTTCGGACTTTCCTCTGTACACAACGTGCACAGCGATTACCTAATCTAGTTGGACTATTAATATGATAACTCAATCAAAAACCTTTGTCAAATCAACTTTTGAGAGTTTTTTTCATCGAAAGCCTGATTAACCAACTTATCTGCTTCCGTATTTTCTTCTCTTGGAATATTTTTAAATTCCAATTTTCTGAAATCAAATTTTAGATTCCAAACTTCAAGAAACAAGGGCTGAATCTTTTCATCTAATATTTTGTACTCCCCATTCAATTGCCTTGCTAATAACTGAGAATCAGTTTTTATTAAAACTTCTATATCTTTTGTCTTCTTTTTTCCAAAAAGAAGTTTTATTTTTTTTAAAGCAAAAATTACAGCTTGATATTCTGCTTGATTATTAGTAACCCTTCCAAGAGAGTGACTATATTTTTTAATAACTTGCCCTTTCTCATTAGATACCACTACCCCTATCCCTCCGGGACCAGGGTTTCCTCTCGATCCTCCGTCAGTGTATACAATTATTTTTTCCATATTATTTATAGTTTATTAAAGTAATCAATTAAACATGCTTTAAAATCCTCCAGTTTGCTAGTTTTAATAGTAAAACCAGAAGCCAAGGGATGTCCTCCGAATGTCTCTAATAAATCAGCGCAACTGCTCATAGCTTCTACTGAATCAATCCCTTTCGGAGTTCTTACCGCTCCTTTGCTTAACCTCTTTTTCTTTCTGAAAATAAAAACTGGTTTTTCAAACTCATTACAAATTTTTGAAGCTGCTGAGCCAGCAAAAGCCAAAGGCCAATCTTCATCTCCTTCAAATATCATTGGCTTTTTGAAATCTTCCATTGCTCTTTTTTTAACCTCCCAGACTATATCTTCTATCCTAGCTCTTTTCTCTTCCCTTTTCTCGATCAACGACTGAGCGATTTCTTCTGCTTGTTCTTGTTCAGAAGCAGTTAAAAGAACATAGGAATCAGTTAAATGATCTTTATTAACTCCAGCAGAATTTAAAACAGACGTGATTTTCCCAGCTGTTCTTTTATTAATATCTTCTTTCTTCTTAATAAATCCTATGCCCCAGAAGGCTCTCAGCCCCGGCCTGACAGTTTTAGGTAAAGAACTTAACCCTTCCATTATAAAGAGGTTATTTTCATCAATTTGAATCATCATGTCAGCAATAGTAGCTAAAGCCACTAATTCAAGGAAACTCTTATTCAAAGATCCTTTAAGATTTTCCCCTAAAAGAACCTTGGCTAATTTATAAGTTATTCCGGCATTAGCAAATTCCTTGAAAGGATACTCATCTCCTTCTTGTTTTGGATCAACAACAATAGAAGCATTCGGAATTCTATCTAGTGTTTTATGATGATCAATAACTATTACCTCGAATCCTATCTCTTTTGCTATTTCTACTTCTTCAAAATTTCCTATCCCACAGTCAACACTTATAAGCAAGGCAGGGGCTAACGGTTTCAAACGATCAAGAGCTTTTTTATTAATACCATATCCTTCTTTTTCTCTGTCTGGAAAATAAACTTTTTCTACTTTTCCTTCCAAGTTCCTTATGCTCTCTTGTAAAATTAAAACGGAACAAGTTCCGTCTAAATCTGCGTCTCCATAGATGATAATTTTCTCCTTAGACTTGATTGCCTTTTTTATCCTTTCTGCTGTTTTTTTCAAATTCTTGATTTCTTTCATAAAAACCTTATTTAAATACTTTCTATATTATAGCGTTAATAATTTATTAGTCCAATTAAAACAAAAGAGAGAGCTAAATTGCAAAGCTCTCTTTAAAAAAATTTAACCTAACACTCTTCTTTCTATCCCCTCCTTTTGTTCTCTAATATCTATCTCCGCTTCTATGTTTCTAATAGCTAATCTTATTTCTTCCACGACCTGCTGGTCAAAAAGAAATTTAACTTCTCCATATCCTCTTAAAATCTTTAACACTTCTTTATCGAACCACCAAGGCATTTCTATTAAACTTCCCTGCAACCATCGTGCTATCATCTTTATATTATTCTCTGCTTCTATAACTTTTTCATTAGCTACTCTATTTCTGTTATGGATAAAATTTGTTTTAGTTGTCTCAAAGAACTTTTCTAAATCTTTCAAAATTTCGTAGTGAAAACTACTTCTTTTATCTTCCATCTTAACCTCCTGTCCATTTCTAACACTAACTCTTTAAAATGTCAATGATAAATTTTACTCTAATATTTCAATTCCAGGCAAAACTTCTCCGCAAAGGAATTTCAGTAACGCGCTTCCTCCAGTAGAAATATGATCAAAACCAGTAGACCACTCAAACTTTTTAATTGCCGCAATGGTATCTCCTCCTCCAGCGATATTAAAAGAGTCCTTATTGGAAGTAATCCTATCACCAATCTCCCTTGTTCCCTGATTAAATCTATCTTCTTCAAAAAGACCCATCGGCCCAGCCCAAACAATTGTTTTTGCTTTCTTAATTATTTTAGAATATTCTTCAATTGCATCTATTCCAATATCATAAACACTCTCTTCTCTTCTAATGGTTCCCAGCCCTGCAACTCTTTTGTAGCCCCAATTTTCTTCTAAAGAGAATAAGACATCCTTGGGTAAATGAATCCCTTTGTCAGTAATATCTATCTGATCAACTGCTTTTATTATTTTTTCTTCTAGCTCAGGCTCTCCTACTAAAATATTTTTAGCAATCAAAATACTTTTTGATAAGTAACCATTTAATAATAAATGATCCGAAATATTAGCTAATTTAGGAATCGCTTCAATTTTTGCCGACTTCTTGCCTCCTACTATAAAAACCAATGGTCTTTCTGGATCCTGAATAACTTTTGATAAAACATCGATCTCTTTTTTTAAAGATAATCCAGCAGCAGAAGAAAGCAAAACAGGCAACTGAACAACAGAGGCATGTTCTCGATGAGCAACAGAAAAAGCATCATTGATATAAATCTCTCCTAATTTTGCTAATTCTTTAGCAAAATCAAGATCATTCCCTTTTTCTCCATCATAATACCTTAAGTTCTCTAAAAGAATCACTTGACCCGATCTCATAGAATTTACCGTGTCTTCAACTTGTTTTCCTGCACAGTCCGAAAGAAACCAAACTTTCTTTTTTAATAACTTCTCTAGCTCAGAAGCTACCGGTTTAAGACTAAACTCTCTTTCTTTGTCTTTGGGTCTCCCCAAATGACTAATCAAAATTATTTTTGCATCTCTTTCTAGTAAATAATTAATCGTAGGAAGAGCTGCTCTTATCCTGAAAGTATCGGTAATATTTCCTTTCTTATCTTGGGGAACATTAAAATCAACTCTCACTAAAACTCTTTTATTAGAAACATCAATATCTTTAATAGTTTTCATTGCGCAATATTTTACTATTATTCTTTATCTTTTTTTGAAGAAAGTGACTCTTCAAGAGCTTTTCTTAGGCCTTCTAAGCTAGGTTTCTTTTTGGGCTTACTCGTATCTTCTCTTTTTCTAGGAGAAACAGGCTTTGGCAGTCCTTGTTCTTTAACAGGCTCTTTAACAGGTTCTTTGGCAGGTTTTTGTTTTTCCTGCCCAGAATCCTTTTCTCTTTTTTCTTTCAGACAAGACTTACAATAGACTGGTCTTTCCGGATCTGGCTTGAAAGGAACTTTAACCCATTTTTTGCAACTACTGCATTGAGCATCATATAATGCAGGTGGCATTTTCGTTTGTTCTTCTGTGTCATCAAGATTTTCTGTCCAACGAGTAATCTTTTCGTCTACTTTTTCTTTGAGGGTTCCATATCTTTCCCGAGAAACTTTTATTATCTTGTCTTTATTAGAATACTCTGGCTTTTCAAAAGGAGGAAGAGTTTTAGCAGAAAAAGGTCTTTCTGCTAACCCGTCAACCATTAATTTAAGATATATATGATATTTAGCTAAATTAACAAAATCCTCGGCATTAAATTCTGGGAGAAATTCTTTTTCAATAAACTCAGCGTCTTCGGCTCCCACCCTGAAAGAAATAAGAGTTCCTACGTTACCAAACACAGCATCTCTCACCTCATCTTCCATTTGTGCAATATATTGATGACCTAAAGTTAAACACAATCTATACTTTCTTGCCTCAGAGAGAATATTTACAAAACTTTCTGTAGCAAAGTTCTGAAACTCATCAACATAAAGATAAAAATCTTTTCTTTCCTCCTCCGGAATATTAACTCTTTGCATTGCTGCTAATTGAAGCTTAGTAATTAAAAGAGCTCCTAATAATCGGGAGGCATCTTCTCCTACTCTTCCCTTAGAAAGGTTAATAATCAATATTTTTCTATCGTCCATAACCTTCATCATGTCGATGGAAGATCTTGTCTGACCAATAATATTTCTGATCAAAGGAGCAGAAATAAATTGACCGATCTTGTTTTGAATTGCTGCTGTTGCCTCGATTTCATAACGTTGATTATAGCGGGCAAACTCCTGAGTCCAGAAAGATTTGACAACCGGATCAGTAACCTTATCAACTACTTTTTTTCTAAAATCAGGATTAGCTAACATTCTATTAACTCCGAGTAATGTAGCTCCTGGATATTCTAATAAAGCTAAAATACAATTATTCAAAATATATTCCATTCTGGCAGACCAAACGTCCGGCCAGATCTTTTTGAAAACACCCATCAATCCTCCTGCTACTAAATGCCTGTAGGAAGGGCCTACTTTTTCCATAATATTAAAAGCTATTGGATAATCCATGTCCCCAGGATTAAAATAAACTACATCATTAATTCTGTCGGAAGGAACAAAATCTAAAAGTTCCTCAGCAGCTTCTCCGTGAGGATCAACAAATCCAATACCGTGTCCTTTTTGAATATCTTGAATAGCCATGTTCTGCAAAAGAGCAGTTTTTCCCATACCTGTCTTACCAACAACATAAACATGACGACGTCGGTCGTCAGTTTTTATCCCAAATCTTTTTCTAAGATTACGAAATGTTGTTTCTCCAAAGAAATTTATAGAATCGGGCATAATAATATATTAATTATCATTCACTGGGCAATCCAGAAGGAGCTTCTCCTTTCTTAGCGTCAACCCTTGGAACAGTTGGAGCAGGAGCTGATGATTTTCCTGGGAAGTGAAAAAGAGTAGCCAATTCATCGGCAGTAAAAACAAATGTTGCTGCCTTAGGATCAAGGGGAAACTTAGGAGGCCATCTTCGAACATATCTATCAAAAATTCTTCTCTTTCTCATGTACTGTCTCCTCTTCTTTAAAAACCACTGAACCTTGGGAATGGTGTATTTGTAAGGTTTCAAACCATTCATACTTTCAGAAGAAACATTTTTAAAAAAACCGTAAGGAATACGTGCTTTCGGCTTGAAAAATACATCTCTTTTTCCCAAATAAAGACAACGAATAGCAGTTATAAAACCAAACTTTCCAATTTTTTCTTCGATAGCAGCAACAGCTTCTCTTTCTCCAGGGGTAAGTTTCATTTCTGGAGGCAAAAAGAACTCTTCCTCCTCTTTTGTTTCAACTCCTCCTGGTGGCTTTCCGGAAATCAAAACATCAGCTGCTTCTTTTACCATTGGACTGAACTTTGTTTCTTTTTTTGTATCTCTGTGAACCATTTCATTGATCATTTCTTCTCCTTCTTTTTGCCAAGGATTTTCATCTCTAATTGGAGTTATTCTCATTTGAAGCCACATATGTTCTCCAGGACCAAGAGTAGCCATTCCATCCAATAAACCAGCTAAAGGATCTAGTCTTTTCTCCTCTATTGTCTCTCTTCCGTCTTCAAAATATTTATAGTTTTTAATCGGATAGGCGCTGTGTTTGGTAGCTTCAAAGTCAAAACCAAAAAGATCCCAATCCTTATTGGGAGTATTTGGTGGAAGTAATTTTGTATAATCCTCAACGACAGAAATCTCAGCATTAGGATACTGAGAATAAATATTTGATTCAAGTATTTCTTTAAATTTGTCAGAGCAACGAATAAAGAAGTGCACCTCGCCTTCTATGCTTGCTATCTCTAAGCTATAACCTAATTGAATCTCTCCTTCTAGCCATGTCTCTCCCCAAGTAAATACATCATGAACTCCATGAAAACCATTAAAGACTTGCTCCATCGCTTTAATTGGCTTTACCACCTCTTTTGGAATTCTAATTTCGAAAACAACCGTATTCACTCCTCCAAGAAATTTCTCGTTCTGATACCATTTCCAGAAAAAAAGAAAATGCCTGTAAAAAACAAAAGGCAAAGGCAACCACCACCAATTTTTTAAAATTGTCCAAAGAATTATTAAATGAGAATAAACCTCCATCTTATTTTAACCCTCTTTTACTGTATATTTTCCTTTAGAATCTTTTTCAAAGTATTCTTTATTCTGTAAATTCAATAAGATAGTATTTTCCTTAACCATTCTCTGGGAAAGGACTTTCTTTATTACCTCTTCTTTAGATAACGGTTTATCACTCTCTTTCAAGGTAGCTAGAATAACATCTTTTACCTGCCCGGGAGAATAGCCCCATTCTTTTAAAGCATATATTCCCCTTCCCACTAAAACAAACCTTGAATCTCTAATCAATTCATTGTGAACTGTTTGAGGAAGAGCATTAGAATTGTAATTCAATCCTAATTTATTAATCAATTCAGCTACTTCCTTGAAATGAAGGGGTTTTTCTTTTTTCTTTAAAGCTAAATAAGCCTTATCTTTTATTCCTCTAGGATTAACTTCAGACCATTCCTTTAATCCAAATTCTCCTTCAGGGCTTTGGTCAATATCTTTTGATATTCTTAAATAAGAAATTAAAGCATCAGAACCAACCTTCTGATCAATATTAATTTCTTTTTTAAAAACATCTGATAAATTATCCTGAGGAATTAATTCTTTCTTCTTTTTAAATCTTTTAATAAAAGAACTAACTACGTTTTTAGCTAAATCTACTGAGTCAGAATTAATAGTCCATAAAGCATGAAAATTCTTTGTTTCAGAAAATCTCTTAAAAGGACTTCCCAAAGTTAACCAGAACAAAGCCTGGTTCTTTTCTTCTGGGGAATCAAATTGATTTAATAAAACATCTTCTCTTTCCAAATCTCCTTTGCTTCTAAGATAATCTTTAAATTCCTGAAAAATATTAGAAAAAGCAGAATCTTTAACTTCTTCTTTTACAATACTAAGTCCATTGCTTTCAATTTGCCTTACTCTCTCTCTGCAGATACCATAACTTTTTCCAATAGCTTCCAAGGTTTCTTTATCTTTTTTGCCCAAACCAAACCTGCGACTAACAACGTCTCGGGTTCTTTTAGGCAACTTTTTTAACAATTCTTGATATTTATTTTTATAATTTAATTTTTCCATAATTAATAAACACCCTCCCATTTTTATTTAGACTATTTTCTTATCTAAACACATTGTAAAAGTAAAGTCAACCCCTACTTTTCCTCAACCAGACAACTAGAATAGGGGCTGCTAGACAGATTGAGGAATAGGTTCCAAGGACCACTCCTAAGATCAGAGCAAGACTAAAGAAGGTCAAAGTATAACCTCCAAAGAAGAAAATAGCTAACAAAACAAAAAGAGTTGTTAAAGAAGTATTAACAGAACGAGAAAGGTTCTGATTTAAACTTTGATTAACTGCTTCTTCAAAGCTTATACTCTTTTTCAAAAGATTTTCTCTTATTCTGTCAAAAACAACAACTGTATCATTAACAGAATAACCAAATACAGTTAATAAGGCAGTAATTATTGGGATAGATATTTCAACAGAATAAAACTTTCCAAGAATAGCAAAGATACCAATAGGAATAAAAACATCGTGAGACAAGGCAATAATAGTAGCAACACCATATTGCCAAGATCTTACTGGTTGAGAAACTTTTCTAAAAGAAAAAGTAACATAAACAAGAATAGAAACAATTGCCAAAATAATAACTAATTTAGTTTTCTCTTTAACTTCCTCTCCTATTACCGGACCAATTGTTTCAAATTTAATTTCTTCTAACTGACTGCCCTCTCCCATCTTTTCTAAAATCTCCTGATGAGTTTCTTCTGAAATGTTTTTCATTCTAATAATAACTCCTTTTTCTCCAGTTGGCTGAACTTGAATCTCTCCCAATTCTAAATCAGATAACCTCTCTTCAATCTCTTGGTTAGCTAATCTGGATTCTTCATATTCCACCTCTAAAATACTTCCACCAGTAAAATCAATTCCTAGCCTTAGACCAAATAATCCAAGAGCAACAATGCTCATTAAGATTAATGCTCCAGATATTGCAAAATATATTTTTTTGTATTTCAAAAAGTTTATTTCCATAGTTTTTTCCAGTTTTCAAACCTAGTGTTAATAAAAATTCTCAGGAAGTTTCTGGTAATAAAAACTGCCGAAAAGATACTTACTAATATTCCAAGACCTAAGGTAAAAGCAAAACCTTTAACAAAGCTTGTGCCGAAGAAAAATAGAATCAAAGCAACAATTAAGGTGGTAAGATTGCTGTCTCTGATAGAAGGCCACGCCCTAGAAAATCCCTCTTCAACTACCTCGCTGAAACTTTTACCTTCCTTTCTTTCTTCTCTCATTCTAGAAAAAATTAAAACATTAGCATCTATCGCCATTCCTATTGATAATATGAAACCAGCAATTCCCGCCAAAGTTAAAGTCACGGGAATTAATTTAAACAAAGCCAATACTATTATTACATAGATAATCAAAGAAATAGAAGCTAGAAATCCAGGAAGTCTATAAAAAACAATCATAAAGGCAATGATAGCTAAAAACCCTATTATTCCTGCTTTCAAACTTTTATCCAACGAACGCTCACCAAGAGTAGGCCCAACTGTTTGCTGAGAAATCATATTAATTGGAACTGGCAATGCACCTGCGTTTAAATTTCGAACTAATTTTTGAGCTTCTTCTTGGGTAAACTTTCCAGAAATCCTTGCCTCTCCCCCAGGAATTGCCTCTTCTACTACCGGAGAAGAAATCAACTCTCCATCAATATAAATAGGTAGTGGCTTACCAACATTTTTTTCAGTAAGCTCTTTAAATATTTCCGAACCTTCATCGTTAAAACTAAGAACAACAGTAGGTTCAGATGTAATATTATCAAAACCTAATCGAGCCTCTTCAAGATATTTTCCAGTAAGAATAGTTGACTGAAAAGGATCTTTCCACTCCCCTTCTCCAGCTTCGTAAACTTCCATATTATGCTCCATTATCTCTTCGTAATTTGACTTGGGTTCTCTGAATTCAAGAAAAGGAGTTCTTCCTATCATATCAATAGCTTCAGAAACATCTTTAACCCCAGCTAATTCAACTATCAATCTGTAATTATCTCCTGCTAGTTCGGTTTGAACAACAGGCTCTGACACCCCAAACAAATTAACTCTTCTTTCAATAACGTCTCTCAGTCCAGCCATCACAGAACCATGATCCTTTTCTTTAATCTGAGAAAGATCAGCCTCATAAACTAAATGACTTCCTCCTTGCAAGTCCAATCCTAGCTTAAAAGGTTCCTCTGGAAAATGAGGAAGTTCAAGAGAAGTTCTGTTATTCAAATAATCAATTCCTTTATTAAAATAAACTGGGTAATCAAAAATCCCAGCTATAAAGGAAATAGCTAAAATAGTAATTAATATTAAATAAACTTTCTTTTTCATAAAATCACAAACTTGTTAATAAAACAGAAATAATTCCTACTAGGAATATACCATCAAATACTCCAGCCCCTCCAATAGATAACATTCCAGGAGAAACCCTCGTTGCTTTTCTAAGATGAAGAAGGTCTCCTCCAATCAATATTCCTAATACTCCAGAAACAAATGCTATCGGAGCAGCAAATTCCGGAGCAAGAATAAAAGCAAAAAGAGCTGAAAATATAGGAGGAATAAAAGCCGGGATAGCTATTCCTCGGCCAGGAATAATCTTTGCTAATCCATAAGAAATCAATATCATCAAACCAGTAGCTATCAATGTAGGCCTTAATGGGATTTTAGTCAAAAAAAACAAAGAAATCAAGATGGGAATAACTGCCCCTCCCAGATTAACATTAATTCCATGATATTCAAGTGATTGTTTTTTAGAAAGACCAAAGAATCCAGACCTCTCCACTCTCATCATTTTCCTTCTCGTAATTGGAATATTTACCATCGACCCAAAAAGAATAAGGGCCAGAATAAGTATCGTAGCTTCTGGAGAAAAACCAAGCTGCTCAAATCCAAAACTAGCTATATGAAAAAACAAAAGGAAAAATAAAAAAGGAAGAAATAGTATAAAAAATATTAAAGCTAAACATCCAACTGGAAAGAAAAACATAATAGTTAGAAAAGTTAGAAAAATTTAAATAATTCAGGAGTAACTAAAACTTCAATAACAGCAGCCATAAAAAGAAAAACAAGAACAAGCTTCAAAAAAGTATTTAAAGCCAAAGCTATTTCATTTTTAACATCTCCTTCTTTTTTAATTAATCTGTTAAAAGCAGTCCTGCCAATCTTTAATCCCATTGCTGATGATATTAGAAAAAAAGGAATTTCAATAATTCCATGGGGTAAAATTCCTGCAAGTAATTGTAAAGAATTTCCACTTTCCAAGAAATAACCTGTAAAAACACCTAAAACCTCTCCATTCTCAACCAATCCAATTACAGGGATAATTCCAAAAACAACCCCGGTTATAATAACAAAGAAAGAAGCAATTCCATTTTTTAGAAAAATAAAAAGAATTTGAGAAATTCTATTTGCTTCTAGAATAGGAGAATAAGTTTCTTCTAATAAAGAAATTAATTCCTGAGCTTTCTCAGGAAAAAACTTATTAACATAATACCCCGCTACAATTCCTGTAATAAAAAAGATTGTAGCTAAAATAATATATGGAAAAAGAGAACGAAGATATTCTCTATGAGGATTAAAAAATTTGCCTATTAAAGATTTAAAATTATTATCTTCCATATTTAGGCCAGCAACAATTTTTATACTTTACTGGTTTTCCTGTTTCAGGATCAGTTTTCCCGCAAGGACAAGGGTCGTTTCGACCAACATTCTTTTTCTTCTGAGTAACAGAATCTTTTTGAGCAAAAGAAGCGCTAGACGAAAAATTGCTTGGCTTTCTCTCTAGTTTAGAAGATTCGTCTTTTAATCTCACATTAAGAAGAGATTTAGCAACAGAAGCTTCGATTGCTCCTAAAAGCTTCTGAAACATCCTATGAGCCTCTGTCTTGTACTCAACTAAAGGATCTTGTTGCCCATAAGCTCTTAACCTTACCGAATCTCTTACATGATCCATAGTACTTAAATGCTCTGTCCAGTAATAATCAATATTTTTTAAAAATATTAATCTCTCAACTCTTTCCATATTCTCCTTTCCTACTTCTTCTTCCTTTTTCTCGAGGTCATCTTCTTTAAATCCTTGATTTTCCAAAACCTCTAAAACTTTTTCTCTTAATTCTTCTGGAGAAGCATTGAGAATTCCATCCCTTTTCTTGTAAATAGCTTCACGATGCTTGTTCATGACATCATCATATTCAAGAACTCTCTGTCGAGCATCAAAGTTCATTCCTTCGATTTTAGACTGAGCAGATTCAATAGCTCCAGAAACTAATTTAGCTTCAATTGGCTGATCTTCTGGAATTTTAAGTCTATTCATTAAAGACTGTAATTTCTCTCCTCCAAATATTCTCATTAAACTATCTTCTAGAGAAACAAAGAACTGAGTAGACCCTGGATCGCCCTGTCTCCCTGCTCTTCCTCTTAACTGATTATCGATTCTTCTTGCTTCATGACGTTCAGTACCAAGGACATGAAGCCCTCCTAATTCTTTAATTTTTTTTGCCTCTTCTTTGTCTGGAGGATTTCCCCCTAAGATAATATCTACTCCTCTTCCTGCCATGTTGGTAGCTACCGTAACAGCTCCCAACCTTCCTGCTTGAGCAATAATCTCTCCTTCTTTCTCATGATGCTTCGCATTTAATATTTGATTGGGAATACCTTCTCTGTCTAACAATTTTCCAAAATATTCATTCTTGTCTACTGATCTGGTACCAACTAAAATAGGCTGTCCTTTTTCATGCCTTTCCTTAATTTCATCCATTACCGCTTTAAATTTCCCTTTCTCTGTTTTGTAAATTCTATCAGGAAGATCTTTTCTAACCATTGGTAAATTAGTAGGAACAATAACAACTTCTAACCCATAAACTTTATCAAATTCTTCTGCAGAAGAAGCAGCTGTTCCTGTCATTCCGGACAATTTACTATACATTCTAAAATAGTTCTGAAAGGTAATTGAAGCAAGTGTCTTTGATTCAGGTTTTACTTCGACTCCCTCTTTTGCTTCAACAGCTTGATGTAAACCTCCTGACCATCTTCTTCCCGGCATTAATCTTCCAGTAAACTCGTCTACTATAATTACCTCTCCTTTTCTTATCACGTAATCTCTATCTCTTGCAAAAAGAGGTTTTCCGTCAGAAGGATTTACTGCCTGAGCTCTAAGTGCTTGTTCTAAATGATGAAGGTACTTAACTCCTTTATCCTCATATATATTTTCAATCCCTAAAATATTTTCTACTCTGTTTATCCCCTCTTCGGTTAAAGTAACTGCTCTCATCTTTTCATCAATTTCATAATCTGATTGGCTTAATTTAGGAATTATTCTAGCAAAATCTTTGTACCACTCAGAACTTTCTTCGTCAGGAGCAGAAATAATCAATGGAGTTCTTGCTTCATCAATCAAAATAGAATCAATCTCGTCAACAATAACATAATTATAACCTCTCTGAACTTTCCGTTCTTTGCTGTAAGCCATGTTATCTCTTAAATAATCAAAACCAAACTCATTGTTTGTTCCATAAGTGATATCAGCAGCATAAGCGTCTCTTCGAGAACAAGGGTTTAAGAAATCTTCTACTACCCGAAAAGATCCAAGCTCATCTCTTACCTCATCTTTTTCCTGTTCTGCTTTCTTATATTCAGGATCATATAAAAAGGACTGCCGATGATTTAGGCAAGCAGTTGATAATCCTAATAAATTATAGACTTGACCCATCCAGACCATGTCTCTTCGAGCAAGATAATCATTTACTGTTACAACATGAACTCCTTTTCCGCTTAAAGCATTAAGAAAAACAGGTAAAGTAGCTGCTAGCGTCTTACCTTCTCCAGTCTTCATTTCAATAGCCTTTCCTTGGTGAAGGGCAATTCCTCCTACCAGCTGACAATTATAATGTCTTTGATTTAAAGTTCTTTTAGCTGCCTCTCTAACCAAAGCAAAAGCCTCGGGCAAAATATCGTCCAAGGTTTCTTTTTCCAGTCTTTTTTTAATTTCCTCTGTTTTCCCCTTAAGTTGATCAGACGAAAAATCCTCGAATTCTTTTTCGAGTTCATTTATCCTACCAACTAAAGGCTGGATGCTCTTTAGATATTTTTCATTAGGATCTCCAAAAATTTTATCTAAAATTGCCATAATAAATCCTCATTATTATATAACAGGAACCCCGTTATTGCAAGAAAAAGCAGCTTATTCATAAAGCTGCTAACTTTAAATTTTAAATCTAATAAATTTTATTTTTTGTTTCTTCTAAATCTAGCTAAAGGAGAAATACTAACCATTTTCTTAATTTTCCTTGCTGCTTTTTTATACCTTGAAATTCTTGTTTCTCTAAATCTTTTAATATCTCTTTGCAACTCGTCTTTCACTTCATCAATAGCGAGATGCAAATCTTCTTGGACTGATTCCGATCTTAAACTTTTCCCTGCAATTTTAATCTGACATGACGCTCTAAATACTTTTCCTTTTTGATGGTGAGTTGTTTTTTCTACTTCTACCCAAGTCTCAATCGGAGGTTTTCCTTCTTCTGAAAAATCGTGATCTTCTTTTATTCCTTGGATAAACTTTTCTAAGCCACCTATCTTTTCTTCAATATATTCTCTTATTGCAGGAGTTAATTCTATATTTGTACTTTTAATATTAATCTTCATAAATAAATATATTTTAAAAAAATAAAGCTCTCTTCTCTTGGAATTATAGCACAAATTGCTAAATTTCAAGAATGAAGAGAGCAAAGAGACTTCAGAAGACCCAGTTATTTCTTTTTCTTAGCAGTCTTCTTTTTAGAAGTTTTCTTCTTCTTTGCCATTTATATTTCCAGTTCAGAATTGGATCCCGAACTGCAATTTTGAATAATGCAAATAGTTCGACATGCTACTTGCAAAGAATAAATCTTATTTCATTTTCCTCGCTTTTGAAAGAGTTGTCAATAGTGGAAATTTAAAATCAGAAACCAACCAATTCTATTTCTTCTTCAAGTTCTATTCCAAAATTATCCTTAACTTCTTTTTTAGCTAAAGATATCAAATCAAGAACATCCTTTGCCTCTGCGTTCCCTATATTAATTATAAAATTAGAATGCTTCTCAGAGATTTTAGCACCTCCAATCTTCTTTCCTTTTAATCCACATTTTTCTATAAGCTCACCAGCTGATTTGCCTTGAGGATTTTTAAAAATTGATCCGGCGGAAAGAAAAGAAACGGGATGTTTCTCTTTTCTGTAATTCAAATATTCATTTACTTTCTTTTTAATTTCTTCTTTGTTTCCTTTTTTAAAATTGAATGAAGCGCTTATGATTACAGCATTCTTTTCTTTCTTGAAAATACTATCTCTGTAATCAACCTTTAATTCTTCTTTATTATATTTTCTAATTTCAATTTCAGAATTTAATTTTAAAACTTCTACTTCTAAAATATTATCTATCATAGAGCCTCCGAAAGCACCAGCATTCCCTCTGATTGCTCCTCCAACAGTTCCGGGAATACCAATCGCCCATTCCAGACCTGACAAGCTCTCTTCTGTTAATCTTTTTACCAGTTTATTTAATAAAACTCCTGCACCACAAACTACTCTCTCTCCTTCAAAGTTTATCTTTCTAAAATTAACTTTAATTACAAGTCCGTTAAATCCTTCATCGGAAATAAGCAAATTACTTCCTTTCCCTAAAATAAAAAAAGGAATATTGTTTTCCTTAGATAATTTAATTGCCTCAATTAATTGTTCTTTTTCTTCAACTTCTAGAAAATATTTTGCTTCTCCTCCAATGTCAAAAGTAGTATAAGGGGCCAACCTTACATTTTCCCTAATTGAAGGTAATTTCTCTTTAATATCATTTTCCATTAATAATATTCTATCACAAAAATAAAATGGATCGAGGGAGTAGACTCCAACTCAAAGTCTTTAGTGAGTGCTGCCCCCGATCCAATTTGTAGTATATATCATAAAAACCAAAAAAGCAAAAGGCCTCGCTTTCGCAAGGCCTGTCGCCGACTGTAGAATTGAAGTTTGCCTTAAAGGCAAATCACACTCACTAGAACAGATGTTAGCAAATTTAAAGCCTTTTGTCAAGATCTTATCTTTGCAAAATAGCTTGAATGCTTGTCTGCCATTCTGGATTTATGCTAAGAGCATCATTGGCTAAATTTAAAGCCTTATTATAATCTTCAGTCATTCTCCCGACTATTCTTGCAGCATCAATAGCTACTAAATGAGACTTTTCGACTCTGGGTTCTAGTTGAATTGCTTCCTCGGCTACCCTAACTGCTCCCTTAAGATCACCTTGGAAAAGTCTTACTTGAGATAGATACCAATAACCCTGCTGATGAGTAGGAGAAATTTCTATCGCCTTTTCCAAAACCTCCGAAGCTCTTTCAAGCTTAGAACCATCAACTACCTTAGTGTAGATATTATAGACTCTTCCTAGTTTGAGATAAGAAGAAAAGCGCAAAGGAGATTCTTCAATATTCTTTTCAAGTTCTTGGGCAATAAAACCTAGCACTTCTTTTCTTCTTTCAACAGAAGTTCCTTCAACTACTTTTTGATTCAAGAATGCGTAAGCATCTCTTTCAAGAACTTCTCTCATTTGATATCTTCCAAGAGGAGAGGTTTCTAATGCTTTTTCATAAAAACCTAACCTCTCTTTAACTTCTTCGCTCCGAATTGCTTTAATCATATAACTACTAGACCTTAAAGGCTGAACAACAAAATAGAAAAACGAAGAAGCAAAAAGAACCAAAGCAATGATAACCATTACCATTCTCTTGCCATCAAGCTTTCTATGCTCAGAGATCTCCTCTTCTTCTCCTTTTGACTCTAAAGAACTAATAAAGCCAAGAACCATTATAAACATCATAAGACTGCTAATCATGTCGAAAACAGTAAGATTCTGGAGGAAATAAGATAAGAGCAATGCAGTAAAAGCACCTGCGGTCACAAAATATACCTCCTCAGAAAAGAATTTTTTCCAAAGAACATAAAGCGCTCCTCCAAAAATAGCTACATAAGATAAAAGTCCTAAAATACCTCTTGTAGCAAGCGTATCAACTACAATATTATGAGCTCTGTCATACCAGAGATCGGCACCATATTCAGGAAGAAAGATTCGAGAATCAAAGTGCTTAGCAAAAACCAGATTATAATTTTCCGGTCCCCATCCCAGCAATGGTTTTTCTTCTAATCCTTTAACTCCTGACTTCCAAATAGCAATCCTATCGTTTAGATTAAAACCTGCTTCTGCTTCAAGTCTTTTAATAGTATTATCTCCTTCCTGAACAGAGAAATAAACAACTCCTATTCCTGCAGCCATAAGAACTATTAGAGTAACAATTCCCATTTTCTTCAAAGCTCCTTTTCCTTGAAAAATCAATTTAAGCAAGAAAAACAAAACTAATCCTGCGGCAAAAGCCATAAAAGCAGCTCTTCCAGTACTAAAAAACAAAGTTACTACCAAGAAAACAAAACTCCCAGCAGTAAACAGTCTAAACCAATTGCTATGCCCAATACAGGAAAACCATTCTTCAACTCTTTCTTTAGAAGAAATAAGAAAGAGCCAGAGTGAAATAAAGATATTAAACAAAAGATAGGTAGCCATAAAAGAACTATTACCTAATGTTGATCCTCCTCTTGGATCAAAGTTCCTATCTTTCAAAGGAGTATAGTCTATTCTTGGCAAAAGACTTATTGCCCCTACTACCAAAGAAACGAATATTGAAATTTCAAAAAGCTTGATCCAATCTTTTCTTTTGAAAACAGATGAAACAACGATAAAGAAAGAAAACAGATGAAACCAAGTCAAGAGACCAGTCATTCTTTCATGTTTTGACCAAAAACTATTAAACAAGTCTTCTCCAAGAAAAGCAGAAAGAATAGAGACCAGAAGGAAAATAATCAGAACTTTCGTCAAAGTATTAAGCTTAGGCCTGTATTTAGGATTCAATATAATCAAAATGATGTAGGCAACAGTAATAACCTCGGCTAACCCTAAAAAGTAAAGACTTTTTGGTCCCACAAAAGGAAAAAAGAAATCTCCTTTTAAGACAAGAGGAGTAAATGCTATAAGATAAGCTCCCCACTTGATGATTTTCTTACAAATTTCTTCAATATTCATATTCTTTTACTATTATATAACTATTAATTAATTTTTTAAAATTATTCTTCTTTTAAAGGAGAAAATGTAGGAATAATTTCTTTTAAACAGTTATTCAAATTTTCCTTGTTTTTCTCTTTAACTAATTCTTTAATTTTATCGAGATAATTCTCAATAAAATCTGCACTTACTTCAGAAGAGATTTTAGCAGTAAAAATACTTTTCTGTTTAGTCGCATTAACTCCCTCTTCGGCAGTAAGAATTTCTTCAAACAATTTTTCTCCTGGTCTTGGGTCACTAAAAACAATTGGAACGTCTTTGTCGGGCTCTAATCCAGAAAGCTTTATCATTTCCCGGGCCAAATCTATAATCTTGATTGGCTCTCCCATGTCAAGAACAAAAACTTCTCCTCCTTCTCCCATTTCTGCCGCTTGAAGAACCAATAAACAAGCTTCAGGAATCATCATAAAATATCTTTTCATTTCTGGATGAGTAACCTCTACTGGTCCTCCTCTTTTAATCTG
>CAZSHN010000013.1:0-18822 GCA_964607015.1 uncultured Candidatus Saccharibacteria bacterium
TCTCCAATCATAATTCCAGCTTCGGCAGTCTGATTTCTTAAATCTACAGAGTTTAATGCGCAGTTTCCAATCAATCTTTGTTCTTCTAATAATTCTATACTAAAAACCACCTTCTTTGACTTATTAAAGTCACCTAGCTCTTCAAACCATCTTTCTTCTGCCCTCCTAGTTACTGGAAAAACTGCAGTTAAGTATTGGGTTATTTCTGGATCGTTGAACCATTTCAAGAAAAGATTTATATCTTTTTCTTTGACCGGCCTTAATTTTATTCTTTTTCCTTCTAACATATTTTCACCTTTTTATTTTTAAAAAACAAAACGCCTCTTTCTGGAAAAGAGGCTGGTTAAGTTTATTTATTACTTTATTGTTTATAGATAAGCCAAACCAACTTCTTTTCTTGAGAGGGTTGTTACGAAATAAGTAATCATTTTTGGATTGGCTTGTTCGTTCATATAATTAAATTTAATCAGAAAAATACTTTTTGTCAAAGTTTATTATATATATGACTCAATAAAATACTTTTTATTACAATCAGAAAACAAGAGAAGCAAGACCAACAACAAATAAAACTATAATCCAAAGCATTAATAAGTGATTAAAATATCCTTTTAAGTAATTAGGGTTAATCCTTCTTGATTTAACCATCCAGACAAGATAAAAGGCACCAGAGACTCCGCCCAATAAAAGACCGAGTAAAAAATAAATAGTTTTTGGACTCATTTTTTTTAAAATTATATTAATAAATTATTATAATATAATAACATTTTAATCTAAAATAATAAATTTAAAAAAGAGGAGCTATTAACTAGCTCCATAATATTTTTGTTTTAAGGTTTGGTAATCTGGGTGCTTCAAAAGATTTTCTATGGTTTTCCTTGAAAGATAAACTATTTCTCCGTTTTTTTTCTTGTAGGCGTATTGAATAGCATCGATTCCAATAAAAGCTTCTTTGTCAGTATTTTCTTTTTTGGTTATCTTTTCAAAGCTGGCATTTTCAAGCCCGATCCCTCTAAATCTTTCTTGGTCGGTTATTACCAATCCTGCTTTTGCAAGTCCTATTTTTTCTCCATGAGAATTCTCGATCTCAACTTCTGCCACAAATTCTATTAGATTTCCTTCTGCTGTTTTTAAACTCCCTGTTACTTTCAATTCTTGCATTTTTTTCCTCTTAATATTTTTAAAGAACTAAAGAAGTTTGATTCTTTCTGTTCCTTTTTTCTATTATAAAACTTTACTAATCATTATGTCAAAAAAATAATGGAACTTTATAGTTCCATTTTAATTATTTGATTTTGTAATGAACAAAAAAACTTCCGCTCCTAATCCATTGGGTCCTTTGTAAATCAAATCTACAAACCTCTCTTCCTCCTTAAATAAATCAGAATTATTTAAGAGAAATTCTAGTTGCTCCCTCATGTCTCTTCTGATATAAGGATCTCCTTCTTTCCTTATGCTTTGGACTTCTTTTTCTTCATCATTCACTTTTCTTTCTATTTTTATCTCTCTTTCTTCAATAAATATTTTATAGACCCGAAACTTTGCGTTGCTCAATTTATAACACCTTCTATACCATAACAATTGTTTATTTAATTGTCAAAATAAGTTAATTTTTGATTTTTATCTCTTCTAATGTTTCTGGATCGCAAGCTACAATTATTATTCTATTCTCTCCTACTTTTTTAATTGCGTAATATGTTCTTTCGTTACTTCCTAAACTTGGGTCGTAAGGAACTTCAGTTAAATAATCTTCTAATTCATTCTCCAAATTAATGCAACTAGATTCAGTTTCAGCTAAATCGCCATTACAAGCACAAAATCTATGACGATTATAGTATCTTCCACCACAAGTTCCATCTACTCCTGGTGCTCTATAACGACAAGTATTTCCTCCCGTCTCAAAAAAAGGAGCCATGCCAAAATTTTGTGGTTGACAAGGAGCCCCAGGATGAAAATGGTGACAAAGGTCACAACTTGAATTATCATTTTCCTGACAAGTACCTTCGGTTCCGCCGTGATCGGCACAAACAGCAGGACAGGTAAGATCTGCCTCTCCTTCATACCAACAATGACCATCCCATTCATATCCAGTACAAATTAATTCTCCTTTACATTCAACATTACACCCACTATCAGCAGATCCGACCATTCTTAATTGATTATCAACTCCTTCGGGAAAATTCCCTTTATTGTCAATTAGATATTGATATACAGCGTCACTAATAGTTTTAATATTATTAGATCTCTGAGTATCTCTAGCCTGAGCAAATTGGCGAGCTGGATTAATAGCAATAATTACTACTGAAGATAATATAGCTAATATTCCAATAACTAGAAGAATTTCAATTAAAGTAAAACCTGTTCTTTTTCTCATTAAAATTATTGTACCAGAAAAAAGAAAAATAAAAAAAGAGGTTAATAATACCTCTTTATTAATTAATGTATCCCTCCAATTCTGATTTACTAATAGTTATTATGTCTGATTCTTTTATTCCTAGTTCTTTCGCTATTATCCGTTGCATTCTTTTCGCTTCTCTTTTTGCTTGGCTATTTTTGTGATGAGTTTCAAAGTGACCATCAATGTATCTATCTTTATGCACTTCCATGTAGATTGAGCCTTTTCTTTGTCTAATGATTGAAAAATGCAACCTTCCCTTCTTTCTTTTCCCCGGACTAAGATTCTTTATTGCTTTCAATTTATTCGAATTTTTAAAATCAAACCTTTTTAAACTATTCTCGTTTTTCTCATAGGGGCGAACCTTGTACTCTTGTTTTTTAAAGATCTTCCTTAGTTTTCTTAGAATCTTCTTAGATCTTCCTGGAGGATTGATAATTATCAATTCATTTCTTCCTATTCTTGCGATTTTCATTCCTCGCCTTCCTTCCTTTTAAAAACTAACAACATATTAGCGGTAAATGTAATTTATAATAAATATTTTTTAAAATCAAGTCCAATAAAAAAAGGTGCATCTGCACCTATTTTTTATCGTATCTAAAGGGTGGTCTTTTTTCTTTGACTAGAGACGTTCTTCTGCTTAAAATTTCTGTTTTATTTTTTATAAAAGAGCTGAATTCTATATTCTTTAATCTTTTAGCACATACATCAACTTCTCTTTTGCTTAATATATATAATCCTCCTTCAATTATTATAACATAAAAGATTAAATTATTTTTAATTTGCTATTGACAAATTATTTAAAATAGATATAATAGAAGGTGCTGTTAGGGGGCTTCGAAAAATTTCGTCGCTTGCAGCCGAAGGGAGTCAGGGATTATAAATATTTTATCGCTGACAACTGGTTAGGAGAAGGACTCCTTATTACTTTCCTCGAGGAGTTTTTGGAACGAGACTTTTAAAAATAAGTGCATCCCATCCTATTTATCTCTTTCCTTCCACAATCTTTTCCTAACCTTCTCTCTTCGTTTATAGTTCTTTTTAAAATTATTTTTTACATATGGTGTATTATTTAATACACCATTTTTCTTTTTAAATTTTCTCCAATATTTTCAACTCTAAACTATTATTTTTAGTATTGTAAACCGCAAAAGTAGCCTTATACATCAATCCAGCTAAATTTCCCGGGTTTACTACTTTTACGTTGTTAACTTTCTCTATCCAAGGTTTATGAGTGTGGCCATGGAAAACTATATCATAATTCCCAGTTAAAGCTAACTCTTTGGCTATTTTAGGGAAATGAGTAAAAGCTATTTTCTTTTTTTCTTTTTTAATCTCCCCTTTTTCATTAAAGAAAACTGCTTTATTGAATAATTTCTCTTTTTCTCTCACTTGAAAATGATCTATGTCTACGTTTCCCAAGCAAAGATAAATTTTCCCAGAGAAGTCCTCAATTGAATCTTTTAGAAAAGATAAGGTGCAAATATCCCCACAATGAATAATTGTCTTGATATCATTCTTTTCAATCCAATCTATTGCTTTTTTAAAATTGGGAAAATTGTCGTGAGTATCTGATATTATTGCTATTTTCATATAATATAATTTTACCAGCCTCCGCCTCCGCCTCCGCCGGATCCTCCTCCGGTTCCGTCGCTAGTTCCGGTGCTACGAGAAATATTTTTAGATAAACTATTTAATTCAGAGACAAAAGAATCAATATTAAACTGAGAAACATCAGCTCCTCTGAGCCAAGCAGGATGGTATTCTTTAAAATAGTCCTCCCCATATATTTTTTTCATTTTTTTTACCCATAAATCTGTTATACCAAAAACTATTGCATAGGGAAGATGCTTTTCAAATATATTTTCTTTCTCGTAAAATTTTTGTCTGTACTTTTCAGCTATCTTCATATAGAATTCGTAACCTTTAATTTTCCATAGTAAATCAGCTCCTTTGATTGTTTTTTTTGGCATAAAAATTAAGAAAATAATAGAAATAGTATAAGCAGCAAAAATACTAATAATGCCACGAGGAGATTTTATAGGAAATAAAGAGGCAGCTGAACCAAAGATAACAATTAAGAACGTTAATATGAAAATAAATATACCTATCAAACCCTGAACACGAAAACTCCTTGGCGAAAACAATCCTTTAGAAATCAATACTTCTTCTGTTTTACGATCTATTTCCTTAATATATGAAGGAAATTTTCTTTTTAAAGAAGAAATTTTTACTTGATCTTTATCGTTAAAAATTCTTTTAAAAACAAGTTTTTCAATAAGGCTAACCTCTTCCAATCTTCCACTCTCCTCTTTTCTTAAAAGAAAATCATCTTTTTTTAAAATGCTTGACTCTTCTATTTTTTCAATAGAAATTATTCTTTTTACTGCAAAATTAACTACAGTTGCTGGTATTAATTTCTTATTAAAATAGCCATTCGTCATAAGCATCCCCATTTCTATTGGGCTAAGATTTTCTGGTGCTTCATAAAAAGGAGTTAAAGCTTTTTTAGCCCTGGGATCTCTTCCATATTTATTCCAAATAATCAATAAAAACAGAAAGGCAAAAATAGGAATCACAAACCAAAGATTATCTTTTCTTGTCTCTTCCCAGAAACTTAAATTATAGGGTTCAAATGTATTTTTAGGAAACTCTATCTTTACAGTTAACCCTTCTTTTTCCTGAATTGTTCTATGGGAATAAAAAGCAATCCTATTATCATCTTCCCATCTATAGCTCGCTAAATAATTATCTCTAGACCCAAGAAAACCGCTAAAATAATCAATGCCTACATCTTCTTTGGCAATTCCAGTAGGAAGAATTATTTCTGCGTCAAAATTGTCTATTTCTAGCTCCCAGAAACTTCCAAGAATATTCCAATGAAACAAATCATTGCTTTCGTTAGGTCTAATAACATTTTTAACTTCATAAACTATCTTATAATCATTCACCCCTTGTACTGTTTTATCAGGATCTCCAATCTTCCAAGTAACAGTTCCATTTCCATAATCATTAATAGTAGAATATTCAAGTGGGTTACCCCTAAAATCAGTTATGCTTATTAGTTCTATAGGGGTAATAATTTCTTTTTCATCTCTTTTATTTCTAGTTGGTATTATTCTAAAAATGCCATGTTTCCCTATAGCGTTACCACAGTCAGCGGTTATTTTTTCTTCAACTAATAAAGTAGAGTCTTTATTTAAAGTTAAGGTTGTTTGAAAATCTTTAATATACCAATAATTAACATTCTTTCTTCCCAAGGTATGATCTGAAAAAGAAAAAAGAAATAAAAAAGAAAAGGACAATATTAATATAATTTTTAACTTCTTGTTCATTTTTTTTATTATACTATAGAGTTTTTTTAGAGCTAAGATTGTTCACGTATAAAAGATTCGCCGTGACCAGGAAAAATCTTCATTCCTGGTTTTATTATTCGGGATAATCTTTCTAATGACTTTTTCATTTCTTGTATCGATCCTCCTTCTAAGTCGGTTCGACCATATCCTTGATAAAACAAGGTATCTCCAGTCAAAATAAAATTATTGCCAATCAGGCAAATACCTCCCTTTGTATGACCAGGAGTATTTATTACTTCTATTTTCTCCTCTCCTATCGTTACCTTATCTCCTTCTTTCAAAAACCGGTCTACTTCAAAATTTATAAATTCATCTTCTAGTCTATGAATTAAAATTTCAGCCCCAGTTTCTTCTCTAATCTTTTCATTGGCAGAAGTATGATCATCGTGATAGTGGGTATTAATAATATATTTTACTTTTTTATCTTTCATTCCAGCTAATTCTTTTAAAATTTTATCTGGTTCACCACCAGGATCAACTATTACAGCTTCTTTTCCAGAAATTAAGAGATAACAGTTCGTTCCAAGAGAGCCTACTTTTATTTGTTTAATATCCATATAAGTAAATTCTACCATATTTTAATTATACAAATAAAAAAAATGGCATATTTTTATGCCATTATAAAATTATTCTCTTTTAGAGTTATAGAGGCTCCCTCTTCTAGGTCATCAGGTAGTCTGGCCTTATTTGTTTCGAAATAAATTGGCTCTTCTCTGTCGGAATTATATTCTTTTAAAAGCAAGTAATCTTTCTTCTCACTTCCTTTAATTATTTTCAATACTTCGTAAACCTTATCTTCGTCAATGATTTCAGTGGGCGTTCCTTGAAATTGTCTAATAATCGACATTACAGCTAGAACAATCAATAAAAACTGCAGACAAGGAATAACAGAAGGATAGATTTTGATCTCCGCAAAAGGAAGAAGGAGGGCCAATCCTATGATTATCCAGTATATTACATATTTTTTCCCTTTCATTTTTAACATCTCAAAGAACTCTTTTAAGGATTATAAGACAGAGGTTTAGCAAAGTCAATTTACATCTTCTATTTCTCCGCACAAGAGACTAATATTTTCTATAACATTCTCTTTGTAATTTGACTCTAAAACACAAGCAATATTATTTTTCCTATAACCTATTACTTTCATTTCCTCACTTTCGATTAAATTGATATTACTTTTTTTAAATTCTTTGTCTTGCAGTAAGCTTATCATTTTTTCTCTATCCTCTTTAACTACATTGTTTGCGCTCATTTTTTTACCTCTCACATAAATCATTTCTTTTTCTTCGTTGATTCCCCAGTTGAAGAATATATCTTCTGGCTCTGAAAAATTAATACCCACTTCTTCTTCTATCTCTTTTAAAAAAACAATAATTTCTCCCGTCTTCTGTTCGGTATCAAAATTATTAATTACAAAGAAATAAATAACTCCTAGTACAGAAAGAAAAACAAGAGATAAGATTATTGTTAAAACAGTGACTCTTTTTAGCATTTTAATTTAATGATTAGAATAATATATTATAACATCTTTAATGCTTATCATTAATAAAAAAAGGAAGTTTTTACTTCCTTTTATGCGAAGAAATATCTTCTTATTTGTGAAAGTTCTTTTTTGGTCCCGTTTGGCTCTTGCTTCTTCTCTATATCTTCTACTAAGTTTTTAATCCTTCTACTAGAAGGAAAACCGTTCTTTACTTCTTCGCTAAGTTCCAAATAGCTATCAAGGATTTCTCCTGCCTCTTTGTCGCTTTTTGCCCTTCGGATTTCTGATGCTATCTTTTCAGAAGGTAAAAAACAAGGAATTGCTATTATTAATCACCTCTTTCCATTTATTCTATAACTAAATAACATAATTTCAAGTAATTGTAAAATAATAAAAATAAAAGAAAAAGCTTAGAAAAATAATTATCTAAGCTTTATTGGTTTAATTTAATTTTAAAAGAACGGAGAGATGGGCTGGGAAGAGTTGGTCGGATAAGGATGGGATGGGATGGTGTTTTTAAAAAAACAACGAACTGCCTAAAGACAGGAAAAGTATGACGACTAAACTGGCCTCTTGGCAGAACGCATCCAACGATCACTCTTCCCAGTAATAGTTAGTTTAATGATTATTAATTTATTGTCAACAGGTTATTTAAATAAGTTCTTAAATCTTTCCCAAAGAGACTGAGTGCTTTGAGGAATTTCTTTTTTTATTTCTTCTTTTTCTTTTTCAAACTCTTCTTCAATTATTGGTTTTTTAGTAGCTACTTCATGCCCAATAAAATCTCTTACCTCGTCTTTAATAAATTGAATAGTATTTTTAATAGCGGGTTTTAAATTGTCATACCAGAGAAAATCAAAAGTTTTGACTGCATAACTTTTCCATATACTCTTAGTCCATTGCCACATTTTACTCCAAATAGGAATAACCTCTTCTCTCCATATCTTTTTAATAACACCAGGCATTATTTCAATAATTTTTTCTCCCCCCTTTTTAACCATATTTTTTCCTTCTTCTATTGTTTCTGGTGCTTCTATTGGAGGTTCATTTGAAGCTTCCTGGGCAAAACAAGTACCCGAAAAAATTAAACAAACTAAAGACAAAGATATTGTTATTTTAGCTATATTTTTCATATTAAATTATTTCTTTAGCTTTTTTTAATCTTTTTAATGATTTTTCTTTCCCTAAAACTTCAGCGATTTCAAAAGGGCCTGCTGATGCTTTCTTTCCGCTTAAAGCAACTCTGAAAGGCCAAAGAATAGTCCCTCGATCACCTATTTTCTCTGCCTCAAGCATAACCCTTTCTTGGATATTTCCCTTATTAAAATTGTCATTATCAATCTCCTCTATAGTTCTTTCTAAAATCTCAATAGCTTCTTTTGTTTCTTCTCGAGAAGATTTCTTCCAAACTAAAAGCTCTGGTGAATAATCCAGCTCTTCTTTAAAGAAAAAATCTACCAATTCTATAACTTCTGATATTTTCTTAAGTCTTTCCTGGTAAAGAGCTACTGTTTTTTCAATCCAATTAGCATCAATTACTTCTTTTGTTTCAATGATTTTAAATTTCTTCTTTTTCTCTTTAAATAACTTAAGCTCCTTTGGTGAGTCTGATTTTTCAGGAAGATTCAAATTCCCGTAATTGTTTTCTATTTCTTTAATTAGCCCTTCTTCAATTAGATAAGGAATAGCAAGATTAGTTATTCTCTCAAGAGAACTTTTTCTGATATAGAAACCATTAATCCAATCAAGTCTTTTTTGGTTTAAAATTGCTCCTCCTTTTTGACACCTCTCAAGAGAAAACTCTTTTACCAAAGAAGGAAGAGAAAATATTTCTCTGTCGGTTCCCGGATTCCAGCCCAAGAAAGCCATAATATTAACTAAAGCTTCGGACAAATAGCCTTCTTTTTTATACTCGTTTACTGAAACTGCTCCATGTCTCTTACTTAATTTACTTTTATCTGGTCCAAGGATCAAAGGTAGATGAGCGTAATGAACCGAAGGAAGATCTAATGCTTGTTGTAACAATATTTGTTTTGGTGTGTTTGAAATATGATCTTCTCCTCTTATTACATGGCTGATCTTCATTTCAAAGTCATCAACAACAACTGCTAGATTGTACAAAGGATCATCTTTTTCTTTAGCAATAGAAAAATCACCAAAACCATTACTATCAAATTCTACTTTATTCCTAATTAAATCTTTAAAAACCACCTTTTTCGAAGGCGTTTTAAATCTGATTACGTATGGTTTTCCTTCAGCTAAATTTTTATCTATTTCTTCTTGAGAAAGCTCTCTACATTTTCCTGAATAACAAGGAGCTCTACCAATAGACATCATATACTCTCTGTGTTTCTCCAGCTCTTCTTTTGAACAAAAACAATAATAAGCCTTATCTTCTTCTAATAATTTTTTAATATACTTCTCGTAAATACTTTTTCTTTCACTTTGGCGATAAGGACCATGATTTCCTTTATATTCCTGATCTTTTTCTAAGCTAGGGCCTTCGTCCCATTCTATGTTTAACCATTTTAATCCTTCTAAAATATCTTTTTCAAAATGAGGTTTTGACCTTTCTTGGTCAGTGTCTTCTATTCTTAAAACAAAAGCTCCTTTATTTTTCCTGGCAAACAAAAAATTAAAAAGAGCAACTCTTGCTGTTCCAATATGTAAAAATCCTGTTGGCGAAGGAGCCAACCTCACTCTTACTTGTTCATTTTTGTTTTTTGTTTTTTCGCTATTCATTTTATTGAGAAAGATATTCTACGATATAACCAGCGATAACTCTCCCCGCTTTAGGCTTAGCAAAAAGACGAGCATGTCTCCTCATAATATCTAAATCTTCTGGCCTTGAAAAAAGATATCTTAGTCTCGCCAAGAAAAAGTGAGGAGTTAAGTTAGATTCTTCAACCACTATTGCTGCTCCTTTCTCTGCATAAGCATAAGCATTCTTAACTTGATGATTTTGAGCTGATTCAGGTAAAGGAATCAACATTGATGGCTTTCCTGCCGCAGCTATCTCAAAAATACTTCCTGATCCTGCTCTTGATACCACAAAATCACAAGCTTTGTAAACATGCTTTAATTCTATCTCTTTCAAGAAAGGAACTGGATGATAAAGCCCTTTTAAATCATCGCCTATCATTACTTCAGCTTCTACTTTTACCTGGTCAAAGTTTTTTAATCCTACTTGATGTATAACTTCAAATTCTTCAAGCATCCTGGGAAGGATATTTAAAATCAATTCATTTACTCTTTGAGCTCCTTGAGATCCGCCAAGAACAAGAATAACTGGTTTCTCCATTTTAAGGTTAAATAAATCTTTAGCGTCCTCTTTTGATCCTTCTAGCAATTCTCTTCTTATGGGATTTCCTATTAAAAACATTTTAGATTCAACAACATAATCAGTTCTAGGAAAAGAAATAAATATCTCTTTTGAAAATCTTCCCAACATTCTATTAGCAAGACCAGGGCTTTTATCTGATTCATGCAAAAAGATAGGTATTCTTAAAATTCTGGCTGAAAGAACAGAAGGGAAAGAACCATAACCACCTTTACTAAAAATCAAATCAGGCGCAAGGAAGAATAAGTAATAAAAAGCTTGAATAGTTCCAATGATTATTTTGAAAACATCAATAATATTTAAAAACAAAGCTTTTATCCCAAAGTACCTTCTTATCTTTCCAGCAAGAATAGTTTTTGACTCTATTCCTTCTTGATGAAGTAAGCTTGCTGTTAAATTATCCTTAGGACCAATGTAAAAAATTTCAAGCTTTCTGTTGCCCTGATAAAGTTTTTTTAATTCTCTAGCGATGGCAATAATTGGAAAAACGTGTCCTCCGCTTCCCCCGCCAGTAAAAATAATCTTCATGCTCTTTTATTATTTATTTAAGATAAATACCTATTATTATATTTTAGAACGTTTTGAGATATTTAACAAAATTCCCAAGCCAATAAATTCAGATATAATAGCCGATCCTCCATAACTAATGAACGGTAACGGAATTCCAGTTAAAGGAACTAGGCTAATCATTGCACCAATATTGATAAAAGCTTGAATGGTTATCCAGGAAACAATTCCAAAAGCAGTATACTGTAAAAATTTATCATTACAGTTTCTTGCTACTTCAAAACCTTTTATTAAAAAGATAATAAAAAGAGTGATCAAAACAAAACTTCCGATGAAACCAGCTTCTTCTGCAAATATTGCAAAAACAGAATCAGACATTGTTTCTGGCAAAAAGCCAAACCTTTGCCTGCTCAATCCAAGCCCAAGCCCTTTAACACCACCAGAACCTACTGCAATCAAAGACTGTCTTAAATGATAACCAATTCCCATCGGATAAAGATCTGGATTTATAAATATCAAAAACCTATTCATTCTATAAGGTGCAATTTTAATTAAACATAAAAGCCCTGAAATACCAGTAAAAAGACAAACTAAAACATGCCATACTGGCGCACCGGCTAAAAAATACATCAACAAAGCAGTCAAAGAAATAATACCAAAAGTACTAACATCGGGCTGAAGAATAAGAAAAACCCCTATAAAAGCAATAATCAAAATAAAGGCAAGAAATGTTTGTTTTGATTCTTTGTTAGATTTTATGAATCCTTCTATCTTTTTCTTGAAAGATGACTTTTTCAATTTTTTTCCTTTGAGAGGTTTACTTTTAAGTATATTATTTCTCTTCTCAAGCCAACTTGCCAGGTAGAGGATGAAAGTTACCTTTAAAAATTCTGATGGTTGAAATGAAAAGAATCCAAAAGAAACCCATCTTGCTGCTCCCCAGTCTCTAGATCCTATTTTGGGAAAGAAAACCATCGTTAAAAATATCAGATTCAATACAAGTAAAGGCATAACCATCTTCCTGAGTAATGATGGCTTTATCTTAAAAAAGAAAATAGCAGCAATAATTCCTGGTAAAAAACCAAATAATATTTGGTGGTTTAAAAAATAAAAAACATTGCCACTTTCTTCTTGGGCGGGAATAAAAGAAACACTAGCTAAAACTAATATTCCAATGATTGATAGAAGGGAAACAGTTCCTATTAAAGTATAGTCGGGCTTTTCATTCATTGGAAAATTCTTTTACGTATTTTTTAAACAAATCTCCTTTTTCCTTGTAATCTTTAAAAATACTAAAACTAGGAGAAGCAGTAGAAAGGAGGCATATTTTTCCTTCACCAGTTTTTTCGTAAGATATTTTTACTGCGTCCTTCATGTTATCAACCGAAAAACTTTCAGGAAGTTTTTCAATTTCTTCTCTTTGAGCAGCTAACTCTATCATTTTCCATATTCTTTCTCCAGTTGTGGGAAAAAGAATAACATTATGAATCCCGCTTTTTAAAACAACTTCTGCTAACTCGTCAAACCTTTGTTCTCTTTCATGCCCTCCAAGCATTATAGTTTCTACGTCGTTCCCCAGAGTTTCAATGGCGGCAATTGTTGCTTCTGGGATAGTTGATAAAGCATCATTATAAAATTTAATTCCTTTAAATTCTCCAACAAATTCTAATCTATGAGGAAGCGGTCTAAATTTACTGATAGCTTCTCTTATCTTTTCGTCAGGGATTTTAAAAATTCTAGCAACTGCCACTGCTGCTTTAATGTTCTCTCTGTTAAAATCTCCCTTCAAAGGAATTTCTTCAGAGCTAATTATCTCTTCAAGATTAATAGAGCTAAAATCAATTTTTTCTGCTTTTGAAGCAAGAGCAATTTCTTTTACTAAAACATCTTTCCCATTATAGATTAAATAATCAGCTTCTTTCTGAAATTTAGTAATTTTTTCTTTTGCCTGAACATATTGTTCGAAACTAACATAATAGTCCAGATGTTCTGAGTAAATATTCAAAAAAACAGCAATCGAAGGACTTTCTTTTAATGTTGCCAACTGATGACTAGACATCTCGTAAACATAAATATCATCTCCAGTTGCTTGAGACAGAGCAGAAAGCACGGGTTTTCCAATATTACCTACTAAATGAGTTTTCAATCTAGATCTTCTTAAGATAACATTAATCAAGGAAGAAGTAGTACTTTTTCCTTTTGTTCCTGTAATTCCAATTATTAGGCCAGGACAATTATTTAAAAATATCTCGGTCTGAGAAGTAACTTCTACCCCTTCATTTCTTGCTTCTTCCAGTTCGTCTAAATAAAAAGGGACTCCAGGAGACTTTAGAATAACGTCATATTTTTTTAAATCATCAAGATATCCTTCCCCGAGATAAAGCTCCTTTCTTTCATCTGACTCCAAGACCCTCTTGGCTTCATCACTCAATTTTTCAAAAGGTCTCTCGTCTGCAATCTCAAGTATTTTCTTAGGAAAAAGCTTTCTGAAAAAAATAAAACTATCTATTCCTTCTCTTCCAAAGCCCAAAATCAATATTCTTGTTTTGCCTAGGTTTTCTAATTTCATATTAATTAAAAATAGCACAAAATAAGGCAACAATAAAGATGAAAAACCGAGGAAAACTCGGTTAATTAAAGAAAATAGCTAAGGATTTAAAAATTATATTGACTGATAAGAATCAATAATTTTAGAAACAAAATCTTCGTCTGATATTTCCCCATTACTATAATCTTCTACCCATTTTTCTGCGATATGCCAGGTACCCTTAATATCTTCTTCGTTATCTTTAATTGTTGCCTCAAACCTACCCACATCCCATTCATTATAATTCTTAATACCAATAAAAGTTCCGGCAATAAGCGCCATTTCTTTCTCAAAACTTCCTTCTTCTGACTTTGTTTCGTATTTGAGCGCCAGTGTTCTTCCTTCTTCTTGCTCTTCTATTGAAAGAGTAAAATCATCAAATCCATTTTTCAATAGTTGATTTTTCATTGTTTGGAGAGCAAAACTATCATATGGATTTTTCTCTTCTTCTTGCTCTTCTTCTTGGCTATTGTTGCTTGCTAAATTGTTATTATTTTCTCCTGCTATCACACTAAGAACAAGACTTCCACCTAGGGAGAAAACAATCAATAAAATTACAACCAATAAAAATCTATTTTTTGAGAATTTTTTAATTATTTCATTGTTCATTTTCTTTTTCTTTTTTTAAAAACCCGAATTTTTTAAGATAACCTAATTCTTCTTTTTTCTGTTTGTATTGATAAAGAGAAATAACCGTAAAGGCAACCATTAGAAAAAGCCATAAATATAATTCTAACCTAAAACCATTTCTAACTACTGATATAAAGAACATTACCGAAGTAATAATTGAAAATACTCTCCACCAGTCTTTTTTAAACTTTTGCCATTCTCTCTGAACCTTATTCCATTCTTCTCCTGCTTTTTCTAGTTTTTCTTCTATTTCTTTGGTTTGTTTCTCTTTTATCAAATCCATTTAATTATTTTATTTTTAAATAATAATTAGTCAAGGATTTATTAATCTATATTAGCACAAAGAAAAATAAATTAAAGAATTAAATAAAAATTGAAAAAATTGTTATCAATGCAAAAAGAAAAACAAACCAACCAAAGTTTAATTTCTTAGCTGTTTTTAAGAGAAAGTGAATGGTTAAAAATCCAAAGATAAAAGAGAAAAATAATCCAATTAAATTTTGATCTGAAAAAGTTAATTTGTCTAAATTAACAAAAATATTACCAGCAAGTATTACCGGTAAACTCATTAAAAAGCTCAATCGCAAAGCATGAGTTTCTTTGAATTTCCTCAAAAGAAAAGTAGCTACTGTTAAACCTGAACGAGAGAGCCCAGGAAGAATTGAAGCTCCCTGAGCGATACCAAGAATAAGACCGTCTTTTTTACTAAGGTCAATTATTTCCTTGCTTCCATCATTTTTTTTCTTGAATTGAAAGAAAGCAGTGAGCAATAATAAGATTCCGACGAAAAGAGTTATTCCTTTTCCTTCTAGCGATAAGTCTTTTCCAAACCAATCTATCATCTTAAGAATAATAATTCCCACTATCCCACTAACGATAGAAGCTATGATATAAAACTGAACTAATATCTTTCCTTCCTTCTCTGCTTTTTTGTAATTAAAAAAGTTTTTTAAAAGATAGACCACCTCTTTTCTAAGATAAAGCAAAGCAGCGAAGAAAGTTCCGAGGTGTAAAAACAAAGCATATCTTATTAATTCACCTGCTGCCAAATCTCCGTTAAAAAAACTAACCTTGGCAAGAATAATAGCTCCTTCTGAACTAATAGGAAGCCATTCTGCTACTCCTTGAATAATACCTAAAACAATTGACTCAGTCATGATTGATTCAAATTATAAAGATAATCTTTAACTTTTATTAAAGCAATTTTTCTCATTGAAGTTTCGTGTTTTTCTTGAGGAGTCATTTCAGCAAAGGTTTTGTTACAACCCTCAGGGATAAAAATAGGATCCCAGCCAAAACCATTTTCTCCTTTCGGCTCAGAAGAAATGGTTCCTTTGCAATTTCCTTTAAATGTTTTTACTTCATTGTTTATACAAAGCGCAAATTGAACTTCAGCAACAGCAGTTCTATCTTGATAAGAATTAATTAACTGGCACAAACCTTCATTTCCCAGGGATTTTAGAAACCATTTAATAAAAGGGCCTGGAAGCTCTTTTAAAGCATTGAAGCTCAGAGATATATCTTCCACCAGAACCGGCTTTTCAACCTCTCTATAGGCCTTTCTCGCCTTTTCAGCCACTATCTCACTCAGATCAAGAGATTGAATCTCTGGAATATCAAGACTCAGATGTTTAACAGGAAAATCAAAGAAATCCCTCAAATATTTAGCTTTGCCGGGATTACTTGTGATAAAAAATATTTCTTCTATTTTACTCATAAACAACTGCTCTTTTCTTTTCTAAAGGCAATTATGAAGCCAAGAAATATTAAAGCTATTGCCCAAAGAATACTCCAGTTAATCCATTCTCCAGGAAAAAATTCCTCTAAGAGAAGCAAAAAACCAATAAAGGTAATGAACAAACCAAAAATAGTTCTTTTGTCTAAAGGGCAATATTCTAGCTTGCCGATTTCTTTTTCTTTTGGCTCTTCAACCCTTTCAGAGTCTATTGGTTCTTTGGGTAAAATAATTGCTAAAAGAATATAGAGCAAAAGTCCAATTCCTGCACTAAGAAAAAGGAGAATAAACCCAATCCTTATTAAAATAGGATCTATATTGAAATATTCTCCTAAGCCTCCACATACTCCAGCAATTACTTTATCGTCCCGAGAACGATAAAGTTTTTTACTTTCTTTTGTCATAGATTTATTTTTTACTCTTATGTCTTCTTTTTTTTCTTTGAGTCTTAAGCTTGTGCTTTCTCATTTTTCTTTTCTTCTGCTTCTTTTTTGTTCCCATAATCAATTAATAGTTTTACTAATTAGAATAATAAGACCTTTACTTTTTAAATTTTTCCTGACAATTAATAGCTTCTTTAATACAATCTTCTGGATCATATCCTAAATCATCACACCAAAGGATAGTAGAGAAAATAATATTTCCTAATTCCTTTTTTAATTCTTGGTCATTATGAATTTCTTTATCCTTTTCTGCATTTCTTTCCCAGCGACAAATATCTCCATAGACTTTACCCATTCTAATAATAATTTGAGAAAGAGTTAATTTTTCCTCTCCCCAAATTTCTCTTCCTTTTTTTAATAATTTCTCTATTTCCATTTAGATTATAATATATGAATTAATACTTTTCAGCAAATTTTTCAACTTTTTTATTTTTTGGCAGTATCTTTCTCTCAAAATATTTTAACAAAACAGGAATTTCTTCTTTCATTCTTGCCTTTTCCCAGCTCAAATAAAAAGCAACAAGACTGTCTTCGGTAGTGCCAACACATTCAAAGGGTTTGAAATCCTTTTCTCCTACAAGTTGTTCCATCAAAGGAATTAACTTCTTATCTTTAAACAAGTTCTTGCCAAAAATATCATCTAATTGATTATCATTTAAGAAAGGATAAAGACAGGCATAGACAAAAAGACACTTGGAACACTTATTACACCAATGACCAGTTTTTTTCTTCTTTCCAGATTTTGTTTTAAAAGCCTCATTACAGCTTACAAAATCAGAAAAATACTGAGGAAATTTTGAAAAAAGCTTAACAATCTGAATTTCATTCAACGGCCTTAAAAAACTAAAATAATCTAACTGGTCTGCTAAGTATCTTTTAGAATACTTTCTAAATCTTTTCTCAAACCGATAACTTTTAGAATATTGATGATTTATCTCTTTTCCTAGATACTTTACATTTCCTTCATTAGAGCTTTCCTCATTAGAGACAGCAACATATTTATAATCAAAGATAACTGCTAAAACAGCTGTTAAGAAAGCAAGGTAAGCAGAAAAAGGAGTATGTCCATTTAAAAATCCTTTATTATTTAATTGAAGCAATTTCTTATCAATTTTCCTTTCAACTATTAAAGGATTTTCGCATCCTCCAATCTTCATTACTTTTTTAGCTGAGCTGGTCGGATTTAAAGAGAAACATTTAATATCTTTTTTTGTATTTTTAAGTAATTCCAGTGTTACAATTGAATCTTTTCCTCCGCCAATAGGAATAATAAATCGATTTCTTAATCTCTTTGAATGTTTATTCAAGTCTTTAATACTAAGTTTCTCTGCTTCAATCTTAAGAAAATCTTTTCCTCTCCAATCAATCTTATTCTCATAAAAGAACTGACCCAGCCCATTATGGATTAAATCGATCCACCACTTAATTTGATCTTTGTTAAGATTCCCTGCTTTTACTTCAATTACTGGTGAACAGGTTGCCTTCCAATAACTTATCATCTCTATTAAACCAAGATGAAAAACTAAATTATCCAATTCTTTTTCATCAATATCATCCATTCTTTTTTTATCCACTCTCTTAATAGTTACCTTTGGATTGAATTTAATATCAGGCTCAATTAAAAATTTAAAAGAAATAACAAGACTACCTCTTGTTAATTTATAAGAGTAACTTTCGTAAATAAACTTAGGATATTTTTTCCTTAATTTTTTTATCTTATTTGACATAAGTTATTTTCCGTAGCAAACTAAATATGGAGGCTAGTTCCTTAAAATCTCCAGTCTCCAGGAGGTGTTTGAAGTCAAGGAGAAACTAGTGTATATAAAGAAAAACTGGATAGAAGAGCCTTCTCTGATAGTGTTCGTTTTTACCTATCTCTATACCCTGATTCTTATCGCCATGATCATTACGGATTATCTGACAAAAGATTTCCGTACCCCAGACGAAATAATCCATGTCTATCAATGGCTACTCGCTGTATACGTAACTTTCAAAGCAAGCGATCGTTGGATTTTAAAAGTAAAGTGGAAATCAAGAAGCGGTGAATTCTTTGTTGTTGCTTGGTTATTATTAACAACAGCAATGTGTCTTTCAGAATACTACACAAACGGATTGTACACTACTCCTCCTGCTACCATCAACATCACCAAAGAGGTATTAATAATTTTCGCCTTTTCAAGAGCCTTAAAATATCTTTACAAAAAACTAACCGAGGAAGAGAAAAAACATCCACCACCTGTCAACGATTTAAATATTCAAAAAAACAACTTTGGGCCTACAAGAATAATACTAGAAAATTAAGAGAAGGCTCTCCTGGATCAAATATAAACCAATCGGCATAAGTCAAAA
>CAZSHN010000014.1:0-17955 GCA_964607015.1 uncultured Candidatus Saccharibacteria bacterium
CAATGGCTGATACAATGGGTTGCTAAGCCGTTAAGGCGGAGCTAATCCCTTAAAATCAGTCTTAGTCCGGATTGAGGTCTGCAACCCGACCTCATGAAGCTGGAATCGCTAGTAACTGCCAATCAGCCATGTGGCGGTGAATGTGTTCCTGGGTCTTGTACTCACCGCCCGTCACGTCAGAAGAGCTAGCAATACCCGAAGTCCCATCTTGAATGGGCCGAAGGTAGGGTTAGTAATTAGGACGAAGTCGTAACAAGGTATCCTTAGGAGAACCTGAGGATGGACCAATTTAGTTTTACAAGTGTTGACTGCAATTAAAGTTGCGAATTCGAACTTTAATTGTAAGGTATTAGTCGAACACCTCAAAGATCGACTGCCAAAGCAACTCAAATATGCTAATCTTTCTCCGTCTTACCTAAAAACCTTTGACGGTTTTTATTTTTTTATTAAAATAGGGGTATAGCGTTGAATGGGCGTGTGGCTCAGTGGTTAGAGCGCTTCTCTGATAAAGAAGAGGTCGAAGGTTCGATTCCTTCCACGCCCACTTGGATTGGGCCGATAGCTCAATTTGGCAGAGCACCGGTTTTGCATACCGGAGGTTAGGAGTTCGAGGCTCCTTCGGTCCACACTTTTAAAAGGCTATTTTAGCCTTTTTCTTTTTTGCTTAGTTATCCACAGTCATTTTCCTCTTTTTTTTGTTAAAATGTAGTAATTAATTAGCAGATTTTATCTGCCTATCAAAGGTCGATCGATCTTTAAATTAATTAAAAAAAATTGAAAAATGGCGGTTGAAAATTGGTTTACAATTACAATTGAAAGCTTGCAAGAAATGTGGCAAAGCTTTCTAACGTTTATTCCTGAGTTAATTGGTGCCATTATTGTTATTATCATTGGTTGGTTTATTTCCGTAGCAATTGGAAAAATTGTTGCTGAAATATTGAAAAGGATCAAGTTTGATAAATTGTTTGAAAAGGGTGCCTGGAAAGAAGCTCTATCAAAAGCAAAATGGAAATTAGATCCATCAGGATTCATTGGTTCAATTGTGAAGTGGGTCTTGTTTATCGTCTTCTTAAAAGCAGCTGTTGAAATCTTAGGATTAACAGAGTTTGCTGTTTTTATGGGAGAGATAGTAATGTGGCTACCTAACTTGATTGTTGCTGCAGCTATTTTTGTTGTAGCTGTTATTGTTTCTGAATACTTGCCAAAGGTTATCAGAGCTGGCGCTGAAGGAATGAAGATAAAATACAGTCATTTCATAGAGAAGGTTGTTAGATGGTCAATTTGGGTTTTTGCCATTTTAGCTATTTTAATCCAGTTAGGAATTGCTAGAACCATGTTCATGACTTTATTCACTGGTTTTATTGCTTTCCTTGTAATTGCTGGTGGTTTAGCTTTCGGACTTGGAGGAAAGGATGTTGCTGCAGAAATGTTGCAAGACTTAAAAAGAAAGATAAAGGAAGAGTAAAGTTGATAATTAAATGCAGATAGTTAGATAGAATATATTACCTTTTACTATAAAACAGAGGCAGCCCCTTAAAGGGGCTGTTTCTTTTGACCTTCTGGTTTAAATAAAGTAAAATAGTAAAATATATATGGGTATGTCTAAGATCAAAAAAAATAGGAAAGAGAAGCTGGAAAAGATGAAAAGAGAGGGAATAGATCCTTATCCTGCCAAAACAAGTAGGACTCATTTTGTTAAAGAGGCCTTAGATGATTTTGGCGGTTTGCACAAAAAGAAAACAAGAATTACTTTAGTTGGTAGGATTTATTCTATTAGAGCTCATGGAGGGTCTACTTTCATTCATTTTGGAGATGGAACTGGAAAAATCCAAGCTTATTTCAAAAAAGACAAGCTTGGACCTAAACTTTATCAATCCTTCTTAGATGGTTTTGACATGGGGGACTTTATCGAAGTCACTGGTGTTTTATTTAAAACAAGGACAGAAGAAAAAACATTAGAAGTTGATAAGTTCAAAATGTTGTCTAAGTCATTGCTTCCTCTTCCAGAGAAATGGCATGGTTTGAAAGATGTTGAGGAGAGATTTAGAAAAAGATATCTTGATTTAATTTTTAACGAAGAAGTAAAGAGTAAATTTGAAACCAGGTCCAAGATTATTAAAGAGATTAGAAGCTTTTTAGATAAAAAAGGGTTTTTAGAAGTAGAAACTCCAATTCTTACTTTAAATTATGGTGGGGCAAAGGCAGAGCCATTCAAAACTCATTTGAATGCTATGGATCTAGATCTTTATTTGAGAATTTCTTTGGAGCTTTATCTGAAGAGATTAATGGTGGGCGGGTTTGAAAAAGTTTATGAAATCGGAAAATGTTTTCGTAACGAAGGAGTTGATCGTTCCCATAATCCTGACTTTACTATGCTTGAATTTTACTGGGCATACGCTGATCACAAGGACCTAATGAAATTTACTGAAGAAATGTTTAAACATTTAGTCAAAAAGATCAATGGTTCTTTAAAGGTGGAATACGAAGGAAAAGAAATTGATTTTAGTACTCCTTGGAAAAGAGTTGAGTTTTCTCAACTTCTTAAAAAAGAAACCGGAATAGATATTGATGAGATTCATATAACTGCCCTTAGAAAGGAAGCTAAAAAGCTTGGAGTTAAATTAGAAAAAGGAGAAGATAAAACTGAAATAGCTGACAAGATTTACAAGAAAACTTGTCGTCCTAAAATTTGGCAACCTACTTTCTTAATTCATCATCCTGTTGGATTCTTTCCTTTAGCAAAAGAATTTAAAGACAATCCTAAAAAATTAGCTAACTTTCAGCTTATTGTAGCTAATTGGGAATTAGTTAATGCTTTTTCTGAGCTCAATGATCCAATAGAACAAAGGGAAAGATTTAAAGAGCAGGAAGAGATGTATAAGAAAGGGTTTAAAGAGGCTCAGAGAATGGATAAGGAGTTTTTAGAGGCATTAGAACATGGAATGCCTCCTACTGCTGGTTTTGGAATGGGAATCGATAGAGTAGTTGCTTTATTAGCCGGTTTCTATAGTTTAAGAGAAGCTATTCTCTTTCCTCTAATGAAACCTAAAAAATAATTATGTTGGATATTGATTTTATTCGAAATAATCCAGAAGATGTAAAAAAGGGCTGTAAAGATAAGGGGGTCAACATTGATGTTGACTATCTTTTAAAATTGGACGAGAAAAGGAGAGATGTTTTGCAATCTTTGGAAGAAATTAGAGCAGAAAAGAATAAGGGTGGTAAAAAAATAGCTCAAGCAAAAGATGGAAAAGAAAAGAAAAAAATGATTTCTGCAATGCAGAAAGTAACTAAGAAAGAAGAAAAAGTGCAATCTAAATTTGATGAACTAGATAAAGAATTCCAGAAATTAATGAATAAAGTTCCCAATCTACCTTTAGAGCAAGTTCCTGAGGGAAAGGATGAAAGCGACAATGTTGTTGTAAAAGAAGTAGGCGAAAAAACTAAATTTAGTTTTGAGCCTAAAAGTTATTTAGATATTGCCGAAGAACTTGATTTGATAGATGTTAAAAGAGCAGCCAAAGTTTCTGGTACTAGATTTGGCTATTTAAAAAAAGAAGTAGCCTTATTGCAATTTGCTTTAATAAATCTCACCCTTGATTATTTAACTGAAAAAGGATTTGTTCCTATTATTCCTCCGGTTATGATTAGATCAGAAATGATGAAGGGGACTGGTCATTTATCAGAAGGAGACGAACAAGAAAAATATTTTCTTGAAAAAGATCAATTATATTTAGTAGGTTCTGCTGAGCAGTCGATAGTTTCAATGCATGCTGATGAAGTTTTCGAAGAAAAAGAATTACCCCAGAGGTATATAGGGTATTCAAGTTGTTTTAGAAGGGAAGCGGGCTCTTATGGAAAAGATACAAAGGGTATTTTTAGGGTGCACCAATTCGACAAAGTTGAAATGGTAAGCTTTACTGGTTCCGAACAATCAAAAGAGGAGCATCAGTTCTTACTTTCTTTACAAGAAGAGTTAATGCAGAAATTAGAAATTCCTTATAGAGTAATTAATATTTGTACTGGAGATCTTGGTTTCCCTGCTGGAGCTGCTTATGATATAGAAGCATGGTTGCCAAGTGAAAAAAGATATCGAGAAACTCATACGACATTTAATGATACTGATTTTCAGTCAAGGAGATTAAATATTCGTTATCGTTCTTCAAAGGAAGCTAGCCTTGATTTTGTCCACATCCTTAATGGAACTGCTTTTGCGATTGGAAGGATTATTATAGCGATAATAGAGAATTATCAAAGAAAAGATGGAAGTGTTGAAATTCCAAAGGTTTTACATAAGTATTTAAATTTTAAAGAGATAAAAAAATAGCATTAAGAAATTTTTCTTAATGCTTTTTAAGAGCCAAGGTGTTTTTTCAAAAGAGCTCTAGTTTTCGGGCCAAAGCAGTGATATACTGCTATTCCTCCAAGGGTGCCAGTTAGCCAGGGGAGTAATCCGAGAATATAGAACGGAATTTTATTTGAATTCAGAACTATTTCCACTAATACTCCAGCTAAAACTCCTATAATTGTAAATCCTAGAAGGATTGATGACACAATAACAATTTCTTTAGCTAATTCTTTTGAAAACTCTTCCGCTTGGCATTTCTCCATTTCTGGTTTTATATCCAGAACGAATTCTTCTATTTTCTTTTTTAACACTTTTATCCCTCCTATTTGATTTCTAATATAACACATGTATGAATAAAAGTCAACCTATATTAATCCTTCATGGTTGGAAAAGTTCCAAAGAAAAATGGGGAAAAGTTAAAGATATTCTTGAAAAAGAAAATATAAAGGTAATTATTCCTGATCTTCCTGGGTTTAAAGAAGAGACAAAAATAGATAAACCTTGGGATTTAGATGATTATCTTAAATGGGTTGAAGAGTATGTAAAAAAGAAAGAACAAGAAGGTGTTTTAAAGAGCCCCTTCTTTTTGCTAGGGCATTCTTTTGGAGGAAGAATTGCGATTAAGTTTTCTCTAGCTAATTCAGAGAAATTAAAAGGATTAATTTTAGTTTCTTCTGCCGGAATAAGAAACAAGAAGAAGTTTGTTTCAAGGTTTTCCTTTCTTAAAAAACTATCCTTTTTGCCGGGATTTTCTTTTTTAAGAAAGTTATTCTATAAATTAATTGTTAGAAAGACCGACTATTTAGGAGTGGAAGGGCCAATGAAAGAAACATTTAAAAATATTGTCTCAGAAGATCTTACTGGACTATTGCCTGGTATTAGAAATAAGACTTTGATTATTTGGGGAAAGAAAGACAAGTCTACTCCTATTTCAAATGCTTTTTTAATGAATGACAAGATAAAAGATTCAAATATGATTAAATTGAAAGGTATAGGTCACATGCCTTATTTAGAAAATCCTGAACTTTTAGCTGAAAAGATATTAAATTTTGTTAAATGATATGAAATATTTGTTTTTAATTTTTTGGATTATTGTTTTTTGTAAGAAATTATTCTTCTGGGCTTGGCTTTGGCAGTTGAAAGAATATCATCTTGGAAGATTCAAAGCTCATTTTCATACTTATAAAGGGAGGAAGATAATCATTAATTATTTATTTCTTGCTAAGATTTTTCTAGTCTTCGGGCTTCTTTTCTTTTTTGATTTTTTTCTTTACCTTTTATTTTTATTGTTTTTTATAGAGACTGTTTCTACTTTGAGGCATGTTTTGAAAAGAAATCTCAGAATTCCTGTTTTGACTAAAAAAACAATTCTGATCCTTGGTTCTGGTCTATTTTTAGAACTATTTATTATCTTTTTGTTGTTTGATTTCGGAGGACCTTTCTTTTATCTTTCTTTATTGATTTTAGATATCATAGCTCCAATAATTTTTTCTTTAGTTGTTTTTGTTTTTGAGATAATTGCTATTCTTTGGCGCAAACAGATTATTAGAAGAGCTACTAAGAAAAGAAGAAAGTTTGATGATTTATTAGTAGTTGGTATTACAGGAAGTTATGGCAAAACCTCAACAAAAGAATTTCTCTTTCAGATTCTTTCTCGTAAATTCAAAGTTTTAAAAACTAGCGAACATCAGAATTCAGAGGTTGGAGTTTCCCGTTGTGTTTTGAATGAGCTGAATTCAGATTACGAGATATTTATTTGTGAAATGGGAGCTTACAATAAAGGAGGGATTAAGCTTTTAGCAGGAATAGCTCAGCCAGAAATAGGAATATTAACAGGGTTAAACGAACAACACTTAGCTACTTTTGGTTCTTTTGAGAACATTAAAAAAGCAAAGTATGAATTAATTGAATCTTTACCAGAAGATGGTTTCGCTGTTTTTAACGGGGAAAATAAGCATTGCGTAGAGCTTTATAATAAAACTAATATTGAAAAAGCTTTAGCCAAGAAAGAAAATTATATTGAAAATCTTCAGGTTGGTAAAGAATATTTGTCCTTTTCTGTTAAGGATGGCGAAGAAATTATTCCTTTTAAGATTAATTTATTAGGAGAGTATTGGATTGAAGATGTTTTAATGGCTATTTTGACAGCCAAAAAGATTGGCATGAATTTAAAAGAAATAGCAGAAGCTTGTAGAGAAATAAAGCCGATACCAGGATCAATGAAACTGGTTAGAAGCAAAGATTTAAACTTGTTGGACGCTACTTACTCCGCAAACTTTAATGGAGTTATGGCTCACTTAGAATATCTTAAAAGCTGGTCTGGTAGAAAGGTTATTGTTATGCCTTGCTTAATTGAGTTAGGAGAAGAAGCAGAAAGGATACATAAAGAAATAGGAAAGAAAATAGGCGAGACTTGCGATCTTGCCATAATTACTACGAAAGAGTATTTTAAGGACGTTAAAGAAGGAGCTATTAGCGCTAAAATGAAAGAGGATAATATCTTGATGGTCAGTGATCCAGGGATTATTTTAGAAAAGATTGATGGTTTTTCCGAAGAAGAAGATATAATTCTTTTAGAAAGTAGAGTTCCTAAAAAAATATTAAACTCTTTAGAAGTGAAATAAAAAAAAGAGGTTGTATTTTTATTCAACCTCCTTGTTCTTCTGTAGGTATTAGGTTTTCTTGGGTAGGCAATGAATTTTCTTCTTTATTCCTTTTTCGGTCAGGTAGATAATACCAGAGAAAGATTAGCACTAGGCTTGCTATGCTTCCTAAATAGGCTATCTCGGTAGGAACTTTTGCCTGTAAAAGCGTCAAAAGTGTTATAATGCCGGTAGCAAAGCCACCGATTAATCCCTTGATTATCTCTGGTACCAATTCTGGTCTGAACATAGAAAGAAGTAAAAAAGTTGGTATTGCAATAAGCAATCCTCCTATTGACTCAAGAAGATCCTTTACCTTTTCTTTATTTATTTTTAAAGTACCACCTCCATAACCTAATTATACCATAAATAAGGGAAATAGACAACAGTAGTTTTTTAGTCTTATGAAATCAGAAAAAAAGATAAAAAAAGTAATTTCAACCTCTTTGTCTCCAAATACAGAAAAGGATGACGCCTTTCTTGCTTTTAAAATGATTTTTAATCCTTTGAAATGGAAGAAAGGAAAAGCTAATAGTTTATTAGAGAATAAATTTAGAGAATATTTAAACCTCAAACACGCCCTTCTTTTTAACAGTGGTCGTTCTTCTTTCTTAGCAATACTTTATGCTTTAGAGATTAAAAAAGGAGACGAGGTTTTATTACAAGGGTTCACTTGTAACTCTGCGGTAATTCCTATTTTAGAAAGAGGAGCTAAACCAATCTTTGTTGACATAGATGATAGCTTAAATATTGATCCAGAAAAATTAAGAAAAAAGATTACTCCGAGATCTAAAGCAGTAATGGTGCAACATACTTTTGGCTGTCCAGCTCAAATGGATAAAATTATGGAGATCGCAGAAGAAGAAAGCTTGTTTGTAATAGAAGACTGCGCTCATTCACTCGGAGCTAGTTATAAGGGAAAATTATGCGGGACTTTCGGTGACGCAGCTTTCTTTAGTCTTGGAAGAGACAAGGTTATTTCTTCGGTTTTTGGAGGAGCAGCCGTTACGAATAATGACACCTTGGCTATGAGAATAAATCAATTCAGAAAAGAGCTAAATTATCCTTCAAATTTTTGGATTTTTCAACAATTATTGCATCCAATCTTAATAAAATATTTAATTATTCCTTTTTACAGATTTCCTTCCTTTGGCAGGATCTTGTTAGGAGGATTGCAGAAAATTAAAGTTTTATCTAAAGCTGTTCACAAAAAAGAAAAAAAAGAAGGAAGCTTGCCAAAATATTTTCCTAAAAAGATGCCTAATGTTTTTTCTATTCTGGGATTAAGTCAATTCAATAAGTTGGAAAGATTTAATTCTCACAGAAAAGGAATTGCTATTTTTTACAAAAGAGAATTAAAAGATTTTAAATTTTCTTTAACGAAACAGGATGTTAAAGGGTCTATTTTCATGAGATTTTCGATTTTAGTAAACAATTCTGATAAAATAATTGAAGAAGCAAGAAAAAGAAGGATATTTTTAAATGATGGATGGAGGAAGAGCCCAATCGTTCCTCCGGATACAGTTTTAAATAAAATGAAATATTTTAAAGGAACCTGTGAGAAGGCAGAGGAAATATCCGAAAAAATATTGAACTTACCGACACATATCAATATTTCAAAAAAAGACGCTGATAAAATAATAGATTTTCTTAAAGAAAATGAACATTAAAGAAATAGACAATAAGCAAAAATGGGAAGATTTTCTTCTTGGTGTTAAGGAAAAGACCTTTCTTCAATCTTGGCATTGGGGAGAATTTCAAAAAGAATTAGGTAATAAAATTTGGCGTTTTGGTGTTTACAATAACGATGAATTGATTGCTGCTTCGTTGGTAGTTAGAATTGGAGCTAAAAGAGGAACTTTTCTTTTCTTACCTCATGGGCCAGTAGTTAAAGAAGGAAAAGAAGAATCACGAAAAGAAATAGTTTCTTCTTTCTTGTCTAAGTTAAAAGATATTGCTCAAAAAGAAAAAGCAGTTTTTATTAGAATTTCTCCTGTTTGGGAAAGAAATGAAGAAAATAAAAAATGTTTTCAAGAAACAGGATTTAGAAGAGCTCCTATTCACATGCATCCTGAAGAAACATGGGAATTAGATATCTCTTTATCAGAAAAAGAAATTTTAAGGCAGATGAGAAAAACTACCAGGTATCTTATTAGAAAAGGAGGAAGAAATAAAGAATTAGAAGTTGTTAAAAGTAATAAAAAAGAAGATATTGAAATTTTCAATGATTTATATGGAAAAGTAGCAGATCGTCATAATTTTGTTCCTTTTTCTTTGGGTTACCTTAATAAAGAATTTGATGCTTTTAACGTTGATGATGACATTTCTATATTTTTAAGTAAGTACAAAGAAAAAGTTTTGGCTTCAGCAATAGTTGTTTATTGGCAAGGGACGGGTTTCTATCATCATGGAGCATCTTCTTTGAAGCACTCAAAAGTTCCAACTTCTTATTCTCTGCAATGGGAAGCAATACTAGAGGCGAAGAAAAGAGGTTGTAATTCTTATAACTTCTGGGGGGTAGCACCGGAAGGATCTTCTAAGAAGCATCCTTGGGCTGGATTAACTTTGTTTAAAAAAGGTTTTGGAGGAAAAAGAAAAAAATACGTAGAAACTCAAGATTTCGTTCTTTCTTCTAGGTATTGGCTAAACTGGGGGATAGAAAAAATAAGGAAAATGAAAAGAGGACTGTAGTGTTTTATGGGAAAGAGGTTTCGAAAACTCCATAGAGCGAAGAAGAAAAAATCAATTTTTAAAAATTTTTATTTTTGGCTTCTTATTATAGGAATAATTATTTCTATTTTTTTGTTTTATTTTTTCTGTTTTCACTCTTTCTTTAAAGTAAAAGAAATTAGAGTAAACGATAATAAAGAAGTTTCTGCACAAGATATTATTTCATTAGTAGAGAAAGAAACTGATAAAGATATTTTATTTTTTCAATCGGAAAGTATTTTCTTTGTAAATCTTAGAAAAGCAGAAGAAAAAATATTAGATGAATTTCCTAAAATTGCAGAAGTTAGTCTTAGTAAAAATTATCCAGACTCTATTGTTATTTTCGTGAAAGAAAGAAAACCAGTAGCTGTTTTTGAGCAAGAGGGTAGTTATTTTTTTCTAGACGAAAAAGGAATAGTTTTTGAAAAAATTTCTGGAAAAGATAACTGGCTTGTGATCAAAGAAAAAAACCAAAAAAGAGAAATCGATTTTGGTTTCAACTTAATAGATGAAGAAAAAATGGGAAAAATCCTTATTGCCAGCGAAGAGCTTAGTAGTTCGAAGATTGGAATTGATTTTATTGATATTGTTAATTATTACAGGTTTAATGTTAAAACCAATGAAGGGTGGGAAATATATTTTAATTCAGATGGCGACATAGAACAGCAAGCTTTAAATCTTACTTTAGTTCTAGAAAAGGAAATCTCTCCTGAAAGGAGAGAAAACCTAGAATACGTTGATCTGAGATTTGGTAATCAAGTTTATTACAAATAGCTTATTCTACATAATAAACAAAGATTGAATTGCCAATTATTTTTACGAGCTTTTCATTATTAAGCCACATATAGAAAGTGGTAGATTGGTCATAGTCAGGAGCAGCAAGTCCTCTTCCTCCTTGAAGCTGACTTGCGGAGACGGCTAAATAACTTCCTTCGGGAAGTTCTTCTGGGTTATTTCTTCCGTCCCATCTCACATATTTATCTCCCAGGTAATACTCTGGGTTTGCTCCACCAAAATAATCCAAATATATTTTATCGATGTTTTCTTGTTCGATCCATTTTTCAAGTCTCTTGAAGTCTTGACCCCAGTCAAGATTAGAATCAACTACATATTTATATCCATTGTCAGACCCTCCTACAGCTTGATTAAAGAAAGTAAGGTAGTGAGGAAATACCATTAATGAAGAGGAAATATACCAAGCTAACAATATAACTACAAAAGCAATAACTCCTTTTCTTAAAGAAGGTTTTTCTATTTTATCAATAGAATCTTTTATCTTAATAGAAGATAGAATATAGAGGAACGGGAAAATTGGTAAGAGATGTCTAACTCCTATATTCAAAGAACCAGTTATTGAGGTTCCAAGATAGATTAAGATAAATATTACCATCGAGAATTCTACAAAATTATCCCAAATACATTCTTTGATTCTTTTACAGATTTGTCTTTGAGCAAACAAAGCAGTCATTAAAACAGACAGAAGGAGTAAAATGTGAAATGCTAAAGGAACCTTAAGGAAATAAACTACTGGGAAATAATACCACCAACCAGCAGCTGAAACTGTTCCAAGGAAATAAGTGGTGTTGCCGGTAGCAGTTCTATTTGTCGCCATTAGTAATCCGAGTAAATACTGAGAAACCGGTCTCGTTACAGGATTTTTTGTCATCCATAAATTAAGATTAATTAATGGATCAGGAACAGTTGTTGTCTCTAGCCAGGCTTTTGCTTCTTGGTGCTGGAATTCAGGAGAATAATCCATCATATTCATTTGATATACTGGCCAAATTACAAAAACCAGGGCAATAATAGCAACAACTGCTGCCAAGAAAGCATATTTAAAAACACTTTTTACTGGTGATCTCTGTTCTCTTCTTGCTTTAATCCAGGCGAAAACTAAAGTAATGATTGCCAAGAATGGAAGTAAAAGAATTAAAGAAAACTTAAATAACATAGAAATTCCAATAGCAATTCCTGCTAGAAGAATATTTTTCTTGCTGGAATCTTTAAGGAATTTTAAGTAATAGTAAGTTGAAATTACAATACCTAAAGCTGCCGCGACATCAGTTGTTACCAATCTTCCATGAGCAATAAAAGTGGGCGAGAAGGAAAAGAGGGCTAAAACTAAAAGAGCTGTTTTGTTTCCTCTCAATTCTCTAGTCCACTTAAAGAGAAACAATCCAAGAGTTATTAAAAGAAGAATCATTGGGATTTTTCCCCAAAAGATCATTTGATCAGCGTCGTTTCCCGATTGATATAAAAGTTCGTCTCCAAAATTGAATTGGACCCACCAAATTCCTCGAGACCCTTCTTTCCAAGAAGAACTTTCTTCTGGAAAGTTTATATCCTGAAATAAAAGAGGAATAGCAGATAAGTCTTTTGCCAAAGGAGGATGTTCTGGATTCAGTCTATAATCTTGTTTTACTAAATATGAATAACCTGCGGGAAGATGAGCTTTTTCATCAAAGGTCAAAGCATCATCTTTGATGCTAAGAACACAGGTTGTAAAAAGAACAACAAGAAGAATCGCTGCAAGAAGATAAGTGATTTTATTAGACATACTTTAATTTATTATATAAGTATAAATATTATTTTCTTCTTTGAATTTTCCCTGAGGGAAAATATTCTTTACTTCATTTAAAAGGTGATCGTCTTTTCTCATAAAGACTATTATTGTCTTTTCTGGTCCAGCCTCTATTTCTTTTATCCTGTCAGGAGAAATATAAAATGTTTTTTCGTCTTTTTGAGCGCATCTTTGAATAAACGTTACTGTTTCTACTGGTAGCTCTCCTTCGTTTTTTATTACATATTTTTTCATTCCTCCTGGAAGGCTATTTAAGAACAATCCAGTTTCCATGAAACTTTGATTGAAAGATGATTTTACTTCATCTCTTTTCCCCCAATCAGAGAAATATCTGTTTATTTCAAATGAAGCGCTGGAAAGCACCATAATAACAATCAAGGTAATTGGTATTATTTTATTGAATCTTTCTTTGATTATTCTATATATTCTCCAAATACCAATAGATGTAAAAATATAAACTACTGGAATTATCCCAATCACTCTTAAAGCATGAGGTAATCCTTCGTAAGTTAATACTCCAGGTAATAGTAATGCAAAAAACCAGAAAATCAGTAACAAAAAACTATTAGCCGAAACAAAACTTTTGCTCCTGATAAGAGCAATAGTTTTTTTAACAGAAAATCCAATACCTATTAAAAACATTATTCCTAAAGGAATTGGAAGCATTGGATAGGTGGCGAAATTGTGACGCCAGTTTGGATCTCCATAAACATTAAACATTCCTAAATGTTTAATTAAGCTTACAAGGAATGCTTTTACTGGACTTTCTTGAGCAAAAACTGATATTGGAGCAGCTCTACTAATGAAGTCCTGAGGATTTTGGAGGAAATAAATTCCAATAGGAAGAGCAACAATAATAGCAGGAATGATGAAATAAAGGCCAAAGACAAAGAATTGTTTTAACTCTTTTCTTTTAAAGTATACGTACATCCAGAAGAGTATTATTGCTGCTAATAATAAGACAGACAATCTGAAAGATATATAGGTATGAAATCCAATACCATATATTATTCCAGCCAAAATAAAGCTAATTTTATTTTTCTCTCTCAATCCCTTGAATAGAAAATAAAAGGCAAAGGTGAGAACAAAAGGAAGCATAATTGCTCTAAATCCTATCCTGCTAAAGTTTAGATGCCAAAAGCTGGTTGCTAAAAGAAAAGAAGAAAGAAGGGCAATAAATTTTCTTTCTTTTTCAGGAGCAATAGGGTGAAGTATTTCATCTGTTAACAAGAACAGACCTAATATTGTTAATATTCCAAAAAATATTGAAACTGCCTTGAAAGATAAAATACTTGTTCCAAAAATCGAAAAGGACAGTCCAATTAAATTAATAAAAAGCCCTTCTCTTCCGTGGTTTTCTGGATAGAAGGGTTGATAGTTTCCTGTTTCGGCAGCCTCCCATCCTTGATTAGCATTTATTGCTTCGTCAGGATAAATACCAGGAGGAATATTATTGATTTGCCATAATCTAAAAATCGACCCTATCGCTATTATTAAAAGTAAGAGAATAATTATCTTTTTCATTAGAACTATTTTATCAAAATTATTTTTAAAAAGATAGTGAGTTTTACACATTACTCTAAAAAGCTTAAATTATAGTAAATTAACTTTTCTATTTCACTAATTATGCTAAAATAGGCAATAGAAAAATAAAATTATCTTAATAAAAAAATATGACTATTGATCAAGTTGCTAACTATATTGACCATACTAATATTAAAAAAGACGCTACTGAGGAGGATATTAGAAAAACCTGCCAAGAGGCAAAGAAATATAATTTTCGGGGAGTTTGCGTTAATCCGGAATGGACTAGTTTTGTCAAAAAAGAATTAGAAGGAACAGATATTAAAATAGTTATTCTAGTTGATCCTCCTATGGGGCAAAGTTCTCATGAAGAAAGGGTTAAAATTTCTAAGAAAGCAAAAGATGATGGAGCAGATGACATAGATATAGTAATGAACATAATTGACTTAAAGTATGAAAGATATGACAAGGTTTTAGAGGATTTAAAAGAAATTTGTGAGATAGCGCCAACTAAGGTAATAATTGGTTCAGGTTATCTTACTGATAGCGAAATAGTGAAAGCTTCTCAGATTGTTAAAGAAGCAGGAGCTGAATGTGTAAAAACAGCTACCTCAAAAGATCCTCTTGAGCATCGAGAATTAGAAGAAAAAGCAAGGCATTTAAAGTTAATGAAAGAAGGAGCACCAGGGCTTGAGATAAAAGCAGCTGGAAAGATAAGAACTCTTGATGATCTAAAATTTATGGTGGAGGCAGGAGCTGATATTGTCGGAACTAGTTCCGGGGTTCAAATTATTGAAGAAGCAATTAATAAAAATGAGTGATTCTAAATATCAAGTAGTTATTGGGCTAGAGATTCATGCAGAATTAAATACAAGAACAAAGATGTTTTGTTCTTGTTTGAATGATCCAGATGAAAAAGTTCCTAATACTAATATTTGTCCTGTTTGTATGGCTCATCCAGGATCATTACCGGTTATTAATAAAGAAGCGGTTGAAAAAACAATAAAAGCTAATCTTGCTCTTAATTGTAAGATTGCTAAGAAATCTAAGTTTGACCGAAAAAGTTATTTCTATCCTGATTTACCAAAGGGTTATCAAATTTCGCAATACCAACTTCCCTTTGGAGAAAATGGGTTTTTAGAAATAGATGGAAGAAAGATAAGAGTTGAAAGGATTCACTTAGAAGAAGATACGGGGAGATTGATTCATGACGATGAAAAAGAAAGTTCTTTGGTTGATTTTAACAGAGCTGGAGTTCCTTTAATGGAATTAGTTACTAAGCCTGATATCCATTCTGCTGAAGAGGCAAGAAAGTTTGCCGAAGAACTCAAGCTTATTTTCAGACATCTTGATGTTTCTTTTGCTAATATGGAAAAAGGACAAATGAGAATAGAGGTAAATATCTCTCTTCAAAAAGGAGATAAAATGGGAACTAAAGTCGAAATTAAAAATCTCAATTCTTTTAAATCAGTTGTTCAGGGAATTAATTATGAAATAGAAAGGCAAAGAGATTTATTGGAAAGAGGAGGGGAGGTGGTGCAAGAAACAAGAGGTTGGCTTCAAAAAGAAGGAAGAACTGTAAGTCAAAGAGTAAAAGAAGAGGCTCATGACTATAGATACTTTCCTGAACCTGATTTGCCTCCAATAATTATTAACGAAGAATATATTAATAAAATGATATCAGAAATACCTGAGTTACCACAAAGAAAAAGGAATAGATTTAAAGAACAATATGATTTAGCAGATGACGACGTGGAAACTTTTGTTAAGAATAAAAAGTTAGGAGACTATTTTGAAAAAGTTTCTTCTGAATTAATGAACTGGGTAAAAGCAGTTGATATGAAGTCAGAAGTTAAGGAAGAAGAAGCTAAGAAGCTCAATAGTTTTTGTGCGAACTATATTATAACTGACCTTTTAGCTATGCTTAAAGAAAATTCTGTTTCTGTTGATGATCTCTTGATTACACCGGAAAACTTTGCCGAATTTATAACTTTAAGATACAAGAAAAAAATATCTTCCAAAACAGGAAAAGTAATTTTAGAAGAAATGTTTAAAACTGGAGGAGATCCTTCTCAGATTATGGAAGAAAAAGATTTAACTCAGATAAAAGACAGTGGTCAAATTAACGAATTAGCTAAAGAGGTTATCGATGAAAATCCTGAATCAGTAGAAGATTATCGTAATGGCAAGGAAAATGTAATTCAGTTTTTAATCGGTCAGTTAATGAAAAAGACAAAAGGAAAAGCTAATCCTGAAATGGCTAGCAAGGTTTTGCAAGACCTTTTGAAATAAAACTTGACAAAGGGGCTTAAAGGAGTAAAATTAGTGTTTGAATAGTAGCTTTTAGAGCCACCGATTTTTCGGGGAGAAAGGTCGAGCTACTAAGAAAAGATTGAAAATTATCAGATCGAAAAAACATGACTGAAGTAAACGACAAAGAATTTCTTGAGTATATTGTTAAAAATTTAGTTGACCATCCTGATGATGTCAAAATCGACAGAAAAGTTGATGAAATGGGTGTGTTACTTACTTTAAAAGTACATCCCGAAGACATGGGTCAAATTATTGGCCGTCAGGGTTCAACTGCTAGAGCTATCAGAAGCTTAGTAAGAATCGTTGGTCTTAAATCTCACGCTCGCGTGAATTTAAAGATTGAAGAACCAGAAGGTTCTGCTAAAGCTAAACCTGATGCTGGCTCAAAGAAAGAAGCAGATGAAGGTTTAGACGACTTAAAGCTCTAAGACCTTTTAAGACTTAAAGAAATTAGAAAACCGTGCTACTATATTGTAAGCGCGGTTTTCGCTTTTAAATATGATTAATTTTGATATTATTACAATTTTTCCTGGGATTTTTGATTCTTACCTAAAAGAATCTCTTATTAAAAAAGCTTCGGAAAAGAAGTTAATTGATGTTGGCATTCATAATTTAAGAGATTATACAAAAGACAAGCACAAAACTGTTGATGACAGACCTTTTGGCGGAGGATTCGGAATGGTAATGAAAGTGGGGCCGATCCATAAAGCAGTGAAAGACATTAAGAGACAGAAAAAAAGTAAAGTTATTCTTTTTTCTCCAAGAGGAAAAAAGTTTAATCAGAAAATGGCTTATAAGTTTTCTAAACTAGATCAACTAGTAATGATTTGCGGAAGGTATGAAGGAGTAGACGAGAGGGTGGAGAAAAAGATTGCAGACGAAGTAGTGTCAATAGGGGACTTTGTTTTAATGGGAGGAGAGTTGCCAGCAATGATTGTTGTTGAAACAGTTTCTCGTTTAATTCCTGGAGTTTTAGGAAAACCAGAATTGCTTGAAGAAAGAATTCCTAAGAAAAAAGGAAGAGGAGGAAGAGGTTTTGTTGAATATCCTCAATACACTAGACCGGAAGTTTTTGAACCGAAAAAAGGAGAAAAATGGAAAGTTCCCAAAGTTCTGTTGTCTGGAGATCATAAAAAAATAAAAGAATGGAAAGAAAAAAGAAAGAAGTTAATCTCTTCTTAGTGATAGGGATTGAAAAATAAATCTTTTGTGTTAACATAGAAAACGTTAAAAAATAGGGTAGGTGGCGGAGCGGTCAAACGCATGAGTCTGTAAAACTCACGGCCTCTGGCCTACGGGGGTTCGAATCCCTCCCTGCCCACATCTTTTGCCGAGATAGCTCAGCTGGTAGAGCACTCCCATGGTAAGGGAAAGGTCACGAGTTCGAATCTCGTTCTCGGCTCATATGGCTAAGAAAAAGAAAAAAAGTTTTGTAAAACTTCAGTGTAAGGAGTGTAAAAATATTAACTATCATCCTCATAAATCAAAAGCTTTGAAAGAGGAGAAGTTAGAATTGAAAAAGTTTTGTAATACCTGTAAGAAACATACTCCGCACAAAGAGACTAAAAAATAAGGGAAACATCATGCTTGTCTAAATAAACTCTCTTTTCCTGGGAGTTTATTTTTAGTTGCATTTTTCTATTAATTTTTGTAGTATTCATACAAGACAATTGAATATTTTAGGGTCCGTAGTTCAACTGGCAGAATAGCGGTCTCCAAAACCGTTGGTTCCAGGTTCGAATCCTGGCGGACCCGCAAAAAGGAAACCAGGAGTTTCCTTTTTTATAAAAAGTTTTTTAAAAACAAAAAGAGGTGTAAAAACTGAAAAAAAGAAAGAA
>CAZSHN010000015.1:0-11048 GCA_964607015.1 uncultured Candidatus Saccharibacteria bacterium
ATAACAACTGCCCTTTTAACTTATCTTGATGTTGCAGTTCGGAGTAGAATGTACCTATCCACAGTTGACAAAAAAATAGGGAGTAATAGAATTAAATAAAGAGTTCTTCTAAAACCGATGGGGAACCGGGTGTAAATCCCGGGCTGTGCCGCAACTGTAACTCTGTTTTAAAAACAGAGAAGCCAGAATACCATCTTCAATTTATAAATTAACGCTTACCTTCGAGCAAAGGGAAAGGTTAACTGAGGATTTTATCCTTAGGCGATCTATCTCACTTGAAGTGAGATTTTACTTTATGAAGAATAAAATTTTTAGAGTTTTAATCGGTCTATCTATTCTACTTATAATTGGGCTGGCTGTTTGGGCAATAAGTATTCAGAGAGACATTGAAGAAAGTACAAATATTCAGTCCCCTCTTGTTTTGGAGGAGAAAGTAGAGTTGACAGTGGAGGGGCTTTCAGAGGGTCCCCAAACTTTTAAGTTTAATGCAAAAGAGAAAGATACTGCTTTTGATTTATTAAAAGAAACCGGATTAGATATTGATTATACAGAATATGATATTGGGATTTTTATCAATGCTATTGGAGAGATTGAGAATAATAGAGAGGAGGGTATGAATTGGATGTATTATATTAATGAAGAGAAAGCTGGAATTGGAGCGGGGCAATATATAGTTGAGCCTGGTGATAAGATAGAATGGAAATATGAGAAAGCCAGCTGGTGAAGATCTCTATGCTTTATCTTCGAGTGGCGGGAAAGATAGTACCTTTGCTTTATACCAATCTCAGAAAGAAGAATTAAACGTAAAATATATTTTGCATTTATACAATATAGACGATTCTAGAGTAAGATTTCATGGGTATAGAAAAGAAGTGATTAAAGAACAGGCTCGAGCTATGGGTATGAAGTCCTTAGTTAGGCCAGTTCATTCAAATAGATACTATCAAGATTTTAAGAATATTTTGAGAGAATTAAAGAAAAAGAGAATAAAGGGACTGATTACAGGGGAAATTAATTTAGAGGATTGTAGAGAATACAACGAAAGCGCGGTAAAAGAAGTAGGACTTCAATATTATACCCCCTTATGGAAAAAGTCCCCTAAATTAATCTTAGAAGACTTTATAAACCAAGGATTTAAAGCAGTAATTTGCTCTGTCTGGTTAGAAAAGCTGAATAAGAAGTATCTGGGCAGGAAGATTGATAAAGAATTTTTAAGGGACATTTTAAAAGAAAAAAATGTAGATCCTTGTGGAGAAAAAGGAGAATATCACAGCTTGGTTTATGATGGACCTTGCTTTAAAAAACCTTTAGAATATAAAGAATACGGAGTTCATAAAGAAAAGAATAATATTTTTTTAGATTTAAGGGTTTAAGAATATGATTTCAAAAAAAGGTAAAATTTTAGAAATTATCGTTGCTGTGATTTTCATTCTAATTGGGGTTAGCTTTAGGTTTTTACCTCACCCTCCTAATTTTGCTCCTATTACAGCTATAGCTTTATTTGGAGGAGTTTATCTTTCCAGAAAGACAGCTTTCTTTTTGCCTGTTATAGCGATGTTCATTTCCGATATTTTTATTGGATATTATGAGTTCTCCTTAATGTTATCTGTTTATATATCTTTTCTTTTAATGGTATTTTTGGGCTTTTGGCTGAAAAAGCGTAAAAAATGGTATAATATTGGAGGAAGCGCTCTTTTATCCGGTCTTTTATTTTTTATTATTACTAATTTCGCTGTTTGGGCTTTTACTCCTTGGTATCCTTTTAATTTTGCTGGATTAATGGAATGTTATACAATGGCTCTTCCTTTTTTTAAAAATACCTTATTGGGAAATTTATTTTATGTGACAGTTTTCTTTGGAGCTTATGAGTTGGCAGAAGTTTGGATAAAAAAGAAATTTAATGTTTTATCTTATGGTCAGGCCTCTTAAAAAAAGAAAAATATATTTTGATCCTAAAGCAGTCTATTTTAAACCAAGAGCAATACCTCTTACTGATATTAAAGAGGTAGATTTGGCTAAAGACGAGCTTGAAGCCTTAAGATTGTGCGATTACAAAAAAATAGGGCAAGTTGGAGCTTCAAAAAAGATGGGAATCTCCCAAAGCACTCTTCAAAGGATTTTATGCTCTGCCAGAAAGAAGGTTTCGGAGGCTTTGGTTAAAGGAAAAGCTATAAAGATAGAGCGGAGGGGCTGAAAAAGCCTGGGACCTTGCTCGCTTGGTACGGCTTGAGCTCTGAGTCCTGGACAACTCAAGCGTCTAGGCCGCCGGACGGGGCCACTCATTTTTGAGTCGCGGTGGTAAGCCAAGCCCCGCTCTTATCTTAAAAAGCCTGCTTTTTTGCAGGCTTTATTTTTACTTTCAAAAAAGGTAGAATTAAATAATATGAAAAAGATTATTATTATAATTATAGTTTTAGTAGCAGTCTTAGGGGGTGTTTTCCTCTATTTTACTTATGGAGGAGAAGAAGAGTTAGAGTTAGGAGAGGTAAAGAGAGGAATTATAATAAAGGAGATTTCAGAAACTGGAGCTGTGGAAATTTCAAAAAAAGCTGATTTAAGTTTTAAGAATATGGGAAGGATCGAAAGTATTAGAGTGGAAGAAGGAGACACTGTTAAGAAAGACTCTCTTTTGGCTGAGCAGAATAAAACCAATCTTTTTTTACAGTTAGAAGAGGCAAGAAGGAATTTGGAGGTAATAAGAGCCGAAGAAGGAAACGTAGGAGTTTCTCTGGAGAGTGCCCGTCAGAATTTAGCAGACGTTGAAGCTGAAGCAGAAGAAGATTTGGAAAATGCCTATGAAGACGGTTTCAATGTTTTAAAAGACGTCTATTTGGAGCTTTATGACACTTATAATTTAACAAGTTATTTTACCAGAACCTACTTTTCGGGAGCTGATAATCAAGAGGCTTTAGAGGTGAAGTACCAGATTAAATACTATTATGGAAACTTAGAAGATTTAATAGAATCTATAGAAGAAGAATATAGCAGAGAAGCTGTGGATTCTGCTTTATTGGAAGTTAAAGAGAAATTGGATAGTACTATAGATAAGCTTGAAGATATAAGGGATTTGACTGAGAATTCAGCTAACGAAGATAAAGTTTCAAGTACTGACAAAGATGATTTAGATGCTAAGATAAGCTCTGTTAATTCTGAGTATGGAGATGTTGTTTCAGCCATACAGACAATTTCTTCTACTAAGGTGGATAACCAGAAGGCTATAAGCACAGCCCGATCTCAGGTGTCAGAGATAGAAAACAAGCTTACAGAAGAAGGAAATGGTCTTTACCAAGCAAGAGTTAAGGAGGCCCAGGCTAAAATATCTTTATTGGAAAATGAGATTCAGGAAGCTTCCTTAAGAAGTCCTTCCGAGGGCCAGATTACTGAAGTTCAAAAAGAGACAGGAGAAATAGTTCAGGCAGGAGAAACAGTTTTTTCTTTTCTACCTTCAGCTCCCTTTCAGATTAAAGTTGATATCTACGAAGGAGATATTATTGATGTAGAGGTTGGGGACCCAGTAAGAATAAGCTTAGTGGCTTTTGAAGATAAAATTGTAGGAGGAGAAGTGCTTTCTGTTAATCCTGCAGAAAAAGTAGTAGATGATGTTGTTTATTATGAGACTACCATTGGCTTTAAAGAATCAATAGAAGGGATAAAGCCTGGTATGACAGCAGACATTGTTATAGAAACGAATAAAAAAGAAGATGTTATTTTAGTTCCAGAGGAAGCTGTAGATGAAAGCAAAGTTAGAGTTTTTCAATCAGGAGAAATTGAAGAAAGAGAAATTGAGACAGGTATTGAAGGAGATGACTTTATAGAGGTTATTACCGGTTTAGAGGAGGGAGAGAAAGTTGTTTTAGATTAATATGAGAAAAGAGGTAATAAAACTGGATAATGTTTGGAAAATTTATCAGTTAGGGAAAGTAGAACTTACAGTTTTAAAAGGAATCAGCCTGCAGGTCAATGCAGGTGATTTTATGACTATAATGGGTCCATCGGGCTCTGGCAAATCTACTTTAATGTATATTTTAGGCTCTTTGGATATTCCTACTAAAGGAAAAGTGTTTTTAGACGGAAAAGATACTTCTGACTTTTCAGAAGATAGGTTAGCTGAGGTAAGAGGAAAGAAAATAGGTTTTGTTTTCCAGCAGTTTAATTTAATGCCTAATTTAACGGCTCTAGAAAACGTAGCTCTTCCTATGCTTTTCCAAGGAGTAACAGAATCTAAAAGAGAGAATAAATCAAAAGATCTCTTGGAGAGAGTGGGTTTGGGAGAAAGGTTTGATCATAAGCCCGCAGAGCTGTCTGGGGGAGAGCAGCAGAGAATAGCTGTGGCCAGGTCTTTAGCCAACGATCCTGAGATTATTGTAGCAGATGAGCCTACCGGTAACTTGGATTCTGTAACAGGGAAAAAGATAATGGCTCTTTTAAAAGATCTTCATCAAGAGGAGAACAAGACTATTGTAGTGGTGACGCATGATCCTAAAATAGCGGACTATTCTGAAAATATAGTTAACATTAAAGACGGAGAGATTGTTTCCAATCATAAAACTTCAAGCAAGTTCGCATGGAAAAAATAATTCAGTTTTTAAAAATAGCAGCTAGAAACCTAAGAACCCGCCCCTTAAGAAGCTGGCTTACAATAATAGGAGTTGTAGTAGGTGTCTTTTTAGTAGTTTCCCTTCTTTCTTTAACAGAGGGGTTAAAGGGAGCTATTACCCAGCAGCTTCAAATGATAGGAAAAGACATTATTATCGTAATGCCGGGAGAAGTTACAAATCTTGCTACTACTTTCGGTGGAGGATTGGAATTGTCAGATGAAGATTTGGAAGCCGTTGAAAAAGCTGAAGGAGTGGAAGCTGTTTTGCCTATGAATTATAAAGCGGAGTCTGTGAGATTTGAAGATACAAAAAAGACTGTTTTTATGACAGGAGTTCCTATAGATGAAGAAGGACTAGAAGTTCTGGTTTCTGATATGGGATGGTCTTTGATTGAAGGAGACTGGCCTCGTCAGGGGAAAAGAGAGATGATTATAGGACATTTTGTTTCTCAGGATATATTTCCCGGGATAGGAGTTGGAGATGAAGTTATGATGGGAGGGAAAAAATTTGAAGTTTCAGGAATTCTCCGTTCTTTGGGGAATAAGCAGGACGATACCTCTATTATGATAAGCTTATCTGTTTTTAGGAATATTACAGGAGAAAGAAAGGGAGCTAAACAAGCTTTAGCTAAAGCTAAACCAGATTATAATACAGACGAGGTAGTAGAGAATATTAAAGAGAACTTGGAAGAAAGCAGAAAAAGGAGAAGAGGAGAAGATCTTCCTTCTTTTACTGTTTTAAGCTCTGAGAAGGTAATTGAGATAGTAGGGAATATTATAGGGATGATACAGGTGGCCGTATTTGCTTTAGCTTCAATAGCTATTTTAGTAGGAGCTATAGGCATTATGAATACTATGTATACTTCAGTTCATGAGAGAATAAGGGAGATAGGAGTTATGAAGGCTATAGGGGCTAAGACTTCTACTATAAGGTATATCTTCCTTTTTGAGGCTGGAATTGTAGGTTTGATAGGAGGAGTAGGAGGAGTGGCTTTGGGTATAGGTCTAGCTAAAGCTGTAGAGCTTTATTTTATAATAAATCCTGTTTTCTTATTAAAAGCTTCTGCTAGTCCCTGGCTGATATTCTTCGGTTTGCTTTTCTCTTTCTTAGTAGGATGCATTTCTGGGTTTTTGCCAGCCAGGGCCGCGGCCAAGCTTAATCCTGTTGATGCTTTGAGGTATGAGTAGGGGAGTTCGAGTTCTATTTGGGGAGCCAAATTGTATGTTCGGCGTTTGTTGCCTCGGCGCTTCGTTCAGAGTACGGAACTACGATTCCCCTTAAATTATAAGGGAATTTTGTTTTATTAATGAATAAGTTTTGGTATTATAAAAAACATAATTAAAAATAAAAACCCTATTTTAATTTCAGCATGTTTTTTAGTTATTAATTGCCAGCACAACGGCGAGAGCGATTTTACGAAAGAACTGCTGGAATTTCTTAAAGATAAAGGGGATTATTAACCGATTGGTTGAGAAAATATCTATTTTTATGGACCAAGAGACTAAATTAAATATAAGAAAAGAGTTCAAAAAAAATGTTTCACATATTTTTAAAAATAATTTAGTTTTTGGATTTATTTGTGGAAGCTTTGCTAGAGAAAGAAGTCATGTTATTAATGATTTAGATTTTTTTATTTGTGTTAAAAAAAACAATATAAATAATAATTATAAATTTAAAAAGTGGTATTACAAGATTCATAAAAAATATGGTTTAAAACCGGACAAAATTTTTCCTGGAGAATTAATGTCAATTAATATCTTACTAAGGAAACTAGAAAAGATTGAAAAAATAAATACTCCAAAAATTATAAAAAAGAACGATCTTTATGATGGTATCGTCTGGAGTGGCATGCTTTCGGGAGATTACAGGGAATTAGTAGGGGATAGATTGCTTTTTTTAAAATTAAGAAAAAAGACCAAAATTTTATGCAAAAAATGGAAAAAAGATTTAGATAATAATCATATAGAAGAAAAACCCTCAGAGAGTATAGATCTTTTTTTAAAAAGAAATATTAAAATAGACACTTATGGGAAAAAGAGATATCGAAAATAAAAAGAAGAAGCTTTTATATTTAATTAAAAATAAAAAACGGGAATTAATAAATGTTTTATTAAATTATGAAAGTTATGAAACAACAAGAAGCGAAATTAATAATTCAATAAAAACATTAAATAATTTAGACAAAGAAATAAAATATATATCTTCTATTGAATGTAATAGTATCTCCGTTTTTTTACCTATTAACTTACCCCTATATTCTTTTGTTCTTTATTCGATAGTTCCAGCTTTTATGAGTAAAAATGTTTTTGTAAGAATTCCTGATCTTTTATCGAAAACCTTAGATGATATATTTAATGTTTTAGATATTGAAAAATTATTTCCCAATATAAAAATAATTAAAAAGAATAAAACTGTTTTTGTCGAAGCTTTTGCCTCAATTTCTGATGTGGTAATATTTACTGGGAAATATAAAAATGCCAATATTGTTAAAGAGAAATGTAAAAATTCTCTTTTTCTTTATAATGGAGCTGGCGTCAATCCTTTTGTTATAACTAAGAATGCAAACGTAGGTTTATCAGTTAAAAAACTAATTAAGGTTAGAATTTTTAACAGTGGTCAAGATTGTGCTGCACCTAACGTTATTTTTATTAACCAAAAAATTTATCAAAAATTTATTGATAGATTATATTCGTCGTTGGATAAGATAAAAATTGGTTTATATAAAGATAAAAAAGTAAGAGTTGGAAAATTAATTAATTATTGTCAGATCCCCCTTATTAGTAATTTTTTTTACAATAACAAAGAAGAAATTAAATATGGAGGAATAATTAATTTCAAAGAAAAAATTATTTATCCTACGGTGATAGAAAATAATTTTTTAGACAGTCGTAAATTTATAGAGTTTTTTTCTCCGGTTTTTAATATTGTTTGTTATAAAACTAATTCAGAGATCAAAAAATATCTTTCTAGTAAAGAGTATAGTGATTATGCAATGTATATTTCTTTGTTTGGAGAATCTAAACTATTTAAAGAAAATAAATTTTCTTCTATAATTTTAAAAAATAAAAGTATTGAAGATGTTGAAGATGCAAATAGTCCATACGGAGGGTATGGTAAAAAAAGCAATTTCATTTATTACAAAGGAGAAGTTTTTAATAGACCTATACTAATTTCTAAAGAAATATATAATTAATTACATTTTTTTTATAACTTCTATCCCCAAAAGATTTAGTGCTACTTTTAACGATTTTATTGTAGCTTCTACTAATTTTAATCTTGCCGATATAAGCCCTGGATTATCTCCCGAGTTTATAATTTTGTGGTTTTGATAAAATTTATTAAATACTTGAGCGGTTTCGTGAATTTTAGTGCAAAGCAAAGATGGTTTTAATAATTCTGCTGATTGTTTTATTGTTTCATGTAATTCAATAATATTTTTAACAATCAGTAGCTCCTCCTCGTTTCCAAGTAGAGAAAAATCAGGTTTTATTTTATCAAGTTTTTTATTTTTTGATTTTTCTAAAAGAGCATGTCCTCTAGCATAAGCATATTGACAGTATGGTCCGGTTGCCCCTTCGAGAGATATTGATTTTTGCGGATCAAAATAAATATCTTTTTGGATATTTGGTTTTAATAGAAAGAATTTTATTGCAGCTAATGCTATTTTTTCCGTTTTTTCTTTTCCGGTGTTGTATTTATCTTTAACTAAACTTTCTATCTCTTCTATTAAATTATCACCATCTACTACATTTCCTTCTCTTGATTTCATTTTTCCGTGGGGAAGATAAACCATTCCATATGAAAGATGTTCACATTTTTCTGCCCATGAATACCCTAATTTTTTAAGGATATAAAACAAAACCTTAAAATGATTTTTTTGTTCATTTCCAACAACGTGAATAGAGCGATTTAAGTTAAAATTTTCAAATTTTTTGATTGCACTACCAATATCTTGAGTTATATACAAGCTTGTTCCATCAGCTCTTATCAATGTAATTATTCTTGGATTGCCATTCTTATCTTCTCCAAAAACATCAACAGGAAGTTCAAAAATTATAGCTTCCTTATGTATTTTTTTAAATAATTTTTTTTCTAGCCCTTTTTTTATTATTTTTTTTCCTAATTTGTATGTGTTGCTTTCAAAAAAAATCTCATCAAATAAAAATCCAAATTTTTTGTATGTTTTTTTAAATCCAGAGTAAACCCATTTATTCATCTTTTTCCATAAAGAAATTATTTCAGCATCATTATTCTCCCACTTTATTAAACAATCATTAACATCTTTTTTGATTGTTGGATTTACTTTTTCTTTTTGCGAATATAGGGCATACATCTTTCCAACAAAGTGGTCGCCTTTTATTTTTTCTGATTGAGGAGTTTTATTTCCCCCCCATTTTTGATAAGCAATCATAGACTTACATATGCTAGCTCCTCTGTCGTTAGTAAGATTCGTTTTTATGGTCTTATTTCCAGTTATTTCCAAAAGATTAGCTATTGACATTCCTATTACGCCGTTTCGGATATGTCCTAGATGTAGCGGTTTATTTGTGTTAGGAGAGAGGTATTCAATCATTATTTTTTCTCCTCCCTCCTCTTTAAAAGAATTTAAGAAGTTTTTATTTATTATTCCTGAACATAAAAATTCGAAAAGAACCCTTTCTCTAATTTTAATATTTACATAAGGACCTATTGAAGAAACTTTTTTTATAATACTATCTTTTTTGAAATTAGAAGTGATCTCTGATGCGATTATTGAGGGATCTTTTTTAAGTTTTTCTTCCAAGAAAAAACATGAAATTGTAAAATCCCCGAGATTAATATCTGGAGGAAACTCCAGAGAGATGGAACTGCTTGGTTTAAAGTTAAAAGATTTATAACAAGCGAGATTAAATTCGTCCTTAATTTTTTCTTTTAAATGCTTTATATCTTTCATTTTATCTTAATCTTACCTGTTTTAATGTTGGAAATCAACTTTTTAATATGGGTCTATAAAATAATTTTTAATTGTGTTAATATGAAATTAGCGTCCGTAGCTCAACGGAGAGAGTATGGTTTTCTAGACCATGGGCTGTAGGTTCGAATCCTACCGGGCGCCTATTTTTTAAACAGTAAACTATATGCAGATAATTAAAAAATATCCATGGTTGAAATATTATTCTAAAAATGTTTCAGACTATATTCCTCCGGAATATTACAACGATCTATTAAAGGATTATGTTTTTGATAATTTAACGGACTTAGAATACTTTAAAAAATACTTAAGTAAGAATATTAAAAATAATAAATTTCCTAAAATTTTAGAGTTGGGTTGTGGATCAGGTAGAGCTACAAAAATATTGTTAAATACGATAAAAAAATTTAAATCATTAGATTTAATTGATTTAAGTCCCTTTATGATATCTTTTTCTAAAAAGAAATTTTCTAATAAGAATATAAATTTCTTTTTAGAAGATTCTATTCGATTTTTAGAAAAAACTAAAAATAAATATGATTTTGTTTTTAGCTTATGGAGTCTTTCTCATTCATTACATAGTCATTTAGAAAAAAAAGGAATTAAAAAAGGATCAACATATATTAAAAAAGTTTTAAATAGATTTATAAAAGAAAAATTAAATAAAGATGCAAAAATTTTTATTATTCATTTTGATTCATTAAGTGATGAACAAAAAATAGTTAAAAAACAGGAAGCAAAAACCTCTATTGTTTATAAAAATAAAATTAATAAACAATCTTATTCTAAAGAAATAATAGACGATGTTCTGCAAAAGTTATTCAGAGAAGGAAAAATAAAATTCAAATGTACTCATCATGTAGGCAAAGAAATAAAATATGAGTCTATGAGCAAAGCATTAGAAATTTTTATGAATTTTCACATGGAAACCTATTTAAGTAGACGAGATGATATAGAAGATATTATTAATGAAATTAAAGATGATCTTAAGCCATACGTTAAAGATAATGGAGAGATACGTGTATCTCCTGCGTGTTTTATTTATGAGATTTCTTTTTTGGGAATGAAAAATAAAATTTGATTTTTGGGATAATCATTTCTATAGTATAAGGTAGTATTTTTACAATTGAACATTTGTATAGAAGGCGGTAAAGCAAGCATAAGATGAACGATTTTCAGAAAAACGTAGAAAAAGGAATAAAATTAATAGCGAGAGCACAGAAAAGAGAATTGAGAAATTGAGCAAAATCTAAACTCACCCACCAGCCTTTGATTGTGTAGCCCCGCAAAAAAATCGGGCGAAGCCCGAAAAGCAAAAGGGCAAAAAGGAAGGGGGTCTGGGGGAAGGAATTTTTGCCCTTTTGCGATTAAGAATAGAGCGTTTCCGCTTTTCTCTGATTAAGAGAAACACAAAACAGAAAAATTTTCTTTTCCTTTTAAAAGAAAAAATTGCGCGCGAAAAAATTAAAAAATGTAGAGAAAATTTTTCTGTTTTGGTT
>CAZSHN010000016.1:0-10843 GCA_964607015.1 uncultured Candidatus Saccharibacteria bacterium
AAGTTTTTCTTTCGGACCTTTTGTGCTAAAATATATTAATCTATTAAATTTTTTTTAAACTAAATGGCAGGAAAAAAGATAAAGAAAACTAAAATATCAGAGCCTGGTTCTATTCTCGCTCATCAGTTAAAGAACCCCATTTCTGTTCTTAATGGTTATCTTGAAATGTTGATTTCCGAAGAATTAGGGGAGTTGAATGACAAACAAAAAGAGTATCTTTCTGATGCAATAGAAAATGTGAAGGCAATGAGCAGGACAGTAAATGATCTTTTAAGTGTTTCTAAAATTGAAGAAGGACATTATAAATTGAAGCCGAAGTCAGTTGAATTGGCAAAAGTTGCTCAAGATGTAATTGATGAGCTTTTGCCCTGGATAAAAGCTTCCAATGTTGAGGTTGACTTTAAAAAGCCAGAAGAGAAACTAAAAGCTTTTGTTGATCCGATTAAGATTAGGTATGTGATAGAGAATATAATTTCTAATTCAGTTAGGTATAAAGGGCCGGGAACAGGGCACACCGAGATAAAAATTGAAGAAAAAGATGGAGAAGTTCTTTTTTCTTGCAAAGACAAAGGAATTGGCATTCCGGAAAGAGAGGCTAATAAAATGTTTTCTAAATACTACAGATCAGAAGATGCAGTTAACCTTTATCCTGCCGGAACTGGATTAGGCCTCTATATCAGCAAGGCAATTATTGAATTAAGTGATGGAAAGATCTGGTTTGAGAACAATAAAGGAAAAGGAATGACCTTTTACTTCACTTTACCTGCTGCTTGATTTTAATCTTTATAAATATGGCAAAAAAGTCCGAGAAAAACAGCAAGAAGATATTGATGGTGGAGGATAATATTTTTTTAAGAAAACTTTACAGAGATAAGTTAACTCGGGCTGGTTTTGGCTTTGTTGAAGCTACGAATGGAGTAGAGGGACTTAACAAAGCAGTTTTTGAAAAACCTGATTTAATTATTCTTGATTTGATTTTGCCAAGAAAGAATGGATTTGATGTCTTGGCTGAATTAAAGAGTAAGCCGGACGCTAAAAGCATTCCCGTTATAATCTTATCCAACCTTTCTCAAGAATCAGATATTAAAGAGGCAATGAAGTTAGGAGCGGCAGAATACTTAATTAAAACAGAAGTTAGGTTGTCAGAAGTAGTTGATACAGTTAAGAAAATTGTTAAAAAAAGCTAACAATTTAGGCTGTGGAAAACTTAGGGGAAAACTTTCTTGACTAAGCTCTTGAAATGGCATAAGTTAAGAAACTACAGAGTTAGTTTTTAGATAGGAGGATTAAATAACGTGAATAAGTTTTTACCTTATTACATAAAACTAAATATAGTTAATAGGAGAGGTAGTTCGCTGTTGTATGCGGATTTTTGTTTTCCTATTTTCAGCTAGATAGAGCTTGGGCTCTGTCTTTTTTGTTTCTAAAAAAGACAAAGCTTGGGCTTTATTTGCCCAAAAGATTAAAAAACATTAAAGGTCGATATTAAGGGTAGTTTCTTCCTAGATTCTTTAAGAGGGGAGACGAGCGCTTAGGCCATGGAGGGAACCTAGGGCAAAACTACTCTTTTCTTTAGTGTAAACTAAAAGGTCAAAAAATTATTAATTATTAATTAACTAAAAAAATGACTAAAAAACTATTAATTAGTTTAAGTGTAATTGGTATTGCAGCAGTTATTGCTGTTAGTGGTACCACCGCTTATTTCAGTGATACTGAAGCAAATCAAGATAATGTATTTGCTGCAGGAGAGATTGATATTCAAGTCGAAGGAGATGGTTTTGAATGGAGCGCAGGCGCTGAAATGAGAGACATGAAACCTTGCTATACTGATTATGTTAACTTGGTTATTCATAACGATGAACCTGGCGCTAATCCAGTAAATATCTGGAAAGATCTAAAAGGTCTTGACAACGAGACTACAGGTGTCGAAACTGAACCTGAGTGTACTGATCAGGGAGGTGTATGGGACTACAATGCTAAAGCATGTGATTGGGACGGATCAGGAGACATGAAAACAGACAATAATAATCTTTCTAATCATATTTGGTATGATTTGTACGTAGAGGTTTATGATGATCAGAATAATAAGATTTGGTACCAGACTATTTACGTAGACGAAGACGAACAAAGTCTTGATGACGTTTTTAAAGGAAGTAAAGATGTTTATCTTGGTATGATTCCTGCTGGTGGTTATATGAAAGTAAAACAAAGTTATCATTTAGCTCCGTACGTAGGGAACTGGGCTCAAGGAGATGAATTAAGATTTGATATCGAGATTTATGGAGAACAACTACATGGAGAAGTTGTACTAGAAGACAAAGAAGGTCCTGATCCTTGGCATCTTCTTTTAGGAGACGATGTCTGGGGAACACTGACTTACGATGAAGTAAAGGCTCCTACCTTCGATTATACCTTTACAGGAAAAGCTCCTTTGCCTGATACTGATTATTGCTTGTGGATAGGTGGAACTCCTATTGAAGGAAATTGGGATGCTGATATCGAGTTAGGCTGTGCTAGAAGTGATGATGAAGGAGATATTGAAATCTCAGGGAATCCAGACTTAGAACAAGATGTGAAAGACGGAAAAGCTTGGCTTATAGTAAAAGATCATTACGATGGAAGTAGCTGGGGACCTTACAACCCAGACGAATATCTTTGGGAAACTGGTCTAATCTGGTACGAAGATACCGATGAATAAAGGCTTCTTTTCGAAGCTTTTTAGGTTGTCCTAGGTTTTTTATAACTTCTAGGGCAACTATAAAGGTTTTGAAAATTTTAAGGAGGAGAATTTAAAATTAAGGATTAAATTATGAAAAAGAAAATTTTTATTAGTTTAAGCGTAGTTTCAATAATAGCAGTTGTTGCAGTGAGTGGAACTATTGCTTATTTCTCAGATACCGAAACCTCGACCGAGAATGTTATCACTGCCGGCACTATAGACATAGAGGTTGATGGAGAGAATCCTTGGCAAGGTAATTTTGTTTGGAATGATGTTAAGCCAGGTGATTGCAAGACGATAACCATGAATGTGAAGAATGTTGGTGAGAATCCAGTAAAATTATGGAAAATAGTCAAATGTTTAAACCCTCAAGAAAATGGAATAACAGAGCCAGAACAGGATTGGTATGATAATAATGGAGGACCAAAGAATGATATTCAGTCTTCTATTGTTTATGAGATGTTTGTTGATGGCAATATGGTAATTAATCGAGAAGCTGGTATTACCTTGGATCAAGTTGCTGATAACTACATTGGTTTACTTAAGCTGGATAAGGCAACAGATCCTGGTTATAGTGGTCCTGATCCTAATGGCAGCGGTATTCTTAATCCAGGTGGAAGTGTGGTTGTTGAGCAAACTTATTGTTTGAAAGAAGGCACTACTAATTGGGCTCAAAGTGATATTTTAGAGTTTTCGATTGAAATCGATGCTAGACAAATAAATGCACCCGAGCCGTTATATCAAATGGCTACTTATGATAATAAATATAATAGCAATACATGGATTCCAACTTTAGACGAAACGCTTGGTCTTTTGAAGTATGATTATAAAGCTCCTGAGTTTAATTATGATTTTTATGCTACAGGTCTTGAGAGCGAAGAGTATTGTTTAATATATGCTAAAGATCCTGATGGTAATAGTAAAATATTGATTGATAAAGACACTCCAAATTCTGAAGGTGAGTTAAGTCTAATTGGGTCAAAAGATCTAGGGTCTATTCCACATGATGATGATTCAAATTCTTCTTTTGGTGCAAAGATTTGGCTAGTTCCTTGTGATGACTATAACGAGATGGGAGAATCTGTTAACTGGAGTAATATGAGTGATTATCTTTATGATAATTGGCCTGGCTTTATAAATTACAATAAAGGAGAAAGACCGAATGAGGTAATTAGTTGTAATGGTAATGGTGGAAACAATAGTTCTGGAGGTAATGATCAGGGCGGTGATAATGGAAATGTTGAACAAAAAAGTGTTAGTTTAAGCGAATTAGATAGTAATTCTTATTTCGGAATAGAAAATTTCGACTACAGTCAAGCTAACGTCAATTTTGTTTACGATACTCCGGCTAATAATAGGCTAACAGGAACAATTGAAGCAGAGGGTCTTCAGCCACATACAACTTATCAGGTTAAATTTATCGGTAAGCCAACTTGCAAATATGCTAACGGAAATAACCAAGCTAATGAATATATTGGTTATAAGGGTAGATGGACTTGTTTAAATTGTAGTTGTTCAGGGTCTGGATGTAATAGAGAAGATAGCGATTATGAAAATAATAATTCAGAATGTATAGCTGGTTATCTGGTTTGGGATTTCTTTACTACCGACGAGAACGGAGATGCTACAAAATTAGTAACTACGGATAATAGTTATCATGTACTTCGTTGTAACGGTGGAATATGTGGCGTGAATAATGACAACCAACTTCAAAATTCTGATTGTAGCGGAACTAATCCTGATTATCCATATTGTAATATTGATGATGTAGAAGGAGAGCTAGAAAGACCAGGAAGCATCTCTTGTGGTAGTTTGACCTTAAGCTCGGGAACTTATGATCTGCAGTTGACTCTTACTGAGGAATGTTTTCACACTAATTGTGAGGGCACTTGGACTACAGTTATGGGAGGAGATATAGAATTTGAAATTGAGTAATGAAACAAAAAATTAAAAAAATATTATATTACGTTTCTTTTTCTGTAATTATTGTTTTCTCTGGGTTATTTATCCTTTCCGTTCTTCCTATTTCTGGGAATATTAAGTTCTTGATTGTTCAGTCTGCTTCTATGGAGCCGGCAGTTAGAATGGGAAGCCTTGTTTTGGTAAAGCCGGATGAAAGCTATGAAGTAGGAGATGTTATCTCTTTTGGAGAATCAAGTAAATTTGAGACACCAACTACTCACCGTATTCACGATATTGAGCAGGCAGGAGGAACTTCTTACTACGTTACCAAAGGAGATCAGAATAATGCTCCCGACAGAGGAAGAATATCAGAAAGAGATATTATAGGGGAAGTTCTAGTTTCTTTTCCTTATCTTGGCTACCTTATAAGTTTTATTAAAAAACCATTAGGTTTCTTGGCGATAGTTATTGTTCCTCTCTCCTACATAATAGTTGGAGAAGTTAAAAATATTTATGAAGAAGTCAAAAGTAAAAAAGAATAAAAAGACTGCTTCAAAGAAAAGAAAAACTGCTAAAAAAAGCAGTAAGATTAAAGTAAGAACAAAGAGAAGAAAAACTAAAAAGAATAATGTGATTAAAGAAGAATCACAAAAAGTTAAAATTAGACCAAAGATAGAAGACGTTAAAGCAGAAAATGCTCCTTTGGGGATTGTTTTTAAGCTTTTTGTTTTTTTATTAATTGTTTCTCTTAATTGGAGCGGCGCTTTTGGTTTTTCCTATACTTATGCTTATTTCAATGACGGAGAGTTGTCTTTAAATAATAGCTTGGTAACAGGAACCTTAGATTTCTCTTTGAGGTCTGGTCAGCCAAACTTTGTTCCTCCGGAGTTTGCTTCTAATCTTAATCCCGGTCAAGCAGTGGCAAGAGATATTTATGTTAAGAAAGAGGGAAGCCTGCCTCTTAGTTATGGAGTTTATTCAGAACCAGTAGCTGGTTCTTGTGATTTAGAGTTTTACAACGTTTTAGAACTTAGAGTTTGGTATAACTACTATATCAATGAACCTTCTTATCCTGGTGATCATTCTAATAGAATAATGGTTAAGAAGTATCAGGGACCATTGAAAGATTTTGATATTGATCCAGGGAATATTGATTTTCAAATTCCTAATAGTATTCGTCCTCACTTTTCTAATAATTTTTATGGAGAAAACGAACAATGGCTCTATTTCCAGGTAGTTTATCCAGAAGAAGCAGAAAAGTTATTTGAAAAGAGTTGTGAATTTAAATTTGTCTTTGAAGGAGAACAAATTGGAGGAAATGGTTTTTCTGATCAGGAAGAGATTTATAGTACCTTAATTGATGGGATGCTTATAGAAGAGGAAACTACTCCAGAATCTGTAGTAAATTCAGGAGGTGGAGGAGTGGCTTTAGAGGCAACCGAAGATTCAGAAGAAGATAGTACTACTTCTGAGGAAAATAGCTCTTCTAGTCAAAAAGGGACAGAGGAAAACGGTCAAGAAAATGAAGAACTACCAGACGAAGAATTGCCTGAGAAAGGAAATAGTTCCTCTAGTCAAAAAGAGGCAGGGGAAAAAGATCAAGAAGAGGAAGGGTCGCCCGAAGAAGAATTGCCCGAAGAAGAATTGCCCGAAGAAGAAAACAACTCTTCTAGTCAAGGAATAGGAGGCGATGAAGAGGAAGAAGAAGCAAATGAGAATGAGACAACAACAAGCAGTAGTTCTCCAACAGAAGAAGATAACGAGAAAAAAGAAGAAAAAGATTCAGAAGAAAACAAACAAGAAGAAACTCCTGCTGATTTAAAAGAAGAAACAGAAGATGGAGAAACAGAAGGAAGTGAAGAGTAAAAAGAATATTTAGAGAAACTACCTGGTGGTAGTTTTTTACTTGTCTAGTTTATTCTTATATCTTATAATTAAAATATATAGTTTAATTAATATATTTTATGGCAGAGAAGACAAAAATTTTAATGATAGAAGATGATCCTTTTTTCTCAAGGCTATGTAGTAGAGCATTAGAAGAAGAAGGATACGATGTTGTTGTAGCTCCTGATGGTGAAAAAGGATTAGAATTAATTGAACCAGAGAAGCCTGATTTAGTCCTCTTGGACATTATTCTTCCTAAAATGAATGGATTTGAAGTATTGGGGAAGATAAGAGAACACGAGAATGAAGAGGTAGCTACTAAGAAAGTAATTATTCTTTCTAATCTTTATGCAAAAGAAGAAGAAGAGAAAGGGAAAAAACTTAGAGCTAATGATTACTTGATTAAAGCAAATATTACTTCCGATGATTTGATTAAGAAGGTTAAGGAAGTTCTCTAAGTTGTTCTAAATTATTAAGGATTTTAAACTCGAGTTTTTACTCGAGTTTTGTGTTAAAATATTAAAATGATTAGAAAATTTATCAAGAAAGGGTACTTTGACCTGCCTCTTACTCGCGGTCTTATTTGTTTGTATTTAGGAAAAACTACAGTAATGGCAGCTAGTGCTCTTTTAGGAATATTTCTTCCTATTTTCTTATATAATCTATTTGGTCAGAATTTCCGGATGGTCGTTGCTTATTACGGAATAGGATATTTAATATATGGGCTGGTTGTTGTTTTTGGAGCAATGTCTTTAAAGAAAGTAGGGTTTAAAAGGGCATTGCAGTTTAGTACTGTATTGGGAGCTATTTATTATATAGTATTTTATTTTATAAGTGGGGACAATTATTTTTATTTAATTCCCTTAGCTGTTTTCATCCTTGTTATTTATAGATTATTCTATTGGGTGCCTTACCATACTGATTTTGCTAAATTTAGCGATAAAAAGAATAGAGGGAGACAAGTTAGCATGTTTAACGCTACCAGGTCAGCTCTTGGAATATTTATTCCAGTAATAGCGGGTCTTATTATCACTTATTTTAATTTCAACATCTTATTTTTAATTGTAATTGTTCTTTATTTTGTTTCCGGAGTTCCTTATCTCATTATTCCCCAAGTAAAAGAAGAATATTGTTGGAGTTTAAGAGAAACATGGAGACAGTTTTTTTCCAGGAAAAGAAGGAAAATAGTATTGGCTTATATGGCAGATGGGGCAGAGAATATTGTAGGAGTTATTGTCTGGCCTATTTTTATCTTTCAACTTTTGAAAGGGAACTATTTTCAAGTTGGTGCTATTTCTACCTTGATTATTGGGTTTACTGTTTTAGCTCAATTATTATTAGGGAAAGTTATGGATTTAAAGATTAAAAAAGAGAAGGTTTTGAAATGGGGGAGTTTTCTTTATGCCGCCGGATGGATTGTTAAAGTATTTATAGTTACTGCTTATCAGATATTTTTAGCTGGTGTTTATCATAATATCACCAATATTTTTGTAAGAACCTCTGTTGATTCCCTTACTTATGAGCTGGCAGCAGACCAGGGCCATTATATTGATGAATTCACTGTAATTCATGAGATGGCGATGAGTATAGGGAAGGGAGTGATGGCTTTATCGATAATTGTTATGTCTTTCTTCTTTGGGATTCAATGGGTCTTTATTTTAGCTGCTTTGGCGGTAATGTCTTTGAATTTGCTTGGAAGGTTGAAGTTTAAGAAGTTTGAAGAAGAAAGGGTTTAATAGAACTGTCTCGTATTAAAGATAATTGTTTGATATAATTAGAAAAGGTCGGATAATATCTTTAAATAATTTTTAAATAGAATTTATGGAAAAATTACATCCAAAATCAGTATGGTTATTCTTTTTTAGATTTATTGTATCAGGAATTTTTTTGTGGGTTTTCTTGTTCTTTTTTTTCTTTTCACCTTTAGCTGATATATTTGGAAGAAGTATTTTTAGTTCTTTTCTAGCTTCGTTAATTATTGTTTTAGTTTATTGTTTATTTTGTAGAATCTGGGCTGGATTAAGCTATAATGCTTACAAATATGAATTGACTGAAGATGTTTTTAAAAAAGAACATGGTGTTATTTGGAAAAGATATGTTTCTATTCCTTACGAAAGAATACAAAATGTGGATATTCATCGAGGAGTAGTAGCTAGAATCTTGGGACTAAGTAGTTTAATGATTCAAACTGCAGGTTATTCTGGAGGAAATCGGAGTTTTGTACTAGGAGTTGGAGACCCAGAAGGAAAACTGCCTGGGCTTTCGAGAGAAAAAGCAGAAGAGTTGAGAGAAGAGTTAATTAGAAAAACGAAGGGAAGTAAATCAGGATTATAATTTATTATTAAAACTGCCTCTTATTAGAGGTAGTTTTTTGTTATAATAAAGTAATAGATTAAATTAACAAAAATATGACGGATGTAGCTATTTGTGGGAAAGATCTTCTTTGGATTCTTTCGACTGATTTTGGCCGGATAGTATTTGTTATGACCTTTCTTACTTGGGGCCTTATTATTGTGGATCTTTTCCTTTCTATGTTGATACTTGTTCATAAAATCTTTGGTAAAAGAAAAAAGAGAAATTAATTAACTAAAACAATATGTGGAAATACCTTAACAGGGGAATATCTACCCCGATAGCAATAACTATCATCCTCATCCTAGTAATTGCCGTAGGAGGCTTTACTTGGTGGCAGTATGAAGAGATTAAGGATTTTAAAGTTCGTCATCTAGGATTTGAAGATCTTTACGACAAAGAAGACGATGAAATTACCGAAAAAGATAGTGAAATTGCTGGTTGGGAGACTTACAGGAATGATTTTTACGGCATTGACGAGAATGAGGTTTATAGTTATGAAATAAAATACCCTTGCGATTGGTTAAGAAATAATAAGTTTGTCTTTGTTAAAAAGCTTCCTAATAACGAAATAGCCGCTTTGTTTTTTACAATTATTGATCCTCGCCCTGAAGATTCTGATACATTTTTTAATTTAACGGAAAGGACATTTATAATAGATGATTTGGAATTGAATCTTTGTGAAAATAAGGAAGAAATTAAAGTCGGAAAAGAGAAAATTATTAAATGTGAGTGGAAAAAAGATATAAAAATTTCTCGAAAGCTAAAAAGCTTTATTAAAAAATACCATGTTCTGGATTATGATTTAGGATTAGAAAAGATTGATTATTCTTGGGCAGGATTTGTCTATAATCATTCCCAAGGAGAAAGATTAGGAGCAATTCATTTTTGCCTTATTAGCTCTTCGTTAAATAAAGAAGAAAAAGAAAAATTATACTCTATTTTTGATAAAATGATTTCCAGTTTCAAATTTATAGATTAATTTTTTCTAAATCATTATATTTTTTACCAAAATCCACCCACTCAAAAGTTCCAAAATCATCCGCTAGTCCCCGCAAAGGAAATCCACCTCGTCTTAGAGGTGGTTTTTTGGTAGAATAAGACAATATGAATAATAAAAATTCTAAAGACTTTAAACGCTTGATTACTCTACAAAGCTGGAAAGCTAAAATGGCAAAGATGGAATTAGAGAAGAGAAATATACCTGTAAAAGGTATGAGTCAAGGGACGGGTGTTTCTTGGAGCGAAATTAGAGCAGGAGCTCCCTCTCCACAAATATTTATGCCAGCTCTTCCTGTGGATATTTATGTGCCCGGAAATAGACTAGAAGAAAGTAGAAAAATTATGGAAAAATTTGGCTGGACAGAAGATGAAACAGAGTTTCCTAAAATACATCTTTGGCAGAAGATAGCTGCGATTATTGTATTATTGATTATTCTATTATGGGCAGTAAATGCAGTTATATCTATAATTTCTTGAGGATGAAATGGAATTTATAATTATTCGCAACTTAGAATGATTGCTACCTGTTTTTTAATAGAGGTAACTTTCTGTAAAAAAATGAAATGAAAACAAGGAACCTTCCTTTTATTTTCTTAGGAATATTAATCTTGGCCAACATCCTAGCCTGGACTACTGTCTATGAATTATCTCAACCTCAATTACTTGAGGTTTCTTTCTTTGATGTCGGACAAGGAGACAGTATTTTTATTGAAACTCCTCAAGGTCATCAAGTTTTGATTGATGGTGGTCCGGGCTCCGTTGTTTTAGAAAAACTAGGACAGGAAATGCCTTATTGGGACAGAGACATTGATTTGATAGTGCTTACTCACCCGGAGCACGATCACATTTTTGGATTGATAGAGGTATTAAAGAATTATGAAGTAGAGAATGTTTTGTGGACAGGGATTAAAAGAAACACTCAAGAATACAGTGAGTGGACAGATTGTCTTGAGAAAGAAGGTGCCAAGGCAATAATAGCAGAGA
>CAZSHN010000017.1:0-9639 GCA_964607015.1 uncultured Candidatus Saccharibacteria bacterium
AAAGAAAAAACAATGATCGCTAATAAATACAAAGAAAAAACAAAGTAAAAAAGGAAAGAGAAAAAGGAGAAAATAAGCCCTAGTAGAAATGAAACCAATAAGAATGAAACAAAAATTAAAGGAATCAAATGTCTGAAAGAAAAGATCTTAATATCAAATTTCAAAGGATAAGTAGTCCAAACTCCATCTACAAAGTTATGCTTCAGAAAACCAGTTAAAGAGGTTTGAGGATAATAATAACTAACAATATCAGGGAAAAGCATTATTTTCCCTCCTTCTTTTCTAATCCTTGAATTCAATTCTATGTCTTGAGATCTTTTTAGTTTTTCATTAAACAATCCTACTTTATCAAATATTTCCTTTTTATAGCATCCTCCAAAAACAGTATCTACTTTCCTAGGCTTATCCATATCCATTCTAAAAAAAGAGCTTCCCACTCCAAAAGGATGAGACAAGCAGAAAGCAATTGACTTAGCAATTATCGAATCATCTTTAGGAATAGTTTTAATTATTCCTCCTATATTATCTGCTCCGGACTCTTCTAAATGCTCTACGCATTTTGAGATATAATCCTTTTCATATTTTGCATGAGATCCTAATAAAAAAATTATATCCCCCTTGCTTTCTCTAATACCAATATTAAAAGCATAAGGAGTAAATCTGTCAGGATTATCCAACAATTTAATGAAAGGATATTTCTCGGAATAATTTTTAACTACCTTTCTTGTGTCGTCATTACTCATCCCGTCGACAACCAAAATCTCAAGATCTTCTTTGCAATAATCTTGATTAATTAAAGAATCTAAACAATTTTTAATAAAACTCTCTTCGTTAAAACAAGACACAACAACTGTAATTTTTGAATTATTTGTCTGTAATTTCTCCATAAATTTTTAGTAATTTTTTTCTTTCTTTACTCCAATTATACTTTTCTAAAAACGCTTTCTTACCATTCTCTCCCATTATTTTAGCCCTTTCGGGGTTTTTTATCAAACAATCAATCGCTTTATTGATTTCTTTTGAACTCGTTGGATCAACACAGATCCCACAGTTATTCCCTTTTATTAATTTTTCCCATACGGGAAAATTAGAAGCGATTATTGGTATGCCAGCTCTCATATATTCAAAAAATTTAGTAAGTTCTTTTTTGTAATAATGATCGGTTTTAGGAAATATTGATAGTCCTGCTAACCATCCTCCGGCATCATAGTAGCTAACTACTTTCTCATGGGGAACGAAAGAATTTTCTCCTTCTATATGAATTCTTTCAATATTAGAAGATGCAATATCGCGCATACGATTAGCTAAGCTCCTATCACATTTCCCTATTATGTAAACATGAAGATAAGGAACTAAGTTTACTAAATTAGAATGTATCAATGCTCCACGATCTTCAGAAACACTTCCAGTATAAATAACTCTTTTTTCTTTTCCTAAAACCAAATTAAATAAATTTTCTTTATTAGGAATATCCAAAGTGGGATAGTTTAGAGTCTCTTTTCCCTCTGGGAATCTCTCAATGTAATATTTCTCAGCTAATATTTTAATAAAACTTCTCGACAATATTCTTTCTAAAAAACCAAAAAGTAAAGATAATATATTACGAACTCCCCAAGGAATATAATTCTTCTGTTTAATACCGCTTACATAGTCTTCATGAATGTCGTAAATTACCTCTGCTCCAGTTCTCTTTCTGAGAATCACCATCCAAGGTAATAATTCCGGATCGTGAAAATGATAAACTTCTGCATTTTGCTTTAAAGCTAATTTATAAGCTTTAATTGATAATAAAAATAATCTTTTGAGACGATCCTCGGTTTTTGGTAAAGCAATAATTTTAACACCATCAACCACCACATTTTTTTCATGTTGTACAATCAAAGAAACATCGTATCCTTTATTTGCTAAAGTTTTAGCTTCTTTGTAAAAAATTCTGGGATCGAAAGTCGGATGAACTGTTGTAATATGACAAACTCTTTTCATAATCAAATTTTGATATTGATATTCCTTAATCTAGTAGCTTCATAAATACGGGCTGATAAAGTCTCTGGGTCTTTTGTATTTTTACACAATAACCTCTTCTTAAAATCGTAATTTCTTAGAAATTGTTCCTCGAGCCAAGTTCTTTGTAAATCTTCACTTTCCTTTTTAAAGACAGACAGAACGTAAGCCATTTCAATACCTGCAACATTATAACCAAATCCATATTCATTATTTTCCAAACCTTCCCTATATTTCTTACTTTCAGAGTATTCTAATACTTTCCTAAACTTTTCAGAATTCCAGAAAGAAAAATCCGGATAATTTTCTTTAAGGATCCCGAAACCATAAAGATTGAATTGATGATATCCTATAGCTTTGCGAATCTCTTCTCTTCTTTTCGTCGTTTTTGTTCTTATGCCTAGTAATAAGGCTTTTAAACCAAAAAGGTTCCAAGGAACTAAAGCAACTGCTTGCCAAATTAAACCATTTTTATAAAGAGCAATTTTATCATCTATTTTACTTACAAAAATATTTACTCGCTTATGAGCCTCTGGATAGCTTTTTTTACTAAACATGCTAGCAACAGCAGTAAGCCAAAGCTGTTGGTTAAAAGTCCAGTTCGTTATTATGGAGCCATCGATTTCTCTTCCGTACCAAAGACCTTTTTCTTCGTCAAATTCATGCATTAAAAGAATAGTGTAAGCAAGATCAGACAAATCTTCTCTCCTCATTTCTCTTGAAGCAATTATTAATGATTCAATCACCCATGCCGGGCCTATAATACCATTACAGCGATCTCTTCCTTTAAGATTACGTTGAGGATAATTATATTTATATTTCTTTTTTTCTTCCAATAAATATACAACACATTTCTCAGCTGCTTCTAAAAACTTTTTATCATTAGTTATTTTATAAACCTTCAAAAAAGTTATTAGCCAGTGACAAGTATTACGAACTGGAGTTGAATGGTGATTGTGTGGGCCATTACTTCCAGCAGGCATAGAGCCATCCTTTCTCTGAATTTCAAGAGCTTTATCAGCTGTTTGTAATAAAATTTCATATAATTGCATGTTAATTATAGCCCTTTTAAATATATAAATAAAAATCCTCCACGACTAAGAACAACCAATAATTACTTCCTTCCGACTCCTTCATAATAAAAACCAAGCTTCTCAACCTTTTCTTTTTCTAGAAAATTTCTACCGTCTAGAATATAATAACTATTCATTTTATTTTTTACCTCCTCAAGATTTACTTCGTTAAACTCAGGCCAATCAGTCAATAATGCTAAAACATCCGATCCTTCTACTGCTTCAAGCGCACTCTTGCAAAAACAAATATTGTTAAAAGGAAGCTCTTTTCTTGCATTTTCTGAAGCGATAGGATCATAAGCTTTTACCTCTATGTTGTCCTGGCAGAGTTTACTTACTATAGAAACAGCTGGGGATTTTCTCACGTCATCAGTATTCGGTTTAAAAGATAAACCCCAAATACAAACTTTTCTTCCTTTTGTTTTCAAAAGTAAATCTTTGATTCTTTTAACAAATTTTTCCTGTTGTCTTTTGTTTACTTTAGCGACAGCCTTTAAAATCTCAAAATTATGTTGAAAACTATCAGAAATGGAAATTAAACCACTAATATCTTTAGGAAAACAAGATCCTCCATAACCAATCCCCGCTTTTAAAAACTTCGGACCGATTCTCTTATCCAAGCCGATGCCTTGTGAAACATTAATTATATCTCCCCCTGTTTTCTCACAAATATTTGCGATTTCATTGATAAAAGAAATTTTAGTTGCAAGAAAAGCATTTGCTGCATATTTAATAATTTCTGCACTTCTTAAATCTACGACTAACTTGGGAACATCAATAGAAGAATAAATATCAAGCATTACATCTTTTGCCCTACAATCTTCCGTACCAATAATAATACGATCTGGTTCTAGAAAATCCTTTACTGCAGACCCTTCACTTAAAAACTCTGGGTTTGAGACTACAGAAAATTCTCCTTTGTAAAATCTTCTAATCTCTTTTTTTACCCAATCCCCTGTCCCAACCGGAACTGTACTTTTGTCTACAATAACACGATATTCTTTCATATTTTTTGCAACTTCTCTTATTGCGCTTTCAAAATAATTCATATTTATACTACCATCTTCTTTAGAGGGAGTTCCTACGGCAATAAAAATAATTTCGCTTTTTTTAACCGCTTCCATGATATCAGTAGTGTATTCTATATTTTCCTTGTATTCCATCGAAATATCCCTTATCCCTGGCTCAAAGATTAAACTCTCACCTTTATTGAGTTTTGTTATTTTCTCTTTATCATTATCAACGCAAGTAACTCTGTGTCCTAAATAAGCAAGACAAACCCCGACAGTAAGCCCTACATAACCAGTTCCAATAATTGTAATTTTTCTTTTCATAAATGTTATAAAAATTAGTAAAAATCTACCCTCCTTGTTTTTTAAAAAAAATCAAAAAAGTTAAAATAAATAACTAATTATCATTTCCAAAAAAACTATTCTTCAAAGTAATATTTTTATTTTTTAATTTAGAAAAAAGATAGAAAACAACAAGATAAATAACCATTCCGAAGATAACTCTAAATAAAAAATGAAACTCGCTGGTTAAAAAAAGAATGAATATCATTATTAAAACAGAAAAGAAAGGAAATAAGGCTGATTTCGGATTAAATCTTACTTTTACTCTTTTTAAGGCAACGACTGAAAGAAAAAATAAAAGTATATAACTTAATAGGGTAGCTATCCCTGCTCCATATAAAGAATACTTAGGAATTAAAATTAAATTAAGAATAACATTAAGTAACGCAGTAGAACCTGTTAAATAAAAAACATATTTTTGCTTCCCTTTGGTAATTAAAACAGACTGCACTAAAGTTGCAAATAAGCTTAACCCTGTTATTGGGATTAATATTTTAAAAACCAAAACCGAAGGCAGAAATTCCTGGCCATACAAGAACAGAATTATCTCTTGACTCAACAAAAATCCTCCTGCTATTACAGGAAAAGTAATAAACATAACAAATTCAAAAAACTTATCGATGACTCTCTGAAAATAGTCACTTGTTCCTCTGAAAGCTTTAGTAACAGCGGGGAAAATAACAACTTTTATAACTGCAAATAATGCAAAAAAATCAACTATTTTATAAGAAGCTCGATACCAACCTACTTCTTCCATCATCCCCCAAAATCCCATCATCACAGAGTCTATCTGCATATAAATAAGATATAAGAAAGTTCCAAAGGCTAAAGGTAGAGAATAATAAAAATATTTTTTATAAATTTTCCAATCTAAGGTTATTTTGGGAAGACGGATTACTCTTTTTATTTTTAGAAAACTAACAATGAAAGCAACTATATTTCCTAAAAGATACGCATAGGCTATATAGTTAATATTTGGGAAGCTAAAAAGGACTAAGAATCCAACAAAAACAAGAGTTACTGTCTTAAATATTTCAATAAAAGCAACATATTCTACTCTCTGAATCGCTTTGAAAATAGCTCTAAAATAAGTTGTAACGGTATCTAATAAAACCACAAAAGCAAAAACAACAACTAGTAACTGAGCTTCTGACTCTACGAAAAAAGAAGAAAGAATTGTAAGAAAAAACGCGAGCAACCCAAGAATAAACCTAAGACCAAGCACGGCCCCTAGTTCATTTTTCGACTCTTCTTTTAAATTAAGCTCTCTAATAATAATAAAATCAGAGCAAAAACCTGTCAGAACAGTTATTATCGCAGAGAGAGAGATAGCAAAAGTTAATAATCCATAATCCTCAGCTCCTAAAATTCTAGCAATAAATATAACTAAAGAAAAAGAAAGAATTCTAGTAACAAATTCGGACAACGAAAACCAAGAAAGGTTCTTAAATATTGTTTGCTTTAAGGACCTATTTTCAAAGAATAAATTCTTTAACTTTAAAGCAATCATTTTAAATCAAAGAAATTATTTATTTCATCCACAATCTTATTTAAGTCTTCCTCCGAAATCTCTGGATAAACAGGGAGAGAAAGAACTTCTTCTGAAGCTTTTTCTGCTTCAGGAAAATCTCCTTTCCTATAATTTAGATAATTTAAGGCTGGCTGCAAATGAAGAGGGAGAGGATAATAAATCCTTGTTGGGACACCTCTGATCTCTAAATATTTTTTAAGATCGTTCCTTTTTCTTGTTCTAATTGTATACTGATGAAAAACATGATTTCTATCTTTTAATATTTGAGGTTTCTCTACATCCCTAAGCATTTTATTGTAATAAGATGCTATCTCTGCTCTTTTATTATTCCAGTCTGAAAGATAATTCATTTTAACCCTCAATATAGCTGCTTGAATTTCGTCTAACCTGGAATTCATTCCTAAAGATAAATTTAAATATTTTTTTTCAGGAGAAGAACCATGATTTCTCAATAACTTTATCTTTTCAGCTATTTTTTTATTATTAGTAACTACCATTCCCCCATCACCGTAAGCCGCTAGGTTTTTAGTTGGATAAAAAGAAAAACATCCTATGTCACCTATTCCTCCTACAGGACGATCGTCATACTTCGATCCAAAGGCTTGAGCAGCATCTTCAATGATTTTCAAATTATAGTCTTTAGCTATCTTCTTAATTTCTTTCATCTCAGCAGGATTACCGAATAAATGAACTGGAATAATAGCTTTAGTTTTATTTGTAATTTTTTTTCTTATCTCAGAAGGAGAGATATTGAAAGATAAAGGATCTATGTCTACGAAAACAGGTTTAGCTCCTAAGTTTGCTATAACTTCTGCGGTTGCAATAAAGGAAAAAGGAGTAGTAATCACTTCATCATCCTTTTTTATTCCTAAAGCTTTTAGTGATAAAAATAAAGCGTCAGTGCCAGAATCAACGCTAATAGCATGTCTTACTTCACATAGCTTTGCGACGTTTTCTTCTAAATTTTTCGTTTCCTCCCCATCGATGAATTGACTAGACTGAAACACTCTCTCTATTGCTTGATTAATTTCTTCTTTTATTAAATTATACTGAATGTTCAAATCTAAAAATTTCATTCTTTGTTTTTTAGCTTTACCTTGCTACCCTCTTTAATATATTTTTTACCACAAGTAGAACATTTACCGTTATTATTCTTAAAATCAATCCTGTTACCACATTCACATATCCAACCAATCTGTCTCGCTGGAACACCAACAACTAAAGCATAGTCGGGGATATTTTCTTTTACAACTGACCCTGCTCCAACAAAAGCGTTTTGACCAATAGTAATACCACATAATATTGTTGCATTAGCTCCTATCGAAGCTCCCTTCTTGACTAAAGTTGATTGCCACTTACCATAATCAGAATACTCTTCTTTAGGATATCGAGCTCTCGGATTAGAGTCGTTAGTAAACACCGCAGAAGGACCGACAAAAACATAGTCTTGTAATATTACCTTGCTCCAAACATCAATATTAGATTCTAGCTTAACACTGTTCCCAATTTTTGCCCCCGAGTCGATAAAGCAATTATGACCAATAACACAATCTCTGCCTATTTCGGCCCCTTTTTTAATTTGAGAATTCTGCCAAACTTTAGTCCCTTCACGTATTAAAACTCCTTCATCAATTTCAGCAGTTTTGTGAATCATATTTTTTTATTCATAGCTATTATATAAACTCTCAATTAAATTAATTGACTTTAATGATTCTTCCGGGGTAACTCCTCTATTTTCTAAAAGATCCTGATAAACAAATCTATGAAGGTTTTCATAAGAAAGATTGTCTTTAGAAGAAAAATTATAATTCTTTCCATTTATTTCAAAAACACGCCTTTGTTCATATCTAGATGCATTAGTACTAACTCTCCAGGAACAAACATAATTATTTCCTTTAATAGTCCCTACTCCTGTTTTTTCAGTAATTTTTTTTGTTTCAAAATCTACAGGACCGCCAAAGAGATAAAGCAAAAGATCAAAATAATGAATACCTAAATTAAAAAGAATTCCACCTGAACGTTCTTTCTTTCCTTTCCAACTTTTATAATAATCAGAATCGCGATAAACAGAAATATCCATTTTAATCTCGTAATTCTGATCAGAAGAAATCATTTTCTTAATCTTCTTAACTTCCGGATGATGACGTAATTGCAGAACAGTATAGATATCGTTATAATCAGATAATTCTTTAACATGTTCAGATCTAATGGTTAATGGCTTTTCACAAAGAACGATTTTTCCTTCTTCGGCAGCAGACTTTGTCATCTCAAAATGTAAATCGTTGGGCGTTAAAACTACAATACACTCTGTTTCGGGTCGCTTAATTATTTTTTTCCAATCATCAGGATCCCTAAAATCGTTAACAACGTCAACTATCTTCCCTTTTACATAGTTTATCGCTTTAATATGACTGGGCATTATAAAGCCAGTGCCAATAATAGAGAAATTCATAATCTAAATATTATAAACGGAAAACATTATTATAATTTCTTGATTTAATTACATTGCGAGTATCTACTACTAAATTAGACTCTCTAGCTATTTCGTCGTAATCAACACTAGAATGAGCGGTTAAAATAAGTACTAAATCGTAATTCTTAAGTTTTTCAGAAGAATAATTAATAGATTTTAAATTAATAGGTTGTTCAAGGTATTCATGATCCATCTTTATCTTTTTAAGATAAGGGTCAAAATAATCCACGTTAGCCTTTTTCCTAATAAGATCAGGAATTATATCAAGAGCAGCAGACTCTCTTGTGTCCCCAATATTTTCTTTATAAGAGACTCCTAAAACAAGTATTTTAGATTTAGAAAGAGCAATTCCTTCACGATTGAGAACTGTAAAAACCTTGGTTACAACATAATGAGGCATCTGTTCATTAATTTCTCCTGCCAACTCAATAAACCTGGTCCAAAAATTATACTCTCTTGCCTTCCAGGAAAGATAAAAAGGATCTAAAGGAATACAGTGTCCCCCAATTTTTGGCGAAGGATAAAAAGCCTTAAAACCATAAGGCTTTGTTTTAGCAGCTTCTATTACTTCCCAAATATCAATTCCCATCTTTCCACACAAGAGAGAAAGTTCGTTGACCAGGGAGATATTTACTAATCTAAAAGAATTCTCCAAGATTTTTGTCATTTCAGCTGTTTCCGGAGAGCTTACTGTCTTAACTTTTCCTTTAATAAATGTTTCATAGAAAGAGGAAGCTAGTTCTGTTCCTTTTTCTGTTACTCCTCCTACCACTCTAGAAATATCTGCAAATTTATATTCTTTGTTCCCCGGATCTATTCTTTCTGGAGAAAAAGCTAAGAAATAATCTTTTCCTATTTCTAAGTTATTCTTTTCTAGTTCTGGCAGAATAACTTCCTTTGTTGTTCCAGGATAAGTGCTACTTTCTAACACGATGAGCTGACCTACTCTTAAGTATTCAGATATTTTCTTAGCGGTAGATTCAATATAAGAAGTATCAGGAAATTTATTTTTATCTAAAGGAGTTGGAACACAGATTAAAATAATATCTGATTCTTTTAACAAAGAATGATCACTGGAAGCTTTAAGTTTTTCTCTCTCTATTACTTCTATTAATTCCTCATTAGAAACATCAGAGACATAAGAATCTCCTTGATTAACTTTATTCACTCTCTCTTCTTTAATATCTATTCCAAAAACATGAAAACCTA
>CAZSHN010000018.1:0-9575 GCA_964607015.1 uncultured Candidatus Saccharibacteria bacterium
CTTCTTATTTAGCAGAAGTGGCTAATTTATCTCCTGATGAATCAGAAGAAAGAGTGCTTACTCAGGCAAAGAATTTCTTTGAAAAAAGAGATTATTTCTTGGATAGGGTTTGATTTTGAAATCACTGTCTTTTTTTATAAAAGTAGCTTGACATCAATTTCTTTGTAATTTAAACTGTAGGTAACACTAGGCGTAACCTTTGGTTTAAATATTGATCTTATGAAAAAAGATGATATTTCAAAGATACTTCGATCCAAAAGAACAGTTTTCTCTTTCAAAGAGATTCTTTTGATGTCAAAGAAAAAAAATCCTACTTTGTTAAAGAGAAGACTAAATTATTATATCAAAGAAGGGGAGCTTTATCCTATTCGAAAAGGCTTATATGCTAAGAATAAGGATTATAACAGGTATGAGCTAGCTACTAAAATTTATACCCCTTCCTATATTAGTTTTGAAACTGTTTTAGCTGAAGCAGGAGTTATTTTTCAATATTATGAAAGAATTTTTATTGCCTCTTATTTAACCAGAGAGATAGCTGTGGATAAGCAAAAATATTCTTACAGGAAAATAAAGGATTCTATCTTAACTGACAATATTGGAATTGAGCATAAAAATAACTACGCCATTGCTACTCCTGAAAGAGCCTTTTTAGACATAGTTTATTTAAACAAAGACTATTATTTTGATAATTTTTCAGTTCTCAATTGGGATAAGGTTTTTGAAATTCTTCCTATCTATTCGAACAAAAGAATGGAGAAAGAAATAAAAGATTATCAAAAGAAGAACAATGCTAGATAAAGCTATTCACAAAAATATTTTAATTAAAATATTGAAAGATATTTATGCGAATAATTCTTTAGGGTCTCTTTTAGGTTTTAAAGGTGGTACAGCCGCTCATCTTTTTTATAATCTTAATCGTTTCTCTGTTGATCTTGATTTTGACCTACTTGACGCAACTAAGGAAAAAGAAGTTTTTAGCAAAATAGAAAGTATAATTAAAAAATATGGCAAGATAAAAGAGAAAAGCAATAAGAAGTATACATTATTCTTCTTGCTTTCTTATTCTGAGGGATCAAAGAATATAAAAATAGAAATAAATAAGAGAAATTTTGATTCGCAGTATGAAGTTAAGGGTTATCTTGGCATTTCAATGCTGGTTATGAGAAAAGAAGACATGTTTGCCCATAAATTAGTGGCGATGACTGAACGAAAAAAGACAGCTAGTCGCGATATTTTTGATGTTAATTTTTTCCTTAATGAGGAGTGGGGGGTTAATAAAGAGACTGTAGAGAAAAGAACAAGTATGGAATTTAATGATTATCTTAAGAAATGCATAGAATTTATAGAAAGTATTCCTGACAACAGATTATTGTCTGGCTTAGGAGATTTAATAGATGAAAGAAAAAAAATGACAATAAAGAAGAATCTTAAGAAAGAAACGATATTCTTACTTAGATTAATGTTAAAGAATGAAGAAAGTGGGGAATAGTAAATATGTTTATATGCTTAATGATGAAGATATTAAAAAATTAACTGAGGTTTTGACAACCAAAGATGAGTTATCTAAAGGATTGAGTGATTTGTCCGTGGAAGTAATTGGTAATAGAGAAGAAATAAAACCTTTAAAAGAAAATATTGGAAGATTAGAAAAAACAACTCAATCTTTGGTGTCTTCGGTAGATAAATTAGTTATTTAGTAGAAATTATTTTTTCATTTTAGCCTCTTCTTAAGAATAATTTTTTTAATTTAAGAATTTGACTTTTGATGAAAATGAAGTTAATATTTATCCAGAATAGACTATTCTTTAAGGTTTTAGGAGCGAAAAATAACTAAAAATGGATAAGGAATATTTTGCAAAACTTACTTCCAGGCTTTATCGTCTGACATTGTTTTTTCCACAGGCAGATCCAATAAAGTCTAAAATGAGAAAGTTAGGAACAGATGTCTTGTCTAACTTGATTTTTATTCTTGAAGGAGCTTTTTATAAATCCAAAGATATTATTGATGATACAAAAAGGGACATTGAAACCCTTGATTCTTTTTTTGAAGTGGTGAAAGATTTTAATTGGGTTAAAGATTCAGAACTCTTGGAAATTAAAAAGGAATATAGTAAGATAGGGAAAGAATTGAAGAGGATTTCAGAGATTCAATCTATTGAAGCAGAAGAGGTTCCTCCTCTTCAAATTGAAGGAGAAAAAGAAGATCATTCTGAAGAAGTTGAAGAAGAGGAAGAAGGGATTGAACTTTCAGAACTTAATTCGAAGAAGAAGCCGAAAGAGAAAAAGAAAAAAGAGCCAGAAAAAAAGAAAGAAGTTGTTTCGAATGAAGAGCTTTTAGATCGACAGAAAAAAATATTGAACATTCTTAAAGAAAAAGATAAAGCTCAGGTTGGAGATTTCAAAGAAATTTTTCCCGATGTAAGCAAAAGAACTCTTAGAAGAGATTTTAAATATTTAACAGAGCAAGGTTTCCTGGAAAGAAGAGGGGAGAGGAATAATACTTTTTACAAGGTGAAGAGTTGATTGGGCTGGTAGGACGTGTTGTTAACGATAGGACATTGAATAATTGACTAGGACATTCAGTTAACAGCTAGGACATAATGCTTTGTCCTATTAATAACCAAACAAACTTTATTGTTTAAGCTATCTATATGGGTAATCCTAAAAAAGAATTTAGCAAAATGTATGACAGATATATCGATAGAATATATCGATTTGTCCTGCTTAAGGTAGGCTCTGTTGAAATTGCTGAAGACTTAACCTCGGAAACATTTCTTAGAGGGTGGAGATTTTTTGAAAAAGAAGAAAAGGAAATAGATAATCCTCAAGCCTTTTTATATCAGATTGCTAAAAATCTTATTGCTGACTTTTATCGAAAAGAAGGAGGTGTTCAATTTGTAAGCGATGAAAACTTTCAAATCTCTGATCCAAAAGAAGATTTAGAGAAAAAGGCTAATCTTAACTCTGATTTTAGAGTTATTCAGCAGGCAATGGCTAATCTTAAAGAAGATTACCAAAATGTTATTGTTTGGCGCTATATTGACGATTTACCCATTAAAAAAGTGGCTACTTTGCTGGATAAGCCTGAAAACGCTACAAGGGTAACGATTCATAGAGCAATAAAGTCTTTAAAGAAAGAAATAGGGAAAAAAGACGTTAAATTAGGCTAAAAGCCTTATTTCTACTAGATATCCGATATTAATCCGATATCAGGTGTAACATTTTCCCTCTTTTTGCGTCATAACTACAATGAAGGGTGAAACCGAACTAATTAAAGATTTGGAGAAGCTCAGAAACATCAAACCCAGAAAGGACTGGGTTGTTCTTACGAAGAAAGAAATTTTAGGTGAGTCAGAAGCACCGTCTTTTAATTTTTCAGGCGGATTTTCTTCTTTATTTGCTAGATATAAAGCAGCGACAGCAATGCTGGTTGTTGTTGGTTTGTTGTTAGGAACATTTGGTTTTGCGCAAACTGCTTTACCAGGAGATACTTTATATGTTCTTAAAAAAGCAACTGAAAAGACAAGACTTGCTCTTGCTCCAGAAAATGAAAGACCAAACCTTCAGTTAAGTTATGCTAATGAAAAGCTTGAGAATCTAGTTAGGATAGCTCAGACTAATCAAGTAAATAAGATTTCTCCTACTATTGATGAATATCAGAACAATCTTGCTCAAGCAACAGAAAGCTTGAGTCGTGTTAAGAAATCTGATATAGAAAGAGTTAAAGAGATTGTAGAAAGAACAAAAGAGATAGAAGAGAATAAAAGAAGAGCAGAAGTGTTGGGTGTGGTAATAGAGGAGAGTGAAGGGATTGATAAGGTAGTTGCTGAAATAAGTAAGGATGAAGAAGTAGCTAAAAAAGTGATAGAAGAAGAGATCGAAGAAATGGAAAGTAGGGTTCTTTTAGAGGAAGAAAAGAAGAACCTAGAAAAAATAAAAGAATATTATCAGGAAGGGAGATACGATCAGGCCCTTAGGCTTCTGATTTATCCACAGGAAAAGTAAGAATGAGCGTATTGAAACTAAAGCAATAATTTAGTATATTTTTTATTATTGCCTATCATCTTTCTTATACTGTTTCCAAGCAAAGCTTGGAGATAGTAAGAGAAAGGTCGATAAAACAAAACAAAGACAAAAAACAAATAACGCACCGAGGTCGATGCGTTATCAAAAAGAAAGCCGTGGCTTTATGGCTTCAAAGCTTTGGCCATAAGGTAGGTCGACTCGGCCACAAAAAGGTATAAACTAAAAATTAAATTATGGTTAAAAAATTATTCGCAATTGCCTTAGTTATCGGTATGTCCTTATGGGCAGTCGCTCCTAACGTCAATGCTGCTTCTTTAACCGAAGATCAAATTGATTCAATTTTGGGTCTTTTAGAATCTTTCGGAGCAGACAGTAGCACTATGGACGATGTTGAGAGTGCTCTCAGAGGCGAACCGGTTGATGGCGATGATGATGAAACCCCTAGTGGTGAATGCATGTGTGAATTTACCAGAAACCTTTACCCAGGAATGGAAGGCGAAGATGTTAAGTGCTTGCAAGAGTACTTAAATGATGCTGGTTATACAGTAGCTTCCTCTGGAGCAGGTTCTCCTGGAAATGAAACCATGTACTTCGGTTCTTTAACTAGAGCAGCTGTCAAAGAATGGCAGGATGCTATGGGAATAGAATACGGAGATTACTGGGGATACTTCGGACCTTCTTCACAATCTGTTTATGACAGTACCTGTGAAGTAGATGACGGAGATGATGACGACGATGACGACGATGATGTTGATGTAGAAGGTGATGTTTTAGACGTTTCACTTTCTGCTACAACTCCTGAATCAGCTAGTGTTGCTGATGGAGCTAATGCTAAATTCACTAAATTAGTTTTCACTGCTGGTGAAGATGATGTAGAAATTGATAAACTTTATGTTTATCGTAGCGGTTTAACTGCTAACTCTGATCTTGAGAATGTAAAGATTGTAGACGAAGACGGTGCTTACTACGGAAATATTGGTAGTTTCAACACCAACAATAAGGCTATGATAACTTTCACTTCTCCTTTAGAAATTGAAGAAGGAGAAAGCGAAGTTTATTACATTCAAGCTGGATTTGTTAGTGGTAAAACAGCAGGAAGAACAGCTTCTTTAGGAATAGAATCTGCTGATGACATTGAATGTAATGTTGATGTAGAAGGAGATTTCCCAATTATGGGTAACCCAATGACAATAACAAGCATTACTATTGGTACTGCTACGTTCGATGAAACATCAGCTTTATCTGATTCCACTCCAGATATTGGAGATACTGACGTTGTTCTTAACAAGTTCAAGATAACTGCTGGTTCTACCGAAGGTATTACCTTGGAAAGCCTTACTGCTATGGAAGCAGGAAGTGCTTCTTTAGATGATGTTCAGAATATTGAATTATATTCTGTAACTGACGGTGAATCTTTAGGAGAAGTTAGTGGTTGGAACAGTTCAGGAAAAGCTCACTGGTCTGATCTAGATGTTGTTATTGGTAAAGGAGAAACACACCGTTTCGAAATTAGAGTTGATGTTATTGACGGTGCTGGTTTAGAGCTTAACGCTGATATTATTGATGGTAGCGATGTTTTAGCTCAAGTTAAGGGTAATGATTATGATTTCTATATTACCCCTACTGTTGGCACTTGGACTAACAGTAATAATGGTAGAGGAGCTAACAATCAAACCATTAACGACGGAGGATTGACTGTTACAAAATCAGGTAGCACTCCTTCTACTGGAAACATTGCTCCTGGTGATGATCAAGAGTTAACTGTTCTTGATTTCTATGCAACAGGAGAAGATGTCAGAGTTTCTGCTTTAACTATTGACTGTTCGACAAGTACTGGTTTTGATGACGGAGAAGTTACTAACGTTAAGGTTTATGACGAAGATGGTGATATTGTTGCTGGTCCTGGAGACTTGGCAGCAGATGGAACAGTAGACTTTACTGATGTATTTGTAGTTCCTGTTGGAACTCATGAGTATACTATTAAAGCTAAGATTTCTAGTGACTCCACTACTGGAGACCAAATTCAGTGTGGTATTGCTGCTAGCTCTGATATTACTGCTAAAGGAATGACTACCAACGAAACTATTAGTCCTTCTGCTTCTTCTGTTTATGGTAACTGGCAAACAGTTGCTGCAGCTGATTTATCAGCTACAAACCTCTTAACACCCGTAGCTCAAGATGTTGCTCAGGGAGCAGACGATTTCTTATTTGCTCAAGCTTCTCTTGACGCTGGTAATTCTGGAGAGGATGTTGAGGTTACTGCGGTAGAGATTGATAATACTACTGGTAGCGATGCTGGATTTGACGAAATTAACAATGTTGAGATTTGGGCTGATTTAGATTCTTCTGATTCTGATCGTGGTGACGAATTCGAGACAAAAGTAAGCGATGCTGAGAATCCAGTTGATACTGCTGGAACTCAGTCATTCACCTTGACAGAAAATATTACTATTCCTAAAGGAACTTATGTTAATATTGCTGTAATAGGTGATATTGCTGCAGACGCTGAAGATGGTGGTGAACACACAATTATGTTTTCCGATGTAACAGCTAATGGAGTTGATACTGGAACAGATTGTTCAGACACTTCTCCAAGTGGAGCTGGTCAGAAAATGACTGTAACTGATAAGGGAGTATTAACTCTTACAGTTGATAGCTCTTCTCCTAGCGCTGACATTTTATTGAGCGAACAAGAAGAAGTTACTGTCGGAATCTTTAATTTAGCTGCAAGTGATGTTGAAAACTTAGATCTTGATAGCTTTAAGATTACTGATGATGGTACGAACGATGATGATATAGTAGAAACATTCTACTTCTACTACGGAGACACTCTTATTGGAGCAAAGTCAGGTGGTGCAGATGCTGAGATTCAAGTTTCTGATGGAATGGTTACTATTCCAAGGGATGACGACATCAAGATTACTGTAAAAACTACTATGAACAGAGTTGACGGCACAGCAGTTACTAACGGAAACACCTTAGAAATAACTGTTAGTACTACTAGTGATGTTGATACCACCGGATTAAGTTCTGGTGCGGCAGTAGACAATACTGATGAAGAAGTTGATTGTGCTATTCATACTTTATATGAAAGCAGACCTTACTTTAGTATTGCTGATGAATCTCCTGCAGGAGGTGACTTGATTCCTAGTGCCAACGATCTCTTGATGGTACTTGATGTTACCGCTGCTGATACTGAAGATGTTACCTTTATCTCTGATGACGCTAGCAACTCAATTACTTTCCAAATTGATGATTCCGTAGCTGGTTCTAGTAGTACTGGAACTTGGACATTAAAAGATGGAGATGGTAATCAACTAGCTACAAGTTCTGCTTGGTCTGGTAATTCTAGTACAATTGCCTTTGACAACTTCTCAGACACAGGTAATAATGAATTTATTATTCCTGCTGGAGAAACCAAGAAACTGTATGTCTATGGAGATACCAGCGACTACACTTCTACTGGAGATTATATCCAAACATGGTTAGATGCCAGCAATGCAGACATTGATTGGTCAATTGACAAAGCTGGTTCTTACAATAAGGGTGATATTATCTTCAAAGGTAATCTTTACGGTGAGTCTTTCGTAAAGTACGGTAGCTAATAGTTGCTATTGAAACCCGCATCTTTTCCTTGTAGAGATAGAGCGGGATGAACTGGAAAGCCCCCATTTTGGGGGCTTTTCCTTTTGCTGAAGCTGTGCTATAAATAAAATTGATTAGTTGTTATTTTTATATGAAAAGAGTTAGCAGAAAAATATTAATCTGTTTTTTGATTGTTTTTATAGTTTCTCCATTATTTATTGAAGCGGATTCGGTTGGAGATACCGAAACTTTTTTTGTTGATCCAGGGTATGATCGAAACGACAGAGAAGAAATAGAAGCTATTTTGATGTTAGAAAACAGTTTAGCCTATTTCTATATCGAAGAAGAATGGTGGAACAAGCTTGGATCTTCTCGTCAAGAAGAGATAGAAGACTCTTTAGATGAATTATCTTTGTCTTTTAAAAACGAAATATATCCTACTTTAACTTCTAGTTTTGGGTCGGAATGGAAACCAGGAATAGATGATGATGATAAGATCACAGTTCTTTTCCATTGGATGAAAGAGGGGAGAGCAGGTTATTTTAGAGAGGCAGATGAATACCCTTTATTACAAAGCCCCTCTTCCAATGAAAGAGAAATGGTTTATTTAAACACAGACTATATTGCTAATGATTTAATAGATAGTTATTTAGCGCACGAATTTGCTCATTTGATTACATTCAATCAGAAAGTAAAAGAGAACGGGGTTTTTGAAGAAACCTGGCTTGATGAAGCCCGAGCTGAGTTTTCCCCAACCCTGGTTGGCTATGATTCAGAGTACGGTGGAAGCAATTTAGAAAGAAGAATTTCTTTGTTTTTAAAAAATCCTTCTGATTCTTTAACAGAATGGAGAGGAAGAAATGCAGATTATGGTGCTTTAAATCTTTTTACCCAATACCTTGTTGATCAATACGGAACAGAGATTTTAATTGATTCTTTGCAGTCAAAAAAAATTGGAATTTCAAGTATTGATTTTGCTTTAGAGAAAAATGATATTAATAAAGACTTTTCTCAGGTTTTTCAAGATTGGACTTTAGCAGTTTTATTAAATAATTGTTCTTTTGGTGAAGAGTATTGTTATTTAAATGAAAATCTTAAAAATTTAAGAGTTGGTCCTACTCTTAACTTTTTTCCTTTTGCCAGTAAATCAAGTTTGAAGATAGAAGACTATATCAAGGATTGGTCAGGGAGATGGTACAAGTTAATGGGAGGAAGAGGAGATCTTGAGATTGTCTTTGAAGGGATAGAAGGAGTGGATTATAGGATCTTTTATGTTGTTTGCGATAATAGCAGTGAATGTAGTATTAACAAGTTAGAACTAGGAAATGGAAATGGTCTTATAGAAGTAGATAATTTTGGTGAAAATTATGATTCTATAACCCTTGTTATCTCTACTGGTGAAAAAACGGAAGGATTTGGAAGATCAGAGATATCTTATCCTTTTTCTTTTGAAGCAACTACAATAGAAAAAGAAAATGGTGATGAAGAAATTGTTCAGGAGTTTTTAACTCAAATTAATCATCTTGACTCAGATATTAGTGGCCTGAAAAGAGAAGTTCAAAATGTTGAAGAGGCAAGTAGTAGAAAAATTCAGGAATTTTTAGCAATGATTGATAATTTTCAAGCTCAAATTGATGATTTAGAAGAAAGGATTGAGAACAATGAGGAAATAGAAGGGGAGGTAGCCCAAGAGTTATTAACAAAAGTTAATAGTCTTCAATTTGAAATAAATGAATCAGAAAGAGATGTTCTTGAACTTAAAAAGGAGAAAAAGGGCCCAGAAGAAGACAAAGAAGAAAAGGTTTCTATTATCTCTATTTTTCTTGGAACAATAAACGATTCCAGAGTTTCTTTATTCCGTAATTTTTTAAGTGAACAGAAGTTTATTGTTTATCTAACACTAAGATACCTCTTTATTTAAAGAAATATTAGTTTTATACCCAAATAAATACCCAGCTTATCCA
>CAZSHN010000019.1:0-6985 GCA_964607015.1 uncultured Candidatus Saccharibacteria bacterium
TCTTCCTGAAGACTGGTACTTTACCACTAGCCTTGCCCCTGAACTCCTTTTACCTCCAGACCCAGACTGGAACAATAGTAGCTCTCAGGCTAACGTTTCAATCTCAGCCAACAATCCAGTTATTATTGATTGGTGCGACCCTCCTGATAATAAAGATTATTTAGGATCAAGGAAAAACGACGACTATCTGTATAACGAAGGAAGAGGAAAGTTTATTAATAAATATAGATTGAAACTACATATCGTTGATTCTTCGGGAAACATAGTTTGTCAACCTGCTGGAATGGTGGATGATGGCAATTGTGGCTACAAAGACATAGTAGAAGGAAGCAGTTACCCTGGAGACAAACTTCTATCTGAGTTTGAAGACGAAAACGGCTCTTTCTTTATAGAGAACACAGAATACAGATGGAAAGTAGCTACTTGTTATATGGACCCAGACGATGGCTCAAAAATGTGCAGTGATTATAGTCAAGAATGGGGATTTGACACTGGAAGCCTTACTTATGAATTTCGTCTTATATCTCCTGGAGACGATAACGTTAACCAAGTAGAAGTTCCAACGCTGCTCAATTGGAATGAACCAGTAGGAATTAATTCTTTCAGATTTCAAGTATTTCAAGTAGGACAAGGAGGAGCTCCAATTATTACAGGAACTACCTCTAACCCACATGCGAAAATACCTTTCCCTGATATAAGCTTAGACACAGTTTATTCTTGGAAAGTACAGCCCTGTACAAGCTACGACGCAGACCCATCAGGATGCAAAGATTGGATCTACTCTCCTTTATGGCAATTTAAAACTACAGGCGCGCCCCCAACAATAACTTCGCCTGCTGGTGGAGCAATAGATGTAGTTTTGCCAGTAAAGCTTGAATGGGAACGTGTTTCAGGATCTAAATCTTATCGATATACTATAAAAAACGTGGGAACTACAGTGAAAGAAGAGCTTGTTCCAAAAGATCAAACATGGGCATTAATAGGATTTCCTGATCTCAAGATGAATAATTTATATACTTGGCAAGTTCAGACATGTGCAGACGAAGATGGAAATGTTTGTGGAGCATGGAGTACTCCAAAGACATTCCGAACCTTTCAAATGGGAGCTCCTAACCTTCAGTCCCCTGCTAATGGATCCGCAGTTCAGCAAGCAACCGAAATAATATTTGAATGGGACTCATTAAGAGGAGCTCAAGCTTATGAATATGAAATAACTTATCCTCCAACTGGATCTACAACAGTTCATAAAATAATAACATCTAATTCTGCAAGGCATATTAGTGTAGATTTTCCAGAAACAGGAGTTTATAACTGGAAGGTAAGAGGATGTTTAGACACAAGCTGCGATGAATCAAACGGAGGAACAGGTCCATGGAGCCCAACATGGAGCGTGGACATAGACTTGGTTGCCGACGCTTCAAAGCAAGGAGGATTAGTCCCTTGTGGAAGAACTTATGACGATCCAAACACTCCTTGGAATGAAAGGGAAAGATGTCAGATTCATCATTTCTTCCTTTTAATTAGAAACGTCCTTGACTTCGTCTTGTGGAAAGTAGCAACAGTAATGTTAGTTGTTGCTTTGATAGCCTTAGCAGCAATATTATACCTTTCTGCTGGTGACGAAAGAACGATTAATAAAGTTAAGTCGCTTATAAGATCGGTGATTATTGGTTACTTAATAATTATGTTCGCTTGGTTAATTATTAACTTTATCTTATCTCTAGCTGGATTTAACTTCCAATTCTTTGGAAATTGGTGGGAATTAAAGTTTTAATAAGAATAAGCTAAAATGAAAAAAACTTTAATATTCTTTATTGTTTTCTTTGTTGTTATAATCTCTCTTTTCTTTCTTGTAGGATCACGTTTCCAAAAAGGAATTCTAGAAGACATAGAATCACTCCCCGGTTTAGAGAATTTAAACTATTCAAATAATTACAATAACGAAGAAGGCAAAGAAAAAAAATTCGTAAGCTCTGATAACGAATTAACGCTTGAATATTCTTCAAATTGGCAAGAAATAACCAACGAAGAAGTTCTCGACAAACTTTCCTTAAAAGACAAAGAACAAGGATATTATTTTGAAGTAATCTTTCTTGCCCAGAACCCTCAAGAAAATCAAACATTGGCAGTAAACAGAAGTTTGTTGGAAACAGAAAATCCTGAAAAAATAATAGACATAATGACAGAATTGAATAACAAGAACGGGATGACCATGGAAATAATAGAAAAAGAAGAAAAAGACGGACAAATAGTTTTTGAAGCAGAATACGAAGACAAAAACAACAACACCTTTTATTCTCTTGAAAAAGTTTTGTTTAAAGAAGAAAAAGATAAAACAAAAATATTTATTATTGCTTTTATTGTCCCTGAAGAAGAATGGGAAGACTCAAAAGAAAAAGCTAACGACATTATAAATTCAGCCAAGCTTATCAACAATAATTAAATGTGATATAATATTAAAAGTCTAAAAATCAAATTTATAATAAAATGACAAAGAGAAAAATATCTTTATTGATAACTTTCTTAATAGTTATTGCTAGCTTATTCACAGCTTGCGAAGCAATGGGATTAGAAACTAATTGGCCTGTAGCTCCGGGAGGATTAGAACTTAAAGACGATAGCACTCTTCTTGAATTTGTAGACTATTGTTACCGCTGGGGAATTCTTTTTGGAGGATTAGCAGCATTCGTTGCTCTTATTGTTGGTGGTTTTAAATATTTAACTTCTGTAGGAGATCCAAATAAAATGAGAGATGCTCGAGAATGGATCACTTCCGCCTTGATTGGTCTTGCCATAATAATATTTAGTTTTGTTATACTAAACACCCTTAATCCTGACCTAACTACACTAACCGTTCCCACAACAAATGTTGGAAATCTAGAGGTAGGAAATTGGAGCCCTCCCGATTTAAATAAACCTTGTGAAGCAGTAATAACTTACAGTGAACCCGATTATAAAGGAGATGTAGTTATTTTTTATAATCCTGATTTTCCAGCTCCTCCAGCACCTCCTCCCCCCAGTCAATTGTGGCCAATGGAAGAAATAGGAAGCACGGGAATTGGAGGATGTCTTAATAATAGTTCTGGTTGGTGGATTTTTAGCTCTCAAATACTTGAGATTAAATCTGTAAAAATAAAGGGAGCATGCCAGCTTAATCTATACGAAGAAAGTAATTGCGAAGGGAAAAACTTTTATGCCGTTTCAGATAGTACAAATAAGCTCGAATGGCTTAATTTAGACCATATTTATTCAATAAAAGCAGTCGACATTTCTGTTCCAACACCGCCAGAGGTTGAAAATATAGGATGGTCTAACCTACAGCCAACACCAAGCACTGACCCTCAAACTTATCAAATCGATCTTACCGGAAAAGTAACAGACCTAGGCAACGACGACAAGGTTACTGTTCGTTTCGATTACGGAGATACTAAATATCTTGGAATGTCTTATCCTGAAAGAACTGAAAACCAGATAGAAATTTTTAACGAAGGTGAAAATTTTACTTACACTATAAAGGGCTTAGCTTCTTCTACTACCTATTTTTGGAGAGCAGTAGCAAATAACAAGGGTGGAACTACCTGGGCCCCAACTTCTACCTTTACCACTCCTTAAAAAACAGAGAATGATTTTCAACGCAAAAAATAAAATAATAATTTTTCTTCTTTTGTTAATTTCTGGGTTATTTCTTATAGCCCAGCCTGCCGATGCTTTTATTTTTGACTGGGCAATGGCAGCCCTAGAAGGATTAGATGTGGTTGATATAGCAATCTTATCTCTTATTCTTAGACTTATCGTTTGGGCTTTTCTTTCTTCGGCATTTGCTCTGCTCGGAGCTAACTTACTAGAATGGGCGATCGATCTCCCTCTTCACCTTTCTAATCCAGCTGTTTTAGGAGGATGGAATTTTGTTCTAGGATTTGTCAATTTAGGCTTTGTTCTGGCTCTAATTTTTATAGCATTAGCCTATATCATGAGGCTTCCTAGGTACGAACTTAAGAAAACATTACCAAGATTAATACTGGTAATTCTTTTGGTTAATTTCAGCATGCTTATCATTGGAATGTTTGCCGATATTGCCCAATTTTTTATGAACACTCTACTTTCCTCTTTTGGAAAAAGTTTTGTAGAGCTTGCCACCATGCCTCTTAGACAAAATTTAGGAATACTTACAAATGTATTCATGACAACTCTGCTTCAGTATATCGCTGCTGCGGCCTCAGTGTTTCTAGCTCCAGTTGTAGCTATTTATTTAATTATGCAAATAACTCAAGGAAGTCTGTTAGGAGATATTTTTTCAATAATCACCATGACTATTATGAATTTGCTCATGGGCGGAATCTTCCTTGTTTATGCTGTCTTATTCATAATAAGAATTGCCGCATTATGGATCTTGGCAATATTTTCTCCTTTAGCTTTCTTTTGCATAATCTTTGACCAAACAAAAAAATATTTTGATAAGTGGTTCAAAATGGTAGTAGGATGGGCGTTCCTCGGGGTAGTTGCTTTGTTCCTCTTGGGAATTATAATATCTCTTTTCTCTACCGCTTTTCTTAGTAGACCAGGAAATATAAATCTGTCAGGCGGAACTAGTGCTATTCCATCTTTTAGCCTTCCTCCTTCTTTGTACAATTATCTTTTCTTGATCATTTTCCTAGCAGTTGCCTTTCATATCTCTATAACATACGTTCCTACAGGTGCTGACGCAGCAATAGGATACATTAAAAAAGGATTTGCTTCTATGGGAGGGGTAGCAGGAGTAATAAATAAGGGAAAAAGAATGGGAACTGAGGTTACCAGAAGAGCCGTTCCTCAAAAATACAGACAAAAGGTAATCAGAAAAGCAAGAAAAATGAGTGCTGCAAGCACTCCAACGGAAACTTCTGTTAAACAGGCAATAGAGGAAAAGGGCAAAATCAGAGGTCGTGTCAGTGGGTATGCTTCTGCTTCCTTTAAACGAAAAGCGGGAACAGCGATCCTGTCTTTAACTTCAGAAGCCTCAAAAAAGGCCACAAAAGAAACCGAGAAAAAACTTGAAGGAAAAACTGTTGAAGAAAAGATGAAATTTTATGAAGACAGTAAGCTGGACAAAGCAAAACGATTAGCTGCCGTAAACAGCATGATTGAGGAAGGTCAGATTGATGATGCCCTCGACGAAGAAAGGTTCGGCAAGGGCAACACCCTTAAGGATAAAATGAAGTTAAGTCTTCCGATTAAAAAAGGCTCAGAAGGATGGGAAAGAGTCAAAAAAGGAGAACCAAAAACTAGCGCAATAGAAGACATTTACACCGAAGCAATTAATCAAGGAGACTCTAAAGCAAGACAAGAAATAGAATTTAAACTAGGGAATGTTATTGGAGCAGAAAGAATTAAAGAGATTCGTCAGAGAGAAGGAGATTATTCTAAAAAAGAAGAGGAAAGAGACAAGGAAAAGGGTTGGGATACCTACATTAAAAAAATTGCAGGAGAGGCAGCAGAAAAAAATAAAGTGGATAGATTGTCAAAAGACTGGTTTAAAAAAGAGGAGTTTATGGACGCCGTACATTCTTTCTGGGACGGAAGATCAATGTCTAAAGCTGCGGAAACTTTTTCAAAAAAGTTTGTTGATCGCTTTAACGAAACACGAAAACCAGCAGGATTTTATTTTGCTTATGACGAAGACACAAGAAAAATTAGAAACACTTCCGCTCCAAAGTGGGCTTCAAGCACAGGGGCTGCCACTCTTGGGGTAATGCCGATACCAGGAGTTGAAACAAAAGAAGATTATAATGAAAAATTCAAAGAAGGAGTTAAAAACGCTCAAGAACAGAAAGAATGGGGCCCCAATTATAGAGACAGCCAAAAAAGCGCCTGGTCAGATCTTCGAAAAGAAAGAGAAAAGGAGGAAAGAGAAAACAAAGAAAAGAAAAGTTAAATTTTTCTTTTATAAATAAATCAATTGTAAAAATTATATGGCAGAAGAAAAACCTCTAATAGATCAGCTTTGGAAATTATACAAAAATATTCCTAAAGATCTTCAGAAAGCTATTTTTTCAGTTGAAACTGCTGACAGCGTCTTTGATATTTGCGAGAAAAATAATATCAATGAGATTCATGAAATGGCTAAAATAGTCGGAGATTCTCTTATAGGAATTCTTCCTCCAAAAGAAATAGAAGAAAGTCTAAAAAAAAGATTAGGTCTCTCTTCGGAAAAAGCAACGAAGGTTAGCCGAGAAATAGATCGCTTTATTTTGTACCCATTAAGGGATAGTTTGACTGAGCTATATGGAGAAGAGCTGGAAATAATTGAAACAGAAACAAAGGAAGAAAAACCGAAAAATAAAAATCAAAAGAAAGATAAAAAAATAAAGCCGAGCAAAGACTCTTATAGAGAACCCACAGAATAAAACAATTTTAGCTGTTAAATAAAAAAAATGGAGACATTGAGTCTCCTTTTTAAATTATTTTTCTTTTCCTCAAATCGCTTACCGATCCTGAGTATTTTTGTAGTTCTTTTCCGAAACTAGAATCTCCATCGTTAGAACTTTTTCCCTTAGAAGATTTTCCTCTTGGCATTCTTTGCCAGGCCCCAAAGAGTTCTAACAAAAGCTTCTCAAGGCTTCCTAGGTTTGCTCCGTCTACTCTAATATCAACAAAGCTTCCTCCTTTTATTGCCATGTTTCTGTGCAATAAGTCCCAGCTTTTTTCCCAAAGTCCTTTGTGATCTTTGATAAATTGATCTGGATTCTTTTTAAGCTCTTTCTCTATTTGCTTTCGTGTCATTCCTGTTTCTTTCTTCATCATCTCCATAACAGAGCCGACTGTTTTTTCTGCTTCTTCATCTGCGTAATAAAACGATGCTTCTTTTTCAAGTCTAGCCGTGTCTACTCCTGCAAGGCTTTTTTCAATCACAGACGGAAGAAAAATCTCTTCTACCGCTAACCTTATTCCGCCTTCTCTAAAGCCAACCTGGATCATGGGACCATCAGTCCTTCGAAAGTTTTCGTCT
>CAZSHN010000020.1:0-1058 GCA_964607015.1 uncultured Candidatus Saccharibacteria bacterium
ATAAATTGGATATTTTTAGGATATTTTGTTGAAAGACTTGTTCTATGTTATTATGTAGTAGCTATGAAAATTTCTAAAGATTTACCTCAATTTAAAGAAGAAAAAGCTCTCTTAATTGTTTCTGGAGAAAAAGAAGCAAAGTTTTTTATTGCTAATAATGGTGAAATTAAAGAAATAGAAAACTTAAGAGTTAAAACTCCAAAATATTCTGATCGAGAAGGTCATTTCGAGAAAAGAGGGAAAAACAAGTTTTTTGGTTCAGGTTCTGTATATGAATCAAAAAAGAAAGAACTTAGAAAAGAATTTGCTAAAAAAATGGAAGAGGGTCTTAAAAAAATAGCGAAAGAAGAAAAACCAGAAGAAGTTTATCTTTTTTCCGCTGAACACATGATAAAGATTGTAAAAGGTTCATTTTTGCCACCAATAAAAAAGAATTTAAAGGAAACATTTAAAGGGAATTATAATGACCAACATCCTTTTAAACTTTTAGAGAAAATTAAAGAGAAAGAAGAGAAGGAGATTAAAGACAAAAAAGTTGTTCCCAAAAGAAGGGCTGCTCAAAAAATATTAGATAAATTTAGGAAAGCAAAGGGTTTTATTAAAAGATAATTTCTTTTTTTTGCTTATCTTGAAACTCAAGGTTTGTTCCTTGAGTTTTTTAAATTACTTTAAATATTATTTTTTTCTGTTAATATTATTTAAATGGAAAACAGAGATTATCTAAAAATTGGAAAAGCTTCTGATGTAAAGAATAAGAAAGATAGGATAGTTTACAGGATGCTTGAGATTTTTCCTGGATTACTTTCTTGGACAACTCTTGCTCTCCTTTTTTTCTTTTGTTGGCAAAGGCCGCTTTGGGTGGCTGTTTTTGCTATTGTTTTTGATATGTTCTGGTTATTAAGAACTATTTATCGTTCTTTTCTACTTAAATCAGGTTACGATAAGATGAGAGAAAATGAGGAAGTTGACTGGCTTAGCAAAGTTAAGGAACTGGATAAAGATTGGCGTCAGTATTATCACATTGTTGTTTATCCTATGTATAAAGAACCTCTTTCTAT
>CAZSHN010000020.1:1158-6964 GCA_964607015.1 uncultured Candidatus Saccharibacteria bacterium
GATAAAATAACTTTTTCTTCTTTTGATATAGATACAGTTGTTTTCCCTAGATATTTTAGTTGTCTAACTTATCACTATTTAACTACAGAGAATCCTACTAGAAAAAGTTTTCAGCCAATTCCTCTTTTTATTAATAATGTTTGGAGAGTCCCTGTTCTTTCAAGAATATTTTCTTTTTCTTCAACTTTCTGGAATACAATGAATCAAGCAGATCCAAAGAATATGGTTACCTTTTCTTCTCATTCTATGAGTTTTAAAGCTTTGGTTGATGTTGGTTTCAGGCAAACTAATGTAGTAAGTGATGATTCAAGAATATTCTGGCAATGCTTGTTAAATTTTGATGGAGATTATAAAGTTGTTCCTCTTTATTATCCTGTTTCCATGGATGCGGTTGTTTCCAGAAGTTATCTTAGAACTATTATTAATGTTTATAAACAGCAAAGAAGATGGGCTTATGGAGTAGGAGAGATCCCTTATATGATTTTTGGTTTTATGAGAAATAAAAAGATTTCCTTGAAAAAGAAAATCCGTTTTGCATTTGCTGAGATTGAAGGACATTGGTCTTGGGCTACAGCAAGTTTTATTATATTCTTTTTAGGTTGGCTTCCTTTAGTAATTGGTGGGCCAGAATTTACTCAAACTCTTTTTTCTTTTAACCTCCCAAGAGTGCTGAGAGTTCTTCTTACCATAGCCATGGTTGGATTGATAAGTTCAGCTTACTTTAGCATTCTTCTTCTTCCTCCTAAGCCACCCAAATATGGTAGATATAAATATGTAGTTATGGCTTTAGAGTGGATTATCATCCCTGTTATTATGATAATCTTTACTCCTTTACCTGCTCTTGAAGCTCAGACAAGATGGATGATAGGGAAATATCTCGGATTTTGGCCCACAGAAAAGATAAGGTAGTTTTATTCAAAATGTATTTTTCTCCTTGTTTCTCCCACTCTTTTCTTGAGAGCGGGATATTTTTTTAGAGTGGGGTCTTGGTTAACTATTTCTTTTGCTGCTTCCCTTGTTTTTTCAATTAGGAAAATGTTAGTTAAGCCAGCCATTGCTAAATCAGGAATTCCCCATTGCTTAGTTCCGAGAAGATTTCCCGGTCCTCTTATTTCTAAATCTTTTTCAGATAAGTCAAAACCATTGTTGCATTCAACCAGTGCTTTAAGCCTTTTCTTTGTTTTTGCTGAAGAAGAAGTAGCGAAAAGAAAACAATATGATTGATGTTTTGATCTTCCCACTCTTCCTCTGAATTGATGAAGCTGAGCTAGTCCAAATCTTTCTGCTCCTTCAATCATCATTACTGTAGCGTCAGGAACATCAACTCCGACTTCGACTACAGAAGTGGAGACAAGAATATCTATCTTTTTGTTTTTAAAATCTCTCATTATTTTTTCTTTTTCTTTTGAAGCTAATTTTCCATGAAGCATTGCCACTTCGAAGCCAGGGAATATTTCCTCATTTAATTTTTCATATTCTTCCTTCACTGCTTTTACATCCGACCAACTAAGAAGAATTCTTTTTTTCTTTGTTAAATTTGATTTATCAAGCTTCTCTTCCTCTTCTTCTTTTTGAGGATCGATTCTGGGGCAGATTACAAATACTTGTTTTCCTTTCTTAACCTGTTTTTTGATAAAATCGTAAGTCTCTTTTCTTTTTTCTGGACTAATAACTTTTGTTATTATTTTCTTTCTTCCTTTTGGCATTTCATCTAGCAATGATAAATCTAGATCTCCATAAAGAGTTAGACTTAGAGTTCTTGGAATAGGAGTAGCAGTCATCGATAAGAGATGGGGGATAGCACTTTCTCCATTCTTATCTGAAATTAGTTTTGCTCTTTGCTTTACTCCAAACCTGTGCTGCTCATCTAATATTACTAATGCTAGGTTTTTAAATTTAACTTTATCCTGAATTAAAGTATGAGTTCCTATTAAAAGATCTATTTCTCCTTTTAATACTTTTTCTAATAGTTTTTTTCTTGATATTTCTATAAAATCCTTTAGTTTTTTTGAAATGAACTTATCAGTTTTTCCTGTTAAAAGTCCGATATTTAATTTAAAATCACCGAGGAGTTTGAGTGCTTCTTTAAAGTGTTGTTTTGCTAAAATTTCTGTTGGAGCCATAAAGGCTACTTGGTGTTTAGCTCGAGCAGTATTTAATGCCGCCATAGCTGCTACTACTGTTTTTCCTGATCCAACATCTCCTTCTAGAAGACGATTCATTGGTTTTTCTTTTTCAATATCTTTAAGTATTTGCCAGCTACATTTCTTTTGAGCGTCAGTTAATTTAAAAGGAAGAGACTCTACAAATTTTTTAACAAGATCTATGTCTATTTCTATTGGTACTCCTTCTTGGTCTGCTATCTTTTTTCTTTCTTTCATTACTAAAAGCTCGATCAAGAAAAGTTCTTCAAAAGAAAATCTGTCTTTTGCTTTTTTTGCTAATTCTTTTGAATCAGGGAAATGAATTTGCCAGATAGCTTTTTCTATTGGAAGGAGTTTATTTCTTTCTCTTATTTCTTCTGGGATTGGATCTTTTAGTTCCTTTCTTAATCCTGCTAAAAGAGGTTTTATAACATACCTTATCCATCGAGAAGATATTCCTTGGGTTTCTGGGTAAACGGGGACTATTCTTCCGGTATGAGTAAGAGTTGAACCTTCTCTTACTTTCTCGTAAACAGGATTAGCAAAGTATGTTTCATCGTTTTTAGAAACTAGTTTTCCTGCCAAGCAAATGCTATCTCCTTCTGCCAAGTTTTTATCGATATAGGGCTGGTTAAACCAAGTAACTTTAATTGCTCCTGTTTTATCTTCTACAACTGCTTTCGTGATATTCATTTTCTTTTTCCAGGTTCTGGTAGTTCTAATCTTTTTTATCTTTCCTGAAATACAATAATCTTCTCCTACTTTTGTTTCTGAAATAGAAACAATATTTGAGAAGTCATTGTATTTATAAGGAAAATGATAGAGTAAATCCTTTACATTTTTAATTCCTAATTTCTTGAGTTTTTTTTGGTAAACTGGTCCTACTCGAGGTATTTCTTTTATTGAAGTAGAGAGGTTCATTGATTATGAAAATTTAGTTTGTATTCAAATTATAGTAAAAATAGGTGTTAAATTCAATTAAAAAAACGCCAACAAAAACGGCGTTTTTGTGCCCTCGAGAGGATTCGAACCTCTATCGGAGGCTCCGCAAGCCACTGTTTTATCCATTAAACTACGAGGGCGAAAAGCGGAGGGGGTGGGATTCGAACCCACGGTAGGATTGCTCCTACTACAGTTTTCAAGACTGTCCCATTCGTCCACTCTGGCACCCCTCCCTCTTTTTCGCTTTTCTGCGGAGGAGGTGGGACTCGAACCCACAAGTCGCTGTTTAGACGACTACAGTTTAGCAAACTGCTGCCTTACCATTCGGCGCACTCCTCCTTATCTAGCTTGTAAAATAACAGTTTTTACCCTTAAAGTCAATCTATAATCAACAGGGAGAGGGTAGTTTTTTTGGCAGAGATTTCCTATAATAGAACAATAAAGAATTTAGAGAGTAATGTTTATAAAAAAAGACATCAATGGTTCTTCTAGGAGAAAGCTTGGCTTAACTTCTTTAGTTGTTGTTGGATTAGGTTCGATGATTGGTTCAGGAATTTTTGTATTATTGGGACCAGCAGCAGGAATTGCAGGAATTTCTTTGCCTTATGCTTTCTTAGTTGGAGGTTTTTTGGCTTTAATTATTGCTTTGATATACGGAGAATTTACTGCTGCGCTTCCTACTTCTGGGTCGAGTCTAACCTTATTGTTTAGTGCTTATGGGAGAGGAGCTACGTCTTTTGTGATATCTTGGTTAATAGTTCTTGGGGACATTGCTTATGCTGCCATTAATGCGCTTGGTTTTGCTTATTATGCCGGGTTGGTTATTCCAATCAACGAAATAGCAATCGCAGTTATTGCAATACTCGTTGTTTCTTTTATAAATTTCAAAGGCATTAAAAAAACTGCAAACTTTCAAAATATTCTTTCATTGTTACTGGTGGCAGGATTGTCTTTTTTTGTAATAATGCTTTTATTGAAACATGACATTGCTATAAATCCTTTTCATAGAATTTCTGGAAGTAGCGTAGCGCCCATTATTGCTGCTACTGCCCTTATTTACACCGCTTTTATTGGTTATGAAGATATCGCCGCTGTAGGAGGAGAAGTAAAAAATCCTGAAAAAAATATGCCTAGAGCATTAATAATTACTGTTCTTATAGCTACTGTCCTTTTCTTTTTAATATCTTTTGTAGCGGTAAGAGTGATTGATCCTCATGAACTAGAAGCATCAAATGCTCCCTTACTCCTTATTGCCGAAAGACTTGGAAGTTGGGGAAAGTTTTTAGTAATTCCTCTGGCAATTCTTGCCACCTTGACTTCTCTTGTTGTTATGTTTTTAGTTGGGTCAAGAGAATTATATTCTATTTCAAAACAAGGATTTTTTAGCGGATTTCAAAAACTCAATAGTCAAGAAGTGCCTGGGCGCTGCCTGATTTTTATAACTATTTTAGCATTATTCTTAGTTCTGACTAATTCTGCTGAATTTGTTGCCTATCTTGGGAACACCGTTTATCTAATCGCTATTATTTTTATTTCTTATGCGGTGATCAAGTTAAGAAAAAAAAGGCCTTACCTGATGAGACCTTTTAAGATTCCTCTTTTTCCGATTCTTCCATTTTTTGCAATAGCTCTTTCTTTTGTGATCCTTTTATGGGTGGGAACAAAAGCTTTGCTAATTACCTTCTTGTGGATTTTAGTTGGTCTTATATTCTATCTTATTTCTTGGATAGAAAAGGAGAGGATTATTTGGATGATGATAGGAGCATCATTTTTTCTCTTGATGATTGTTGGAGTGTTGGTTTTTGTTAGCTAGAAGAAAGTAGTAATCCTGCTATTAGGTTAGTGGTTCCCAAGATTAACGAAAGGATAAAGATGGAAAGCCTGATTCCTTCTGGCATATCAATTCCCAGTATTTTTAGAAACAAGGCAATTCCTATAGCTAGGAATATTAATCCCTCTAATAAGATTGCTCCCCCCATCGCAATTGAGAATTTCTTAAACTTAGATAAAAAGAATAATTTACTGGCAACGTGTTTTGCCTTTTTTGTTTCTTTTTCTATATCTTCTAAAAGGCATTTTAAGTCCTCTGAATTTAAAGAGCTTGCATAAAGCTGAAGATCGTTTGTTTTTATTTTCTTATTCTCTTTTTCAAGCAAGGCGTCTTTAAGTTCTTCCCAATCACTTTTTTCAGAGAAAGCAACGTCGTATTGAGTATTTAGCCAATTTATGAAGCTGTTTTTCTTGGCATTATTTTCTATAAATTCAAGAACCCTAATCCTCTTAGTATTTTTTTTTGGAACAAATCTAAACATCATTTCTTATTATATCATAATCTGAATAATAAAAAAAAGAAGCTGGAATTATTTACCTCTAGCCAACGCTATTCCCCAGACTTCTTTTGCTTTATTATTTTTCAGAAATTTAGCCGCTTTTCTCATCGATCTTCCTTTTTTGTATAAAACAGTAACGAGGAATACTTTTTTATTTTTTATCTTTCTTTTATTTTCTGTTAGACAATAATTATTTTTATTATCTTTTTCAAGAAGATTAACAAAAGGGAGATTTAATGAGCAAGATAGTTTTTTTGCTATTTCTTTGTTTGGATTATAACCTATTTCTCTTTCTTTCTTGCTAGATATTGGAAGAGGAATTATTGTCTTATTTTTAAAAAAGTTTTCCTCTTTTTCTAATAAGAGAAAATGGTCTATAATAAGATCAGA
>CAZSHN010000021.1:0-6931 GCA_964607015.1 uncultured Candidatus Saccharibacteria bacterium
AGACGAAAACTTTCGAAGGACTGATGGTCCCATGATCCAGGTTGGCTTTAGAGAAAGCGGAATAAGATTAGCGGTAGAAGAAATTTTTCTTCCTTCCTCGATCGAAAAAAGTCTTGCAGACGTAGACAGGGCTAGACTTGAAAAAGAAGCATCAGTTTATTATGCAGACGAAGAGGCAGAAAAAACGGTTGGTTCTATCATGGAGATGATGAAGAAGGAAACAGGCATGACAAGGAAGCAAATAGAGAAAGAGCTAAAAAAGAACCCAGATCAATTTATCAAAGACCACAAAGGACTCTGGGAAAAAAGCTGGGACTTGTTGCACAGAAATATGGCAATAAAAGGAGGAAGCTTTGTTGATGTTAGAGTAGGCGGAGCAAACTTAGGAGGAATCGAAAAAGGGATATTGGAATTTTTAGGCGTAAAAGCAAGAATGCCTCAAGGAAGGAGAATGGAAGATAATAGATCTTCTAAGCATGAAAGAAACCCAATATCAGAATACGCGAAAGAAAATCCTATACAAAAAAGCAAATACCTAAAATAATAAAAAGGAGACTTTATGTCTCCGTTTTTTTTATTAAAATATTTAAATTAGATTATCCAATTGGTTCTCTGTAAGAGTCTTTTCCAGCATCTTTTCTCTTCTTTTTCTTCTCTTCTTTTTCTTTTTCTTTCTTTTCTTCTCTTTCAGCAGGAATTTCTATTTTAGATTTTGCTATTTCTTCAGCTTCCTCTCCATACAATTCTAACAGACTGTCTTTTAAAGGATATAAGATAAAGCGATCAATTTCCAGAGCAACCTTGTGAGCTTTCTCTGAAGAAAAATTCAATCTTTTTTTGATAGTTTCTTCAATTTCTTTAGGGGGAAGGATTCCCAGCAAAGAATCTCCTACTATTTTTGCTATTTCACGTACTTCTTCGATATTATTATTTTCGCAAATATCAAAAACGCTGTCAGATGTTTCTGCTGAAAAAATTGCTTCCTGCAAGTCTTTAGGAATTTTTTTATATAATTTCCAAAGTTGGTCTATTAAAGGTTGTTCTTCTGACATAAAATTAATGTAATTTAGTTAAGTCAGTTTTGATTGAGTTTCATTTTCTCTTCTGTTTTTTCTCCTTTTCTTTCTCTTCTTTCGCGTGTTCTCTTCCTTTTCTTTCAAGGTGTTCGACTTTCTCTTTTGTGTCAATTGATCTTCCTTCTTTGTCTGTGGCAGGAGAAACTCCCAAGGTAACAGCTGGGGTACTTAGTCGCCAGCGGGGAATAGAAGGGTTATTCTGTCTTCCTGTGTTTTTATTGTATTGATAATACCAATCTGCTGGTTTTTCGTGTTCATTAAATTTGTCTATAAACTCTTTACCAAAAATGTTAGCAGCTTGAGAGATCTGGCGTCCGCTCCAGAATTGGTGAACAGCTTTCATTAATTCGTCGTTTTTCCACCATCCCTTTCCTAATTTTTTAATTTGATTTTCATCTTTTGCTTGGTAAATAATCCTTTCAGCATAATTTGTTACCCCTTTTCCTGCATCCTTTTCTTTGTCTTTCATAGTGTAGACGCCTTCTCTCTCGGCGATTTCCTTGAATTTTTCTGGAGGTACTGCGCCAGCAAAGTTATATTCTATATCTTTTCTTAAAGAATCTCTGTTTTGATTAATTGCTTCTGTGTAAAGGTCTTCCAAAAGGCTAATGCTCTCTGTTGTTGGCTTTCCTTTGACCATTTTTGTTTTTAGTACTTTTCTGTCTTTTAATGTATTTCCTTTTCCCATTTTTTCTTCATCCATAGCATCTCCGAGCTGCTTCTCTTCAATTATGCTTTTTACGATTCCTAATGTTTTTGCTCTGTCTCCTTTGGTTTCCGAAAGGGTTTTCATTTTCTCTTCAACTGATTTTCCTTTCATTTTCTCCTCGGTTTCACTAGAAACTCTTTTGGAAGCACCTGAGGTTGCTGAGACAATAGCTTTTCCAAGCTGTCTTTTGATAGCAGGAGAAGCAAATCCGCTAATAAGGCTCTTTGCCTTTCCTTTTGTTCCTTCTTTTGACATGGCGTCCTTATAAACACCTTTAGCAGATTCTGCATCGGTGATTCCAGCCGAAGCGCTCATTTTTCTTGCTTTTCTGACCACCCTTTGTCTGTATTTTTGAGGAACGGCTCTTCTGGTAACCTCGGTTCCCATTCTTTTTCCCTTATTTATTACTCCAGCTACTCCTCCCACAGAAGCATACCCTTTTTTAAGGTATCCTATTGCTACATCAGCTCCCGCAGGAACATATGTTATGGAAATATGAAAAGCAACTGCAAGGAAAATAAGAAGGAAAAGATAATTATATAACGAGGAAGGTAAGGAAAAAGAAGGGACGCTGGTTCCTCCTGAAAGATTTATTTGCCCTGGCCTACTAAGAAAGGAAGTAGAAAAAAGAGAAATAATAATTCCTAAAAGAAACAATGCTACTACTCCAAGAAAAGCCCATCCAATTACCATTTTAAACCATTTGTCAAAGTATTGTTTTGTTTGATCAAAAATCAGACAGAAAAATGCTAAAGGAGAAAAGATTGCTAAAATCCAAAGAGCCGCGATTCTAATTACAAATAAAACTGCATAAACAAAAAATATACCTCCCATTGCTAGGTTCATCCCGGTCATAGTAATTATTGAAAAAATATTTCCTAGCATGTTTCCCCAAACCACGTCTGCAAGTAAATAACCAAGAACAATTGGAGCCAGGAAAACCGAAGCTGCGGCTGCGAGATAAGCAACCAAGGTTGAAATGAAGACACCTGTAAGTATTCCCAAGTTTTGCCTAAGAGGCATCGTTGCAAGCTCTACAAAGTCTTTTCCAAAAGAATTGAGCAAAGTATTCATGAAGAATTGAGCAATATCTGCAAACATCCCAATTATCAGCATGCTGAAATTTACAAGAAGAATTACAAGTATCAATCTTGGCAGAGTTTTCTTCAGTTCGTACCTAGGAAGTCTCATGATATAAGCTAATGCTATAAAGATTAAAGCAAGGACAAATCCTAGATTAACGAAACCCAAAACAAAATTCCATCCTCCTAGAACTGCTGGATTAGAAAGGTGTAAAGGAAGTTCAATGGCCCACTCTAACAAGTGAGCTCCAAGAAGAACAAAAGCTGAAGATAGAAAAGCATAAATAACAAGCTTTATAATGAAGCTCAATACGGCCATGTCAACCGTATCTAAAGCGTCTAAAGCAGCCATTGCCCAGTCAAAAACGAAAGCATCGGCAGAATGAGTAAAAAAGAATATTCCAGAAAAGGACAATAGGACAAATAATATAATTTTATTTTTTTTACTTAACATGCTTTTTTAGGCTGAAAATAATTACGGGGTTGTAAAAGTTGAAGTTGCTCCTTTTGAAATGCCGCCTCCGTTTTTTGCCTCTGTTCTCCAGATATATTCTGTACTACAAGAGAGACCTTTTACAGTGTAAGTAAAGTTTTTGCTTGCGTCGTGTTTATGGATTACTTTCCAGTCCTTTTCATTTTCTGGAAAAGTGTTTCCGAGATACTTAGTTTCTCCATATTGCACACGAACACTAGCTTCAGCGTCACCGCCGAGATCCGTTATTCTTCCTGTCAGGTCAGCCTGACAAGTGGTAGTGCCTGGAGTTATCATGACGTTTGAAAATCCTAGAGTTTCAACGGTTGCTGGAACTGGAGCGGAGACATCGACTGCCTTTACCGAATAAATATGATCTAGGGTTAGCCATTCAAGTTTATTTGTATCGTCTGAAATAACCATTAGGTTTTGCCCTTTACAATCATCCTCTTCGTAAAGATTAAGATGACAAGCTCCTTCTATTTGGACAGATTTAACCTGAAGTGTTTGAGAGCTAAAAATCCACCAACCAGAACTATTATCAAGACATTTTCCTACTTTGTGTTTTAGGTCATCTCCAGAAGTAGGCACAACTGTACTAGGAACTTCGCTCGGGTTCCAAAAAACAATTTTATCTCCTTCAAAATTTGTTTTTTCGTAAGCTATTATATATTTACAAGGTTCATTTAAGTCAGGAGGAGTCCAATTTCCGACTCCAAGATTTCCAACATTTGTCGTAGGTACAGTTAACGTGGTTAAGTCTGGATTAAGAGTGTTTAGTATAACAAAACTGAAAATTATAATAGCAAGACCAATCAAAGCAGAAGTGATCCATTCTCGAGCATCTCTCATTTTGTTTGGATCTCCTACAGAAGTTAAATATTTAAAACCACCAACAATGAGGGCAACGAAAGCTGCCAAACCTCCAAAAAGAATTCCCCAGCGGTAACAATAGTCTACAAACTCAAGAAGAGTGCTGTCGTCTTTCAGTTCTAATCCTCCTGGAGCTACAGGCCAATTAGTTTCTAGCCCTATTGCTTCACAAGCCGTGAACAAACTAGCAATAATTATTAGAGAAGTTATAAATAGAGATATTTTTCTCTTTTTCATTTTATTGAAATTAATTTTTAGCTTTAAATATTATATCACATTTAATTATCATTGATAAGCTTGGCAGATTCTATAATTTTGTTAATTTCTTCAGTTGGTCCGTTCCAATTTTCTTTAGGAACAACAATAGCAACAATAAATACTTCTCTTTCTTCTTCTTCAGCTTCTCTCACAAGTATTTTCTCGATAGAGTGGAAAATGTTGTTATTTCTGTCTTTGTATTCTGCTTCAATAATTATTTCCGATCCTTCTTTTTTTCGGTTTATCACTTTCATTTCTGAGCTGTCTTTGCTATTTAATTCTATCATTATGTCAATAACATCTTGTGGTTTTTCTACGTTTAGTAAGCTTTTATTTGCTATTAATATTTGATTTGGTTGAAGTTTTTGAGCAAAGAATATTACTTCGAAATAATAATCATTTTCCTCGTCTTCCAAGGAAAGTTTTTGAAGTATTTCTTTGTCAGCTATTTCTTTCCAGTCAGAGGAGTATCTAAAAGATAGTTTGTTTTCAGGAGAAATAAATTCTATTTTTTCTTGAACTTGCGAACTGTTTTTTTCTAAGTTTTCTAATCTTTCTATCGCAGCAGGAGAAGTTATATCTTCTAGTATTCCTCCTTGGAAATAACTACCTCCAATTACAAAGGCAACAATTATTAAACCAAAAAATATTAAAAGAAATTTTAGTGTTCTTTTCATTTTTGTTTAATTTCTCTTAAAATTTTATTTCCCACCAATTCCCAAAGAATTGGAAGTTAAATCCAGCTAGAGATAAGATAAAGTTAATAATCAACCAAGCGAACATAATTATTAAGTAACCGATAATCACCGATCTTATAAGCGACTTAATTTTATTAACTGTTCTCTCGTCTCCGGCAGAAAGATATAATATTGCTGCTAAGGCTATCAAAGCAACAACTAACATCACTGTTGCTACTTTCCACAAGACGAAGTCAAGGACGTTTCTAATTAAAAGGAAGAAATGATGAATCTGACATCTTTCCCTTTCATTCCAAGGAGTGTTTGGATCGTCATAAGTTCTTCCACAAGGGACTAATCCTCCTTGCTTTGAAGCGTCGGCAACCAAGTCTATGTCCACGCTCCATGTTGGGCTCCATGGACCTGTTCCTCCGTTTGATTCATCGCAGCTTGTGTCTAAACATCCTCTTACCTTCCAGTTATAAACTCCTGTTTCTGGAAAATCTACACTAATATGCCTTGCAGAATTAGATGTTATTATTTTATGAACTGTTGTAGATCCAGTTGGAGGATAAGTTATTTCATATTCATAAGCCTGAGCCCCTCTTAGCGATTCCCATTCAAATATTATTTCAGTTGCTTGTTGGACTGCAGATCCGTCAGCAGGGGATTGAAGATTAGGAGTTCCCATTTGAAAAGTTCGGAAGGTTTTTGGAGAGGTCCATGCTCCGCAAATATTTCCACTTTGATCTGCGCATGTCTGAACTCGCCAGGTATACAAATTGTTCATTTTAAGATCAGGGTATCCCATTAAAACCCATGTTTGATCTCTGCTACTAACAACCCCTTCTTTGATCATGATTCCTGAATGCCTTATCTCATATCGATAAGATTTAGCTCCTGACACGCGTTCCCATTCAATTTTTACTGGCAGGACTACGTCTAATGCTCCATTAACAGGAGAAGTTGTGGTTGGAGGAGCACCCGTAGTCTTAAATTGCCATGAAGGAGAATAAATCCAGTCTTTGCACCCTACTGGATCTGCATTATGATTTGTGCAAGGTTGTACTTTCCACGAATAAACTGTGTCTAAACTTAAATCAGGATAAGGGATTTCTACTTCTGGATTACTTGATGTTCCTGTAATAATTGGAACGCCTCCTTGTTCTATTTGGTACCTAAAAGAGTTCATTCCTACCGGTTCGTTCCATTTGAGTGACGCAGGAACTTCTACTTGCTCTATGGCATTATCTTCTGGGAGGATAAGGCGGAATTCATAATCTAGACTACCAACATCAAGTCCCCATTCTTGACTGTAGTTACTGCATATACTTGATCCATCGTCTGGATCTATGTAGCAGGTAGCTACCTTCCATCTATATTCTGTGTTTTCTGTAAAAAAGACACCATTTTCGTCCTCAAACTCGGACAAAAGCTTGTCTCCGGGATAGCTGCTGCCTTTTATTATGTCTTTATATCCACAATTACCATCATCTACCATGCCGGCAGGTTGACAAACTATGTTTCCTGAAGAATCTATGATGTGTAACTTTAACCTATATTTATTAATGTTTTTCCCTCTTCCTTCGTCGTAAAGATAATCATCGTTTTTTACTGAGCCCAAATAGTCTTTGTTGTCAGGAGGATCGCACCAATCAAGAACAATTGGATCGCTAGCTGAAATTGAAGTAGTGGCTTGAGAGGTGCTATTGTTCCAGTCTGGGTCTGAAGGTAAAAGGAGTTCAGGGGCAAGGCTAGTGGTAAAGTACCAGTCTTCAGGAAGA
>CAZSHN010000022.1:0-6880 GCA_964607015.1 uncultured Candidatus Saccharibacteria bacterium
TTGCTAGTGATTGTACAGAATATTGTTCTGATCCTTATAATCCTACAGATGGAAGCGGTACTTATAGCCAGCCTGCTAATGCTTATTGTATTTGTCCGGCAACTTCTTCTACCAACCTTGATGATTTACTAGAAAACGTTATTAACTACATCTTCTGGTTTGCTACTGCCATTACTCCGATACTGATATTAGTTGCTGGTTTCTTTTTCATGACTGCGGCAGGTGACCCAAACAAGGTGCAGACAGCGAAAAGAATGATTATTTATGTTTTGGCAGGATACGGTATTGTTTTGTTTGCCAGAGGATTAGTTTACATATTAGGGGATATTTTGGGTGCGTAATTCTTGTTTTGTGTTCTGAATGTTGTATAATTATATTAAGATTTTAAAAAAGGTCGTAAAGAGTTAATAAAAATAAACAGAAATTATGAAAAAGATATTATTTTCGTTAGCTTTATTGGGAATGATAGTTGGAATAGCTGCTCCTTTAATGGTTTCCGCTCAACTTTCTTCGTCTCCTACTGAATGTACAATGAGGAGAGACGTTAATAACTTTTTAGGGTCAGGAGCTGCTTGTCCTGCAGCAGGAAATACTTCTGAGTACGACCAGGAATATGGATCAGGTTCTAACGTGCTTAGCGGTGCAATGTGTTGTTTATTCAGTACAATTCTGTATGTTATTGACTGGTTGTTTATGATTATCATGGTTATTGTGGTAGTCTTGATATTAATGGGAGCATTTACCTTGATGACTTCTGGTGGATCAGAAGAAGGAGTATCGAAAGGAAGAAATTACATTATTTATGCTTTGGTTGGTGTCGCTGTTGCACTTTTGTCTAGAGCTATGCCATACCTGATAAGATCTTTGATTGGAGTTTAAATAATTGTTTAGAAAGAATTAATTGTAGATTGTACTGTTAATCTACATGTTTTCATGATTCTTGGAATGCCGTTCTTTTTGGTAAAGAGCGGCATTTTTCTTGAAATTATTGAGAACTATAGCTATAATATTAAAGGTTCTTAGCGGACGTGGCCAAACTGGTAGAGGCGTTGGATTTAGGATCCAATGGGGAAACCCGTGTGGGTTCGACTCCCACCGTCCGCACAAACTAAAAAACCGGTTGATAGCCGGTTTTTGGTTTGTGCATTATTTAGCTTTTTATTCTTTCTCTTTCAATTCTACCTTTCTTCTTTTTTCTTTTTCTATTTTAGGCATCTTTATAATCAAAATTCCTTCTTTTATAGATGCCTTTACCCGAGAATTGTCTACTTCTTTTGGTAAGATTATTTTTCTTGAAAAAGGTCCCCAATAACATTCATTAAAAAAGTATTTTCTCTTTGTTTTTTTCTCGTTAGGATTTTCTCTAGTTCCTTTTATCTCTAAAATGTCGTTTTCAATAAAGATGTCAAAGTCTTCTATTTTTGCTCCTGCGATTGGAGCCTGAACTACAATGTATGATTTTGTCTCATAAAGATCAACCATTAATTTTCCTTCTGTTTGAAACCATCCCTTGTCTTTCTCTGGTTTATCTTGTTTTTTAACTTTTGTTTTTTTAAAGAAGACCATAGTTTATTTTTTAACTTTTATTCTGCAAACGCTAGCTGTATCTCTAAGCTTTTTAAAGGCAAGAAGGACAATTATTGCCAAGGTTAATAAGAGAATAGCCGGAACTACTATTTTCAGGCCACCCATTAATTCTATTATAGAGAAGTTATATAATCCGTGCAAGAAAGTAGAAATAGAGATACCGATTGCTACCAGCTTAACTTTATGGCTCTTTCTAAGGAAAGATAGGGCTAAGAAAAATCCAATTAATCCTGAAGCTAAGGCATGAAGGAAAGTCGCTCCAATAAATCTAAAAAGGGCCAGTGAAAGAATCGAAGGGATACTAATTGGCTGAGTAGAAGGGATAAGGAAAACTAAGGTATTTTCTAGGGCGGCAAAACCAAGACCAGCAATAACCATATAGAGCATGACATCGGTTGGTTCATCAAAAGCCCTATCTCTTATTGCCCCTTTTCTTACTACTAAATATTTAAAATACTCTTCAATTAAAGCAACGCCAATAAAGATATTGATAAGGGTTTTTATGGCATTAGGAATCTTTAAATTTAAAGTTAGTTCAAAAAAACAGCATTCAAAAGCAGCGGCTAATAAAGCAGCTACAACTCCAAGCAGAAAGACTTTTACAATCACTCTATTTGGTTCAGGATTAGCATCTTCTCTTAGAAAAAATAAAAGCCAGATGATGCTTGGCAGTATTCCTAATATGAAAAACAAAGAATAAGACATATCTTTTCTTATTATATCCTATAATTTCTTTTTCTGAAAATATTTATTATTTAACTCTTAAATTAGAATTTGCTTTTAGGTTCTTTTGTTCTTTTATCCCTTTTTCCAGATAAGAGAAATAAGAAGCTGCAGCGGTCATTGCTGCATTGTCTGTGCAGTATTTTTTTTCTGGTACAAGCAGTTTTATCTTAGGAAAATCTTTGTTTAGACTCTTTTTAATTTCTTCTCTTAATTTTTTGTTAGCTATTACGCCGCCACCAAGTATTAAGCTTTTTGCGTCAAAATTATGAAGGGCTTTAATAGTTTTATGAACCAAAACATCAATAACTGCTTGTTGAGCTTGATAGCATGCTTGTTGGATATATTCTTTGCTCTCTCTTTCTTTCTTATTTCTTTTTTTGAAATCATAAAGAACAGCTGTTTTTAATCCTGAAAAGCTAAAATCGTAATTTTTAGTGTTAATCATTGGACGAGGGAATACTATTCCTTCTTTTTTCTTTTTATAATTCTTTGCTATTTTTTCAATAATCGGTCCTCCTGGATATTCTAATCCTAGTATTCTTGCTATTTTATCTAGACATTCTCCTGCAGCATCGTCTCTTGTTTCTCCTATTATTTTATAGCTTTTAGTATTTTTGATATGCATTAATTGAGTGTGCCCCCCTGAAACTACCAAACAAATTGCGGGGAAGGTGCTTTTGAGATCAATTTTCTTGTTTAAAAAACTTGCAAAAATATGTCCCTTGATATGATTTACTGGAATAATTGGAATTTTCCAATAAGAAGATAATGCTCTAGCAAAGTTTATTCCCACCCAAAGACAAGGTTCTAGTCCTGGTCCTTGAGTTACAGAAATGAAGTCTATATTTGGTTTTTTAATCTTTGGAATTTCTTTTAGGAAAAGCTTTAGCAATTCAGGTTCTCTTTCTAATATTTTTTCTATTTCTTTTTTGTTTATTTCTTTTTCCTTTTGCTTCTTGAATAATTTTGCTTTTTTAAGAGATTCTTTGAAAACAGGAATTAAATTCTTTTTATGCTCTCTTTTTGCAAGAGAAGGATAGACTCCTCCCCATTCTTTATGAATTTCAATTTGAGAAGATATTATATTAGATAACACTTTAAAAGAAACCCTCTTTTTTCCAGAGGCTTTAATTATTGCGACAGAAGTATCGTCGCAAGAGGTTTCTATACTTAAAATATTCATATTATCTTAAATTTACCAATTTAATAAGAGTTTGACAATTACTCCTTGTCAAATTAATTTTTTTAGGTTAGAATGTTTTTTGTATTGGCCCCGTCGTCTAGCCTGGTCCAGGACACTGGGTTTTCATCCCAGTAACCCGGGTTCAAATCCCGGCGGGGTCACATATTTAGAAATCATGTTCTTGAAACATGGTTTTTTGTTTTTATTTATTCTTTTTGATAATAAATTTTGGTATAATAAAAGAATATAATTAATAAAATAATATGATAGAACTTGGTATCTTAGTATTTTTTATATTAACTTTGTTCTTTTTATTTAACTTACATAACAGAATACAAAAATTAGAGAACTTGGTGGTCGGAAAAAAGACAGAATATGGCACTACTGGAGAAACGTCTCGAGAGCAGGTGTCGTTAGAAGAACAAGCTCCAAAAGATTTTGAAGAACTAGTTAGTTATATTAAAAAGCAAGCTAGGAAGGGTGTTAGTAAGGAAGATATGAAGAGATTTCTTGTAGCTTCTGGATGGGAGTTGTCTTATATTGAAAAAGCTTGGAAGGTTATGGTTCAATCGGTTCAGAAAAGTCAATCTGACGAAGGTGCTCAATCTGAGATGATTATGTTTGATAAAATTATTGAGTGGTTTAAAGAAGATTGGTTGTTAAAGCTTGGTGCGATACTCTTGCTTATCGGCTTTGGTTGGTTAGCCACCTATGCTTTTTTAAATAATTGGATTGGGCCAATGGGACGTATCACGCTCGGGATTATTGCTGGAGCTTCTTTTATTATTCTGGGATGGTGGAGGATAAGAAAATATATTCAGCAAGGTGGAGTTTTCTTGATCCTTGGCTCAACAACAATCTTGATTACAATATTTGCTGCAAGAGAGCTTTATGGTTTTTTTACTCCTTTGTCTGCGCTTGCTGTGATGTTTTTAAGTACTGCATTTGTAGCTTTGGCAAGCGTGAAATACAATGATCGTAATTTTGCTTTAGCAAGTTTAGTTCTTGCAGGAATTGCCCCGTTGCTTACAAACGCTCCTTCTCCTAACTATATTGAATTATATTTATATCTATTTGTTGTTATAGTTGGTGCAATTTGGATTGTCTTTTTAACAGGAAGAAGAGAGCTTACTTTCGCCGCTCTATTGCTTATTACGTTTTATAGTTTTCCGCACTTTATGTCTTCTACTTCGGCAGATAAAGATATTTTGTTGCTTTTAGCATACGCCTTTACTGCGGTTTTCTTTTTAACTAATACTGTTGGGATCTTAAAATTAAAAACTAAAGAAATTATTCCTGACCTTGTGACAGCATCTGGTAATGGTTTATTTTTGCTTGCCTGGATTATGGTTGCTGCTCCTGATGACTGGAAAAGCTTGATAATTTCTGCCTGGATGATCGTGTTTACTGTTGGAGCATTTTTGATATTTAAGGTTACACAAAAACGTGAACCTTTTTATGTTTATGCTGGTGTTGGAGTTATGATGTTAGCAGCAGCGACAGCCGTAGAGTTAAAAGGCGCTGCTCTTACAATTGCTTATACAATTCAAAGTGGTGCCATTGCTCTTATTGCGTATAAGTTCTTGAAAGATATTAAAATAGCCGAAAGGATTTCTCTTCTCTTGATAATTCCTGCTGTTCTATCTTTTCAAAGTGTTATTTCTCCTGCTTGGAGAGAAAGTGTTATTAATAAAGATTTTTTTGTCCTTCTTATAATAGGACTAACATTTCTTGGAATTGGATTATTCTTTTCACGTTATATTCGTAAAACTGAAGATGAAGAATCAGAAAAGATTAATACCATCTTGTTAGTCGTTGGTTCTGCTTATCTTTATATTCTTTTATGGCTATCTTTGCATGCAGGAATTCAAAACAATAATATTGCAGTAATGATTTCTCTTCTTGTCTATACTGTTGTCGGTCTTATTTCTTACTTTTATGGAATTAAGATTAAAAATGACCTTTTCCGATTTTATGGTGGGGCACTAGTTGGAATTGTAATCTGTCGACTCTTCCTTGTTGATATATGGAAAATGGAAATGTCAGGTCGAATTATCACCTTCTTCTTAATTGGTGCTTTACTTGTAAGTACTGCATTTTTAGGGAGACAAAAACAAAATTCAAAAATGATTAAAAATAAATAAAACTATGAAATTTAAATATTTATTTTTACTTGCTATTATCTTCGTTGCTTTTGGTTTTTCTTTATCCTTGAACGCCCAGATGTCGCCACAAGATTCAATTTCTTCTATAATTAGTGCTTATCGTTCTTATAAAGAAATTGAAGATGTTTCTATAAATAATCCAACAGTCGTCGAGGTTCCTTTTGATGTTGATTTTATTGAACGTTTCAATTTTGCTGTTTTAGATGAAAATACAAATTCTTTTCAACCATACTTTTTTAAGCAAGAAGTATTAATAAATGAAATACCAGTATCGGTCAATACAAGTCCAAGAGTTGCTAGTGCGAACAAAATGATTGACGAAAATACAAGAACATACGCCGATTTTCCATTGCCAGAGAATACTCAAGGAAAAGTGCAAATTGTTTTGTCTGGATCCTCTCCTATTACTTCTTCTGCTTTAACTGTTTTACTTGATAATAATGTTGCTCTTCCAACCTCTGTAGAAATTCGTGCGTTAGTTGGCAGTCAAAATAAAATTATTGTTGCACGTAAGAAAATGAACCAGCAAACTATTTATTTTCCTCAAACTACTTCAAAGAGATGGACAGTTACTTTTTATTTCGGTCAGCCACTTCGTATTAGTGAGTTAAAATTAAGGCAAGATAATGTTACAAAATCAAGTGTTAACGCTGTTAGATTTTTAGCCTATCCAAATCATTCTTATCGTATTTATTTTGATCCTGACAGATTAGTCTCGGTGCCAACGATTGCAGGTGGCAATCTTGCTAACGTGAAAGATGTAGAAATTATTCCTGTTTCAAAAATAAAGGATAATTCAGATTATGTTATTGCTGACACTGATAACGATGGAGTTCCTGATATTTACGATAATTGTGTCGATGTTTCTAATCCTGATCAGGAAGATACAAACGATAATGGAGTGGGTGATTTATGTGAAGATTGGGACTTAGATGGTGTTATCAATGTTCATGATAATTGTCCTGATAAATATAATCCAGGTCAAAAGGATACTGATGGTGATGGAGCTGGAGATAAATGTGACGACGAAGATAGTCGTATAACCGAACGTTATCCTTGGATTCCATGGGTTGGTATTGGGTCTGCCGCCCTTGTTTTAGTCGTTCTTTTTGCCTTAACAGCAAAATCTATTGGCACTAAAGAAGAAAAAGATCAAGAACAGATATAAATTGGATATTTTTAGGATATTTTGTTGAAAGACTTGTTCTATGTTATTATG
>CAZSHN010000023.1:0-6871 GCA_964607015.1 uncultured Candidatus Saccharibacteria bacterium
AAGCCTGGAAGTAAGTTTTGCAAAATATTCCTTATCCATTTTTAGTTATTTTTCGTCACTAAAATCTTAAAGAATAGCCTATTCTGGATAAATATTAACTTCATTTTCATCAAAAGTCAAATTCTTTAAAATAGGATTTGAGTTGTCCAAATAGATATCTACCGTGATCCCTCTCCCCGGTCCTCTGGGTTCATAATAGTATTCTTTATTCAGGCCTTCAAAAGATGTATTTTCAATAGTTGAACTAGAATTAATCAGCCAAATGTCTGCCACTAAATTGTTTCTAAAAACAGAATCTCTTATAACAATATCTGTATTTTCTATGGTTACCGCTCCTTTTACTGAAAAAGGAGGAAGACGATGATACCATCCCCCACATTCAATCAATACATTCTCCAAAACCGAACCAGGTCCAGTAAAATAAATATAATCCCATAAACGTGGCGCATTACTTTCTAAATTTGAAGTAAAAACAACCTGCTCCCCTTCTTTGTCGCCGGCCATCAAGATTCCACTTACTTTTATTCTACTATTTCTATTTACTGCTAATTCAATTTTAGCACCAGGCTCAATAATAAAAATAGAATCTTCTAAAATATGGAAAGTGGAGCGCACTTGGTAAGGACCTCCCTTCTTAGTCCAAATCGCATCCCATGAAACAGAACCCCCATAGAATACTTCTTCAGAATAAAAATTATAACGACTATTCTCTTGACCAGGAGTCCCTATAATATAATTTCCTTCTTTATCCTTGCCCGAAATTTTAAAACCATCATTGGTTATCCAATTTGAATCATCGTTCCCAGAAACAGTAGGGTTGACTCTTTCCATAGATATTCTTATCCATTCATCGTTCATTTTTCTATTCCTTCCTCCGAACCACCCATCGGAACAATCAACTATGTCAATTAAAGTACTGCTCGCATTTACCAACTTTAATCTTTCTCCTTCATTTCCAAGAGAACCAGTATAAATCTGAGAAGCTTCGATATCAGAAACAACCTGATCATCAGTTCTTTCAAGCAAGAAATAACCATTCGCAGGAATTATTCCCGAAAGATCAATGTTAGGAGCACCATCACCAGATTTTATTTTCCAATCACTAAGATTAACCTCTTCATTGGTATTATTGTATAGCTCAATCCATTCATCATTAGCATCAGCTTTTGTTCCTGCCCAACTAATCTCGTTAATAACAACAGAAAGCGTTGGTTCTGGTAACTCAATAACAGTTATTCTAATAGGAATATTAAAAATCTCTTCTGCAATATCTAATGTTGCTGTTGCGCTATGCTCCCCTGGAGTTAGAGAATTATCAAGATTAAATTTTACCGTAGAAGAACTATTTAACTCAATCGTTCCAGTATTAGAATTAAATTTAATCCAGTCGCCCGTAGAAGTAGAAGAATAGTCAGTAGAAAGCACCCAATCTTTATTCTCCTCTCCTTTGTTAGTAATTATCAAGGATTGCTCTTCTAGAAAGTCCCCTTCTTCTATTTCAAGTTCTAAGCTCGTTGGCTCTACTTCTAAAAAAGAGGGTTCTTTTACCTTTAAGCTACTTGTAGCCAAGGAGCTTGTTACTCCTTCATTGTCAATAACTCTTAGTCCAACAAGATATTCAGTTGAACTAGAATAAGAATAAGTTGTAGTAGCTTTATTAGTAGTCGTGGAACCTTCACCAAGGTTCCAGATAAAAGAGACTAATTCTCCATCGGGACTACTAGAAGAAGCAGCATCAAAGAGAACCTGATCTCCAGTAAAAACCTCCTGCGGTTCCCAGCTGAAAGCAGCTTTAGACTCTTTATTATCTACAATTTGTTTGCTAGAGCTACTATTTTCTCCTGGGCTAGGTTTTTGAATTTCAAAATCTTCCTTATTGTTATCATTATCTTGATAATATTCTTCATTCTCATTCCATTTTCTAGCTAAACTCTCGTTGTTCTGAGGATTACCAGGAAAAGCTTCTCCTTCTACAAAAGGGTTGGTACTACTCCCCCATGCTACTGCATTAATAATATTTTCTTCATCGTCTATCAAAGCAATGCTATTATCTTTTGCTAAACTTTGACTAGAAATAGTGTCTGCCAATAACTGAGAAGAAGAAGCATAAGTCGAGTTCAGCCAAAGAAAATAATCTCTGGCTCCTATGATGCTTCCTTCAGGAAACAATCTAACAGAATAATCTTTCCCACTTGAACTTTTCTTCTTTAACTGAAAACCAGAGATATCCACAGTAGTAGTATTGGGATTATAAAGTTCAATAAAGTCATGACTACTTTCTTCTCCTTCAATTTGAATCTCAGTAATAATAACATCTAACAAAGTAGAGGTTGATTCTTGTACTGGCGAATTTTCTGTTACTGGTTCTTCTGAAGAGGAATCAGTAATTGGACCTATGCTGATATTTAACGGAGCAAAAGTATTTTTGCTCTTTGGTGTTCCTAAAATTCCTTTTTTAGGAGCGCCATGATAGGTGTGCCAACTTAGATCCTCGCTTCTTTCCATAGATTTTTTCCCACTATTTTCTCCAGCTGGCCAAGCAGGATCAGCTACCACTTTGTCTTCTAAAATACAATCATTATTAAAAAGATAGAGCTCTTCGTTACTGTTATTAAGGCCACCCGTATAAACGAGATCAGCTTTAACGAAAGGAACTGATTCATCATCAGTTCTTTCTAGGAGAAGGAATCCATTGGGAGGGATAATACTTTCTTCTTCAAAAATTATTTCAATTTGATTATTTTTATCTAAAATCTGCCAACCTTCTAAATTAACGCTTTCTTCAGAGATATTTTTTAATTCAATCCATTCATCGTTAGCAGAGCTCTTTGTTCCCATCCAAGCCAATTCGTTTATTATTACCCTACTCCTTTTAGGATTATTAGAAATTGATTTATTGCAAATTTTAACTATTTCTTCTGAATCTAAAACATCTTCTTTTTCTTCTTTTGTTTCGTTTTCTACTGATTTTTCTTCAACGTCTTCTTCGAACACCTCTTTTTCCTTTATAATATCTTTAATTTCTGCTATCTTTTCCTTCTCATCTCCTTCTTTTTCAAGAATCTCTGCTATCTTGATCAGAGTATTAGTTTTTTGGCTAGACACATTAATCTTTTCTACTAAATCATCTTCCTCTTCTTCGTTTTCAGGAATATATTCCTGTTCTTGATGATTACTACTTTCCATTTCCTCAAGAGAGGATTCTATAATAATTTCCCACAGATCATCAAGCTCTTTTTCAATAAATTCTTTTATTTTTATTATTTCCTCCACAGGCATTTCTCCTGAAGGAGGTTTCGGAGAGTTTGGAGCTTGATCCGGAGGACTTTGAACAATAGAAGCAGAAAGCGGATTAATTTTAGAGAAATAAGATTTAATTCTTGAACCAACATCTTTAATTGAATCCTTAATGCTTTTACCATCATCAATATTTTTATTGTCTTTTCCTCTTCCAATAGCTCTATTTACCAATACTTCTGCTTTTTGAATCCTATTCCTCAGATCCTTATAATAACCTCCTACAATAGGCAATTTGGCGACAAACGGCTCTTCTGGAGCTATCTCAGGCATAGGAGGCATAGAGTCAGTAAAAGAGACGTCTACCGATACAGTTTCTTGCCAACTATATCTATCCATTGCTTCTTTTGATACTTTTCCTTTGATTCTTAGGATAAAAGGACCAATCTCTTCATTTCCCTTGGCGCGCCAACTAAGAAAGTCCCAACTACTTCTTTTTATTGACAAAATCGCAGCAGTAGGTTTTTGAGGAACAATTCTTTCCGGAGAATAGAATTCAATTACTACTTCACCTTCTTTTTCGTTCAATGAACGATAAGCAAGATTATAATAAAAAACAGGCTTTTGTTTGTTGCCCTTGTAAGAAGTAAAAGAATAACTTAATTTTCCGCTACTTACTTTAATTTCCTTTTCTAGTAACCAATCCATGGCTATATCAACTGCCTTTTGCGTTGTTTCTTTTTCCATTTTTCCTAGAACTGAAGCAATGTCGGGAGAAAAATAAAAAGATGCCGCCAGCTTTATAGTACTTTCTGCAAAATCTTTAGGGAGGTCTTTAAATGCATAATTTAGTTCTTCTTGCTGAATTGAATTTCTAATCAGATATAGTGCGGCTTGCTTTTCGGGAGCAGAAAAACTAGCCGAAGAAGTAATTTTTATCCATTCGTTAATTAGCCCCTGTTGAGCAGAATTTAATAGATAATGACTATCTTTCTCAGGAAGTTCAACCTCTGCAATAATTTTACTGGGCAGCAAAAAGAATATTATCAAAAATAACAATCCTAAAAGAAATTTTTTAGACATAACCTTATTCAAAAGATATTTTTTTCAAAAAAGAGTCTAATCCTTCTAAGCAATCTTCTTCCGAAGAAGTGGCCATGCTCATTCCTATCCCATACAATATCTGACTATCTTTAACGTAAATATCAACATTAGTTCCTAAATCAGAGGAAATAAAGTAGCTTTTAATAGCCGTTTTTCCTTTAATTTCTATTTCTTCAAAATTGTTTTCTTTTATAACTCCTAAAGCATGCGATTGAAAATTATTTGCCACCTCCTCCTTAATCTCTTCGAGATTCATATCGCTATAAAGGACTGATACTTCAATCATGCATCCCTCCTCTAGCGGAGGTCTTATCGTTCCAGGTCGCACTCCTTTAGCGCTAGGGCTGTAAACTACTATTGAGCCCTCTTCAACTTCTATCTTCTCAACCCTCCATCCTTCTGGAACCTCCATACTAAAACCCGCTTTTTCATTCTTTACTATCTTCCCTTGTTCTCTCTCTTCAATAATATAATCATCTGGACTTCCTTTTATTTCTTCTTCATTTTTCCACAAAAAAACTCCTCCGCTGACGAGAAGCAAAATAAAAACTAATAAAATAGCTCGTTTTTTATTCATAAATCAAAAAAGATAACATATTTTACAATTATATCTTTTTATAAAAGCGACTGTCAAATTATCAAATTTTATAAAGATAAAAATCTCCTTAAGGAGATTTCAAGAATCGCAGAAGAGATTATTTTATTAATATTCCAATTTTATACCAAGTTTTTCAGCAACCTGATGAATCCACTTTTCATGACGATCAACTTTATGAGACAAACTTACCATTTCTTGAAAATAATTATCGGCTCTCTTAGCATAAGAATCAATACTAGTCATTAATTCATTAAAATCATCTTTGGTAGAAAGATTACTTATAGATTCCTTTAAATCATCTTTGGTAACAAAAACGTCTATCAATTTTTTAATGTCTTCATCATTAAGCATATAAATATATTTATCATCTCTACTATTATTATATCTATCCAAATATATCCGTCAAATTAAATTCTAAGTACTTCCTAAAAACAAAGAAGAAAAACACTACCTATTCTTTATTTGATTCATTTTCCAACATTAATCTAAGCAAGAACATCGTTTCTTTCTTAAGATTCTTCTTTATTGTCATTTTTTTTCTTTCATCTATTAAATCTCCTAAGCCAGACAATAATCTGTTGTCAGGAATACTTTCTATAAATTCTATGCATTTCTTAAGATAATCATTAAATTCCATACTTGTTCTTTTCTCTACAGTCTCTTTATTAACCCCCCACTCCTCATTAAGGAAAAAATTAACATCAAAAATATCGCGACTAGCTGTCTTTTTTCGTTCAGTCATCGCCACTAATTTATGGGCAAACATGTCTTCTTTTCTCATAACCAGCATTGAAATGCCAAGATAACCCTTAACTTCATACTGCGAATCAAAATTTCTCTTATTTATTTCTATTTTTATATTCTTTGATCCCTCAGAATAAGAAAGCAAGAAGAATAATGTATACTTCTTATTGCTTTTCTCTTTTATCTTGCCATATTTTTTAATTATACTTTCTATTTTGCTAAAAACTTCTTTTTCCTTAGTTGCGTCAAGTAGGTCAAAATCAAGATCAACAGAGAAACGATTAAGATTATAAAAAAGATGAGCGGCTGTACCACCTTTAAAACCTAAAAGAGCTCCTAAAAAGTTATCTGTGTAAATGTCTTTTAATATCTTTATTAAAATATTTTTATGAACGGTTTTGTCAAACATTGTATTCTTCTCGATATTTTTTAATTTCTTTTTCCATTCTTTTATTCGAATAAATAGGAAGAATTTCAAAAACCTTGCCCCAATTGAGAGCTGACAAATTATCAAAATAATAATCTTTTTCTGAGTAAATCATGTCTAGAAAAGCTCTTTCGGGAATAGCAATGGCATAATTTCCCTTATTTTTAATCCCAGTATTATTAGTTAAGATGGAATCTTTTATCTTTCTGTAAGAATATTTTTGTTTATCCACAGTTATTTCTCTAGTCAGATAAGAAGTAACGAAAATTTGACCATAATACTGAAAAATAACTCCTGCCATAGCTAAAACAGTCTCAAAACTAATATAAGAAGGAGTATAGATCTTAGTAGCTAATTCATACTTATCGTAATCTTTATTTTTGGCATACAAACCCTTTCTAATATGATAAAGTTTCCCGCTTTTAACAAACCGATATATCCTTTTTTTTACAAGATCTATGCTTGGTTCTCTCCATAACAAAGCAATATCTCTAACAGAAAAGACAGTGTTAGGCGAGCTATAAATATCTAAGATTAATGATTTTTTCATATATTTAAACTACAAGTACCCATAAACGTCCACTTTCAGTTTAAATTACAAAGAATTTGATGTCAAGCTACTTTTATAAAAAAACGGTAATTTCAAAATTAAACCCTATCCAAGAAATAATCTCTTTTTTCAAAGAAACTCTTTGCCTGGGCAAGTACTCTTTCTTCTGATTCATCAGGAGATAAATTAGCCACTTCTGCTAAATAAGAAG
>CAZSHN010000024.1:0-6147 GCA_964607015.1 uncultured Candidatus Saccharibacteria bacterium
TGAAAAAGATATTAATTAAAATAGGTTTTATCTTGATTGGGTTCTGGGTTCTGTTCTGGTTTCCCTGTCAGAACATTATAGTTCCTGAAGAAGCTCCAGTTAGATTTGGTCTCTGGTATATCGCTGTTCTTTTCTTGGTCTGGATTGGGTTAGCAAAAGTTTATCGGGAACTCTCTTGAGCTAAGACCTTGAGGCGACCTTTTATTATAGCTATATTTTCAACGTCTTGAGGTCTTGGTTGAGGAGAGGAAGGAGTTTGAGCTGTTTCTCCTAAACATTGAACCAAGAGAAACCACTCAAAGAGTATCCTCCTAATCACGTTTACTTACTTCCTTTCCTCTTTAAAAAGGTCGGTCATTAATAACTAACAATAAAATTATGAAAAAAATTATAGCATTAGCATTAGTTCTTGGAATGTTCGCTGGTGGCGTTGCTCTCGCTGGAAGTGAGGAAACTTTTAGCTCCAGCGTATCAGCCCAAATGGCGAGCATCCACTTGACGAATACTCCCGTAACTTGGGGAAACCTAGCTCCAGGAGACAGTGAAGAAAGTGGAAATATCTCAAATTCACCTCTTATTCATAATGATAGCAGTTTTTATGGGGCTTCTATCTCTGTAAAGGGTTCGGATTGGAGTAATGGCTCAACAACCTTGTCATTGGTTGAAAGCAGTTCTGCTGAAGATGAGTATCTGTTAGAAGCATTTGTTAATACGAATAGTTATGCTTACCTGAATAAGACGACCTATACCGATATGAACCACGTAATCCCAGCCGACGGTCAGGATAGTTTAAATCTAAGATTGACTTTTGCTCCCAACGGATTAACTCAAGCAGGAGATTACTCAGGTCTGACCTATGTCCTTTCCACTGTTAACTAACTGCTAATAAGCAACTAACAGGGAAGGGGATTGTTGCTTTAAGGTCTCGGTCTCCTTCCCTTAGAGACCTATGAAAAAACTAATTACAATAACAATTCTTTTAACCGTCCTTTTACCTAATCTCTGTCTTGGTTATTCCTTTCATATGATGCCGGGTAAATTAGAGCTGGAAAAAGCAGAAGGGATTAAGTCAGGTCTTGATTACAAGATTACTCCACCGTTTACTTTACTTGCTAAAGATATTGGAGAAGGGGAGATAATCAAAGTTAAAATGAGTATATCCTGCTTTTCAAATCAAGAAGAGAAATGTCCTAAAGAAGAATGGTTTTCTTTCTCTCCTAAAGAATTTGAGTTAACTAAAGAAAATCCTTCTCAAGTTATTAGAGCTAAATTAGATATCCCGAGAGATGACAGTAATCCTTCGGGAAGCTACAAAGGAATAATAATTGCTTCTCCTCAAGTCGTTCTGGAAACAGTCAGTAAGTCGGGAGCAACTTCAAGATTTCAACCTGAGCTAGGTTCAGTAATAAGATTTAAGAAAACTGGAAAAGTAGGTTGGGGTCAGCTATTCAAGATTAAATGGGAGAACGGTTTAGCTTCCCTGTCAGCAAGTTTAAATAGTATTGGCCTGTCTCAAAACGCAATAATGGCTATTCTCTTAATATCTGTTCTTGGTCTTGCTGGAGAAAGAGTTTATTCAAGAAGAAAGAAAAAAAGGCACTAAGAAGCACCTTAAAAAAGAAGAGTTATAATAAGTCCTTTTTTACCCCGTTTCAGGGGTTTTTTCGTTGGTATGAGGTATTAGTCGCATTCACCTCCCAATCCTACTCCCGACGCTGATTAGAGCTATCTGAGGGCTTCTCAGAGGGTATTGAGAGGGTATTGAGTGGTTTCTTATGAAAGAAGTCGTTTAACTTCGTCTTTTCTTATCAGTATCTCTCCTGTTATCTCGTCTTTCTTTCCTTTTACTCTTTCACTTTCTATTCTATTCATTAGTTCCACTTTATCAAGTAAGACCATTTTTGAGATTTGATTTAAGGTGAGATATCCTTCTTCTGGGTTTCTTTGTATTCTTTCTTCTAATTCTTTTTTTTCTTTTAGCTTATCTTCAATCCTGTTAAAGTGTTTCGCTATTTCAGGATTGTCCCTTAAGATACCTTTCCTTCTCTCGGGGTCTTCTAAAGCATCTGTCAGTTCTGGGTTCTCTCTCAAAAGCTTTTCAATAGCACGTCTCTCACTTCCTTCCTTTTCTACTCTCTCTATTTCTTTTAATGCTTTTTCCCGTTTCTCCTCTTTATCTTTCTGATAAGCTTCTGCTTCAGCTTCTCTGTCTCTTGTTGGTTTTTCTCTTTTTGCTTTTTCCTCCAAGGCCTTTTCTCCTATCTCTGCTAATACTTCATTTAAATCTTGTTTAGTATCATCTCCTTTCAGGTTTTTTCTTTGTTCTTTTTCTGCTTCGGAAGTAGAACCTTTTACCTTCTTCAATCCTTCTTTGGATTGAATGTAATGTGTTTCTTCATTCATTGTTTTTTTATTTTTAATTTGTTATTTGCTGATGAAAGAAGCTCAAAGGGTGAGGTTGCGACCTTTTAGTAAAACGTGGTCTCGCTTCTTCCTCTCAAGCCGTCAGCTCGGCTCAAATCGTCCCTGCCTCGTTTTTAAATACTTCTCTCCTCATCTAACTCATCTAATATCCTTTCCACTTCAGTTATTTCTGGAGAGAATTCAATTAAATCTTTATCTTTAAATATCTTAAATAATTCTTTTTGTGCTTTAAATTCTTTTTCTTCTTCAGTTTCTTTATTACTTGAAACTGATTTTTTCATTTTATTTTTTCCATGATAATGGATAACATTGTCATTTTTTCCAGTTAGGTACAAAATAACCTTCCTTTTCTAAAGAAGAAACAGGTTTGACCTTTATTCTTTTAATCAACTCCTTGAACTCAATACTGTCCTTCCAAGTATCTCTGGGATAAGTGCTAATCGCATCATATAAATCATCAGCTGTCATCTTCTTTAATTTGGATTTAGAGGGTAATTCCTCCTTTCTCCTTTTGTGAGCCATACGGCATTTGTGGTTGCAGTATTTTATTTTCTTGCCTCCTAATGTTTCACCACAATTTAGACATTTGTGAGGGTTGTTGTTTTTCATTGTTTTGTGAGGTTTAAATTAGTATTTTGTGAGGTTTATATTGGGTTGTATTGTGAGGTTTGTGAGGGGTAGCTGGATATCTTAATCTATATGCTTGGGGGGTATCATACTACTATCAGAGATTGAGGATTCGGGGGGTCGGGTCTGCATTGGGTATCTGGTTGCCTGTATGACGCTCTGGTTGGCTCTCTGACGCTTGTTTTAGCTTTGTTCTGGGGTTTCTCTTGTTTCTCTAATTAACGCTGTGAGGGGCAAACAATCATCTGATAATTTATTTCAAGGATATCAGGGATAAAGCTAGGGTTTACTAGGGTTTATAGGGATCTTATCAAGAAATTAAAGGGGGAGGATTATTTAGTATTGCTAAAGAAAGAGGAGAACAGGAGTTAAATCAAGTAAAAGTGATAGGATATATAGATACAACGAGGTGTTTTAATACCAACAACAGGAGAAACAATTAATGCCTAATCTAAGGTTGTAGTATCTCTTATTGTATCTCTCTCTTATATGTATCTTCCTTTTGGTGTTCGCTGCGCTCACGTAAGACATGCAGTAAAGAGGCCTTTTTGATGTAGGTTGTTCTTTCAATAGAGAAGGATCTTGTTTGTTGTTATATCTTTCTTGAGGTGCTTTTTTGAGGTGGTCCTCCTGGTAATCCTCCTGCTTTTTTTTATTCCGGAATCAACGCTTGAATAAAACAATTTAATAAGGAGATTTAATTTCCTCTTCTGTTTATCTTTAAGTTCCTTTTCTTTTTAATCTCTTTATTATTTTTTTTGTCTTTTCTTGTTCTTTGTTTTTTTATTCTCTTTACTCCTGTTGCCGTTCTTTATCTTTTCCTGCTCCTGCCAAATGATCTTCTTAAGAACTTGTTCACTCTTATTCGGCATCAACTCCTTCCCTTTCTTCAAAAGCTCCTTCTCTCCTCTGTGATATTTAACAGGTTTCTTATCTTCTTCTCCTTTTTCAATACTCTCAAGGTATTTATCTAGATCTTCTTCTGTGCCTAGAAAATGGTATCTGAATATGTACGTCTTGAATTGATCCAGGTTCGAGTCCTCTTTCCTTTTTTTTCTTTCCAACCTATTAAGTTCTGTTTCTATTCTCATAATAATTTATTTGTTAATATTGTTGTTCCCTTAAATCATCTATTCGATCAGCAATCTTTCCTTGTTCCATTGAGGAGAGCATTACTTCGCATAAACGTCTATAGTCCTTTACCTTGTCGCTGTCTATCTTTCCTCTGTTATAGGCATTAACAACTTCCTCCAGGAGCTTCTGGACGTCTCTTGGCCCTTCAAAGCGTTTAGTATTGAATAAGGACTTCTTTCTACCCACCTTTGTCTTGTAATCATTTGCTCTCTTTTCTTTGATGGCCGGATTGTGCCAATAGCAATAATCACTTCCTTTCATGCAGGGAGCAGAACACTTTCCTCCTTTAAGATTGTTTGCTTTACAAGTTTTCATTCTTCCATCTGTTTTAATGCTTCTTTAGAAAGAAACTTACCTATCTTGGTATTACAGTCCGGGCATCGACCTTGGATCATCTTTCTCCCGTTTTTTATTTCTTTTATTGTAGGATCTTTAATCACTTTTTTCTTCTTGCACTTGACGCAGTACGCCTCTTGATTTTCTAACATAATTTTTATTATTTTATATTTCTAAAATCCTTCTCGACTTCTTCTTGAGCTTCTTGCCAAATCTCTTTGACTTGCTTCTCAAGAAAAAAAGGATATCTTTTTGTTAATCTTCTAAATTCTTTTCTTTCATAATCTTCATATTCTTCAGGAAGAAAATAAATTCTTCTTGCTGTCGCTCTTATCTCAAGCTCAGCATCTATTTTTTTTAACATATGAAGAAATCCCACCAATCCCACTCCTTAAAATTAGTTATAAGGTTTTTCGGGACTATTCGGGACGCTTTGTCTATGTTCTCTTGAAGCGCTATCTTTATAATCCTTGCTGATGTCTTTGTCGTCTTGCTTCCTTTTGTCGTCTGACGTGGTCTTTGGAATGTCAATCTTTTTTTTTGTCATGTTATTTATTTGTTATCTTTGGTCCTGCTTCAACCTTTTTATTTTAAACAGGATTATTTTAATTTTAGTTTACTTATTATTTCGGTCAATGAGTTAATAGAGTTATCCACTTGACATGGCTATTGGGTTAATTACAATTAATATAATCAACCTGTAGGAGATCTTGAACTTATAATCAATTTCTGTTATTCTTCACTCGCGAGGTTTTTCCCTACAGGTTGAACCTCGCTTTTGTTTTGCTTCTCACCCTTTCCTGGTTTTTGTTTCTGGCTTCCTTAATAAAACGGGAAGATCTTCAGGGAACAAAACTAGGAAGGGTTAGAATAAAGGTCTAGAAAATAAATCAACCTGTAAAATTCATGTCTCAACAAGCCACAATTCCTTTCGAGGACCCTGAAGAAGATAAGGCAAATAGATTAGCTGAGGATTATCTTCGAGAGCTGGAGGAACTTGATGAGATAGATCAATATGTTTCAAACAAAGATTCAATTAGAAAGGGAGAATAAAGAGCTTAAGTTTCTGATGAAGCTGAGTATTGCTGTCATTGTTATTTTATTTGTTGCCCTAGCCTACTCTATTTCATCTCTTGTTTCTCTCGTTGATATTGTTGCTCTTTAAGAAAGCTAATCTTTTCCTGTTTCTCCTGTTGTTCTAATCTTTTAATCGACTTTCCCAGCACTCTCTGCCATGCCCTCTGACGAATCACAAAGGCCAGTTCATCTTCTTCTGTTTTTAACTCCTTAGATCTCATTGATATTTAGGATCATTTAATGATTTTTCTGTCTCAGCTTTGAAGATTAACCAAAATAATTTATCTGCTTCTTCTTGTTCTCCTTTTGATTTAAGATAAAGACGATAGTCCCATCTTCCTTTATTCTCGTTATAATATTTTTGAGCCATGCCTTTCTTAACTAGTGTCTCTCCCCATTTTATTATTGAATTCTCCTCTACTTTCTTTTTTTGGTCCAAGATATAATCCAGCTTCTCCGGGTTAAACAGTTTCAGGTAACAAGAATATGTTTTGTTGATGATAGACAGAAACAGTTTCTTAATCATTTGATATTTTCCTTTTTAAAGAA
>CAZSHN010000025.1:0-5182 GCA_964607015.1 uncultured Candidatus Saccharibacteria bacterium
TATTATAGAGAAGTTATATAATCCGTGCAAGAAAGTAGAAATAGAGATACCGATTACTACTAGCTTAACTTTATGGTTCTTTCTAAGGAAAGACAGAGCTAAGAAAAATCCAATTAATCCTGAAGCTAAAGCGTGAAGGAAAGTCGCTCCAATAAATCTAAAAAGGGCCAGTGAAAGAATTGAAGGGATACTAATTGGTTGAGTAGAAGGAATAAGAAAAACTAAAGTATTCTCTAGGGCAGCAAAGCCAAGACCAGCAATAACCATATAGAGCATGACATCGGTTGGTTCGTCAAAAGCCCTGTCTCTTATTGCTCCTTTTCTTACTACTAAATATTTAAAATACTCTTCAATTAAAGCAACGCCGATAAAGATATTGATAAGAGTTTTTATAGTATTGGGAATTTTCAAGTTTAGAGTTAGTTCAAAAAAGCAGCATTCAAAAGCAGCAGCTAATAAAGCAGCTGCAATTCCAAGCAGAAAGACTTTTACAATCACTCTATTTGGTTCGGGATTAGCATCTTCTTTTAGAAAAAACAAAAGCCAGATGATGCTTGGCAGTATTCCTAATATGAAAAACAAAGAATAAGACATATCTTTTCTTATTATATCCTATAATTTCTTTTTCTGAAAATATTTATTATTTAACTCTTAAATTAGAATTTGCTTTTAGGTTCTTTTGTTCTTTTGTTCCTTTTTCCAGGTAAGAGAAATAAGAAGCTGCAGCGGTCATTGCTGCATTGTCTGTGCAGTATTTCTTTTCTGGTACAAACAGTTTCATCTTAGGGAAATCTTTGTTTAGACTCTTTTTAATTTCTTTTCTTAATTTTTTGTTAGCTATTACGCCGCCACCAAGGATTAAGCTTTTTGCGTTAAGATTACGAAAAGCTTTAATAGTTTTATGAACTAAGACATCAATAACTGCTTGTTGAGATTGATAGCATGCTTGTTGAATATATTCTTTGCTTTCTCTTTCTTTTTTGCTTCTTTTTTTGAAATCATAAAGAACAGCTGTTTTTAATCCCGAAAAGCTAAAATCGTAATTTTTAGTGTTAATCATTGGGCGAGGAAATACTATTTCTTCTTTTTTCTTTTTATAATCCTTTGCTATTTTTTCAATAATTGGTCCTCCTGGATATTCTAATCCTAATATTCTTGCTATTTTATCTAGACATTCTCCTGCGGCATCGTCTCTTGTTTCTCCTATTATTTTATAGCTTTTAGTATTTTTGATATGCATTAATTGAGTGTGCCCCCCTGAAACTACCAAACAAATTGCGGGGAAGGTGCTTTTGAGATCAATTTTCTTGTTTAAAAAACTTGCAAAAATATGTCCCTTGATATGATTTACTGGAATAATTGGAATTTTCCAATAAGAAGATAATGCTCTAGCAAAGTTTATTCCCACCCAAAGACAAGGTTCTAGTCCTGGTCCTTGAGTTACAGAAATGAAGTCTATATTTGGTTTTTTAATCTTTGGAATTTCTTTTAGGAAAAGCTTTAGCAATTCAGGTTCTCTTTCTAATATTTTTTCTATTTCTTTTTTGTTTATTTCTTTTTCCTTTTGCTTCTTGAATAATTTTGCTTTTTTAAGAGATTCTTTGAAAACAGGAATTAAATTCTTTTTATGCTCTCTTTTTGCAAGAGAAGGATAGACTCCTCCCCATTCTTTATGAATTTCAATTTGAGAAGATATTATATTAGATAACACTTTAAAAGAAACCCTCTTTTTTCCAGAGGCTTTAATTATTGCGACAGAAGTATCGTCGCAAGAGGTTTCTATACTTAAAATATTCATATTATCTTAAATTTACCAATTTAATAAGAGTTTGACAATTACTCCTTGTCAAATTAATTTTTTTAGGTTAGAATGTTTTTTGTATTGGCCCCGTCGTCTAGCCTGGTCCAGGACACTGGGTTTTCATCCCAGTAACCCGGGTTCAAATCCCGGCGGGGTCACATATTTAGAAATCATGTTCTTGAAACATGGTTTTTTGTTTTTATTTATTCTTTTTGATAATAAATTTTGGTATAATAAAAGAATATAATTAATAAAATAATATGATAGAACTTGGTATCTTAGTATTTTTTATATTAACTTTGTTCTTTTTATTTAACTTACATAACAGAATACAAAAATTAGAGAACTTGGTGGTCGGAAAAAAGACAGAATATGGCACTACTGGAGAAACGTCTCGAGAGCAGGTGTCGTTAGAAGAACAAGCTCCAAAAGATTTTGAAGAACTAGTTAGTTATATTAAAAAGCAAGCTAGGAAGGGTGTTAGTAAGGAAGATATGAAGAGATTTCTTGTAGCTTCTGGATGGGAGTTGTCTTATATTGAAAAAGCTTGGAAGGTTATGGTTCAATCGGTTCAGAAAAGTCAATCTGACGAAGGTGCTCAATCTGAGATGATTATGTTTGATAAAATTATTGAGTGGTTTAAAGAAGATTGGTTGTTAAAGCTTGGTGCGATACTCTTGCTTATCGGCTTTGGTTGGTTAGCCACCTATGCTTTTTTAAATAATTGGATTGGGCCAATGGGACGTATCACGCTCGGGATTATTGCTGGAGCTTCTTTTATTATTCTGGGATGGTGGAGGATAAGAAAATATATTCAGCAAGGTGGAGTTTTCTTGATCCTTGGCTCAACAACAATCTTGATTACAATATTTGCTGCAAGAGAGCTTTATGGTTTTTTTACTCCTTTGTCTGCGCTTGCTGTGATGTTTTTAAGTACTGCATTTGTAGCTTTGGCAAGCGTGAAATACAATGATCGTAATTTTGCTTTAGCAAGTTTAGTTCTTGCAGGAATTGCCCCGTTGCTTACAAACGCTCCTTCTCCTAACTATATTGAATTATATTTATATCTATTTGTTGTTATAGTTGGTGCAATTTGGATTGTCTTTTTAACAGGAAGAAGAGAGCTTACTTTCGCCGCTCTATTGCTTATTACGTTTTATAGTTTTCCGCACTTTATGTCTTCTACTTCGGCAGATAAAGATATTTTGTTGCTTTTAGCATACGCCTTTACTGCGGTTTTCTTTTTAACTAATACTGTTGGGATCTTAAAATTAAAAACTAAAGAAATTATTCCTGACCTTGTGACAGCATCTGGTAATGGTTTATTTTTGCTTGCCTGGATTATGGTTGCTGCTCCTGATGACTGGAAAAGCTTGATAATTTCTGCCTGGATGATCGTGTTTACTGTTGGAGCATTTTTGATATTTAAGGTTACACAAAAACGTGAACCTTTTTATGTTTATGCTGGTGTTGGAGTTATGATGTTAGCAGCAGCGACAGCCGTAGAGTTAAAAGGCGCTGCTCTTACAATTGCTTATACAATTCAAAGTGGTGCCATTGCTCTTATTGCGTATAAGTTCTTGAAAGATATTAAAATAGCCGAAAGGATTTCTCTTCTCTTGATAATTCCTGCTGTTCTATCTTTTCAAAGTGTTATTTCTCCTGCTTGGAGAGAAAGTGTTATTAATAAAGATTTTTTTGTCCTTCTTATAATAGGACTAACATTTCTTGGAATTGGATTATTCTTTTCACGTTATATTCGTAAAACTGAAGATGAAGAATCAGAAAAGATTAATACCATCTTGTTAGTCGTTGGTTCTGCTTATCTTTATATTCTTTTATGGCTATCTTTGCATGCAGGAATTCAAAACAATAATATTGCAGTAATGATTTCTCTTCTTGTCTATACTGTTGTCGGTCTTATTTCTTACTTTTATGGAATTAAGATTAAAAATGACCTTTTCCGATTTTATGGTGGGGCACTAGTTGGAATTGTAATCTGTCGACTCTTCCTTGTTGATATATGGAAAATGGAAATGTCAGGTCGAATTATCACCTTCTTCTTAATTGGTGCTTTACTTGTAAGTACTGCATTTTTAGGGAGACAAAAACAAAATTCAAAAATGATTAAAAATAAATAAAACTATGAAATTTAAATATTTATTTTTACTTGCTATTATCTTCGTTGCTTTTGGTTTTTCTTTATCCTTGAACGCCCAGATGTCGCCACAAGATTCAATTTCTTCTATAATTAGTGCTTATCGTTCTTATAAAGAAATTGAAGATGTTTCTATAAATAATCCAACAGTCGTCGAGGTTCCTTTTGATGTTGATTTTATTGAACGTTTCAATTTTGCTGTTTTAGATGAAAATACAAATTCTTTTCAACCATACTTTTTTAAGCAAGAAGTATTAATAAATGAAATACCAGTATCGGTCAATACAAGTCCAAGAGTTGCTAGTGCGAACAAAATGATTGACGAAAATACAAGAACATACGCCGATTTTCCATTGCCAGAGAATACTCAAGGAAAAGTGCAAATTGTTTTGTCTGGATCCTCTCCTATTACTTCTTCTGCTTTAACTGTTTTACTTGATAATAATGTTGCTCTTCCAACCTCTGTAGAAATTCGTGCGTTAGTTGGCAGTCAAAATAAAATTATTGTTGCACGTAAGAAAATGAACCAGCAAACTATTTATTTTCCTCAAACTACTTCAAAGAGATGGACAGTTACTTTTTATTTCGGTCAGCCACTTCGTATTAGTGAGTTAAAATTAAGGCAAGATAATGTTACAAAATCAAGTGTTAACGCTGTTAGATTTTTAGCCTATCCAAATCATTCTTATCGTATTTATTTTGACCCTGATAGGTTAGTTTCAGTACCAACGATTGCAGGTGGCAATCTTGCTAACGTGGAGGATGTAAAAGTTATTTCTGTTTCAGAAATTAAAGATAATTCAGATTATGTTATTGCTGACACTGATAACGATGGAGTCCCTGATATTTACGATAATTGTGTTAGTATTTCTAATCCGGACCAAGAAGATACGAATGATAATGGAGTGGGTGATTTGTGCGAAGACTGGGACTTAGATGGTGTTATCAATGTTAACGACAATTGCCCTGAAAAATATAATCCAAGTCAGAAGGATACTGATGGCGATGGAGCTGGAGATAAATGCGACGATGAAGATAGTCGTATAACCGAACGTTATCCTTGGATTCCATGGATTGGTATTGGGGCCGCCGCTCTTGTTTTAGTTATTCTTTTTGCTTTAACAGCAAAATCTATTGGCACTAAAGAAGAAAAAGACCAAGAATAAGCATAAATTGGATATTTTTAGGATATTTTGTTGAAAGACTTGTTCTATGTTATTATG
>CAZSHN010000026.1:0-4706 GCA_964607015.1 uncultured Candidatus Saccharibacteria bacterium
TCTAAAACCTTGTCTCCTTCTGTTACTAATTTAACCTTATAACCTGACTTCTCTAGTTTGGTAGTATAGATATCTGTTAAAAATGGTTCGTCTTCTACTAAAAGAATTTTCATAATTACAAATAATTTAAAATTAAACCTCTGCTGTCACTCTCATTACTTCTTCCATAGAAGTGACGCCAGAAAAAGCTTTCAGAACGCCGTCCTGTCTCATGGTTATCATTCCTTGTTTTTTTGCTTCTTTGCTAATTGCTGACTCTGAAAGATCAGTTGATATTGCCTCGGCTAAACTTTCTGTCATTTTCAAAGCTTCAAAAACTGCAACTCTTCCGCTATAGCCTTGATTCCTACATTTCTTACAACCTTGAGGAGCATAAACATAGTAAGGCGGTTTGTCTTTAATATTATTTTCTTTTTTTACGTCGGGAGCCATTCTCTTAATTTCGTTTTCAATAATTTCTTTTATCTCCCCCTTTGCTTCAACTTTTTTTCTACATTCAGGACAAAGTTTTCTTACTAATCTCTGGGCTATTGCTACGTTCACAGTAGGACCAACCAAATAATTCTCTATCCCTAAGTCTACTAATCTAGGAATAACACCAACAGCATTATTTGTATGCAAAGTAGACAAGACGATATGACCAGTCAAGGCAGCATGAGTGGCCAAATTGGCAGTTTCCTGATCTCTAATCTCACCTACCATGATAATGTCTGGGTCCTGTCTTAAGACGTGCCTCAATCCGTTAGCAAAGGTATAGCCAATCTCTGGTCTCATTTGAGACTGATTAATTCCAGGTAAATAATATTCAATAGGATCTTCAAGAGTAACAATGTTTACTCCTTCTTTGTTTAAAACCTGAATTACCGCATAAAGGGTAGTAGTCTTACCAGAACCGGTTGGTCCAGTTACCAAAATAGATCCAAAAGGTTTCTTTATTCCACTTTCTACTGCCCTAGCAGTCTTTCCTTCTAATCCCAAGTCTTTAAATGTCTTCATTCCGACGTCGGGATCTAAAACTCTGATAGCTACTTTTTCGCCAAGACTAGTAGGAAGAGTAGAAACTCTGAAGTCAACAATGCTGTCTCCAACTTGAGTAGAGAATCGTCCGTCTTGCGGAACCCTGGTTTCATCAAGTTTTAACTTTGAAATAATTTTGATTCTGGCAATAACGGCTGGGTGAATTCTTGAAGGCAGAAAAATAGAAGAATGTAATACTCCGTCCAATCTAAATCTTACTCTTAAATGTTCTCTGGTCGGCTCAATATGAATATCAGAAGCTTTACCGTCTACTGCGTGTCTTAGAATAACTGCTACTATTTTTGAAATAGGAGCTTCTTCTACAAGCCTTTCCACTTCTTCCTGGGTAACTTTCCCTTTTTTCTTACTCTCCTCTTCTACTTCTACTTCTTCTTTTAATTCTTCTAGTGCTTGTCCTACTTCTTTTCTAAGTGTCCTATACTTCTTAAGAACTTTTTCATGATAACTGGGAGTTATCAAAAATACCCTGTAGGACAATTTTTGTCTGTGAGATAAAAATTTTAAAGCTTCTCTGGATTTTAAATCTTCTGGATAAACCATCCCTACTTCCAGAGTCTTTCCTTCTTTTCCTATCGGAACCATCTTATAAAACTTAGCAGAGTCTTCTGGCATAAATTTCAAAACCTCAGCAGAAACATCAGTTAAAGAAGGTTCTTTTATCGGAACCTTTAATTCTCTGCTTTTCAAATCAAATAAGACGTCTTCAGGAACAACTCCTTCTGCCAAAAGAACTTCCTCTTCTCTTTTCCCAGAATTTTTAATCTTTTCTTCTAGAGACTTTGCTTCCTTCTTGTCAATTGTTCCCTCTTTGACTAATTGTTGAGTTAAATTAGGCATTCCACAATCTTTTTATCTAACAAAAGGGTTTTGCTTACCAATACGATCTTCTCCTGGATAAGAAGGCAACTCAGGAAATGGTTCTAGACTTTTAAGGTCAGGGCTTTTCAAAACCTGGAAATCTATTTTAATTTCAGGAAAATACTCAGGAGGAAGAGAAATCTTTGGCTCAATTTTAAGTTTTTCTAGAAAAAAATCTGAATAAAAAATAACTCCGACAACTATTACTAGTATTACAAAAACCAAGATAAGATATTTTTGGTATTTTCTTTTTTCGGTTAAACTACCTTTCATATTTTTAATAAGACCTAGTTATTAAATTTAATGTGAACTCCATCTCTGAATCTTCGTTGATATCAATATTAATATTTTGAACATCAAAAATTCTGGAAGAATTCTCGATGCCAGTTAAAAATCCTCTAAAAGAATCGTAATCTCCGCTAATTTCGAATGATAAAAAGATTTCCCTGAAATTAGAATCTTCTTTCTTAGGCAAAATATTGCTATTGATATTAGTTAAAACCACTCCTTTTTTCGCAGCTAATTTAAGAAAGTAGTCGTAAAGATGAGGAAGCCAGGGTTCGTTATAAAGAGCAGCGTCAACTAACTTTAGTTCTTTTTCGTACTCCTCTAATTTATTATTGGTTGACTTTAATTCTTCAAGATAAGAATCTCTCTTTTCCATTCTCTCCTTAATCATCCCTATCTCAGCTTCAGTGCTAATATATTCCTCATACTTCGGCCAGGCCAAAAAGAACCCGGCAATTACTGCTCCAGCGATAAATATTGCCCCAAAAATGTAAAAAGAATATTTCATATTAATTTATTTTGAAAAAATATCTGAATCTAATGTTGCAAATACCTCAAAGGCAATTCCACCTTCCTCTCTAAAGGCCTGTAATTCGGTAAGCTCAACGCTTTTAATATCAGAAGAACCTTTTAGAATAAGTAATTGCTCAATTACCGTTATTAAATCTTCAGCCTCTCCTCTCATAGAAAGTTCGTCCTTTTCTAATCTCAATTTTATACTTTGCCACGATACTGAAGAATGAGTATTTCTTTCTAAAAAAGAAAAAAACTCTGTTGGATATTTACGAGATTCAGTCAATGTTTTAAAATCATCAATCTTTTTCTGATACCTAGTAAGCCTCGCTTTCAACTGGTTTATTTCTTTAACATCTTGCTTGGCAAGCTCTTTCTTCAAACCATCTCTCTCTCCTGCTTTTTCTTGCTCCACATAAAAAAGCCCGAAATAAGAAGCTACTACTGCGACCAAAACAATAAAAGAAATCGCAAAGAATATTTTAGAAACTTTTGTCTTCTTTGTTTGGGCTTTAGGGATTATTTCTACCATAATTTTAAAGAAAAAATATTAATTTAAATTTCTTAGAGCTGCTCCTACGGCAACAGAATAAGAAGGCCCGATCTTCTTTATCTCTTCTTCTAATACTTTAGGATAAGAAAAGTTAAAGAAAGGATTGGCTATTTCCAGCTCTTTATTAAAATGGGAAGCAAGGTGTTCTTTCAATCCAGGAAGATTGGCTGACCCTCCAGACAGAATAATTTTTTTCACCTCCTTTTTTTCTGTCTTGTAACAGTCTTTAAATATCTTTTCTACCTCTATTATAATTAAATTAATTAAAGGTAGCAAACTTTCTTTTATTTCTTCTGAATTAAGGCCATGCTTTTCCTTTAAGAATTCTGCCTTTCTAAAGCTAGTAGACATTGCCTTGCTAATAGCGCGGGTAAAATTATTGCCAGCAATGTCCGAGCTAAAACTAACTTTTAACTTGCTCTTGTCTGCAATATTAATGGTTGTGCTCTGTGCTCCAATATCTAATAAGCAAATAGGATCTTTATAATCTTTTGCTAAAGCCCTAGTTAAACTAAATGCCTCTGCTTCTAAAAACTTTAAATCTAAACCAGAAGATTCAGCAATATTTCTATACTGCTCAATTATTTCATTAGGAACTGCGATTAAAAGAACTTTCATCCCGGGACCAGTTTTCCCTGGCTCACCATCTGTTATAAAATAATCAAGAGATACTTCGGAAACAGGAATTGGGATGTGTCGCCTTGCCTCAAACTCAATCGCACTCTGCATTTCATCTTCTGTCATTTGAGGAATATCAAAACTAGTAGAAAAAGTAGAAAAATCAGGGATGGTAAAAACAGATTCTTTTGTTTTTATTCCTGTTTCTTTTAAAATTGATTTAATGATCTTTGAAACATCAGGAGAAGAAACTAAAAAGCTTCCCTCTTCAAAGGACTGGAAGGGTTTCTGGTAGACAGAAGAAGCTGCAATATGACCATAATTATTAAGTTCGATCTTGCCCCTCCTTCTTGAAAGTTCAACCACTTTAATAAAGGAAACACCAATATCAATTCCAACAATCGTTTTTTTAATTACCCCACTAAACGGAAGTCTAATCATTGGTTTTATTATACTATTTTAACTAAAATAAACAAAGGAAACTTAATTATGAAAATAAAAGAAATCCTCCTTAATATATTCTTTCCTAAATTCTGCCTTGGGTGCGGAAAAGAAGGAAGTTATCTCTGTTCAGATTGTAAAGCTTGCTTGGATCTATCGGAACATTTATTCTGCCTTTGTCAGAAACCTAAAATTATAGAAAAAGACGGAAAGTGCAACAAATGCCAATCTCATCCTCTAAATGGATTATATTTCCCTCTCTCCTATCAAAAATCATTATCCAGAAAAATAGTTAACAGTTTCAGAAAAGAACCATATGTCAAAGAATTATCTTCTCCGCTTTCTGATCTTATTATAGACCATTTTCTCTTATTAGAAAAAGAGGAAAACTTTTTTA
>CAZSHN010000027.1:0-4680 GCA_964607015.1 uncultured Candidatus Saccharibacteria bacterium
CATTCAAATCCTCCATTATTATATTAACATAAGATATTGATTTGTCAATAGAAAAAGACACTTGATTTTAGTGTCTTTTTTAAATTGATTATTTTACAATTCTTTCATTGATTAATATCTCTCCTCCTTTAAAAGCTTGGAACTTATTCTCTTTTATAATGATCTTGTCAGCATATATCTTGGATCCTATGCCATTCCAGTTCTTAGTCATCAATATGTCTCTAATAATTTCGTATCGAACAGAATTATTATTAGTTTCTGACCCAAATTCTCTTATTTTATAAACTCCACCTTCTCCAACAACCTTTCTTACTTTTACAGAATTATATTTCATTTATTACCTCCTTCGGCAAAATATATTATAATATAAGCATTATTTAAGTCAATATTACCAGGTTAGTAAAAGAACCTTTTTTTTGTTAGAATTAGTTAGAACTAATAAGCTAAAATGACTGAATTTGAAAAAAGATACAATTTACTAAATGAACAGCAAAAGAAAGTGGTTGATACCGTAGAAGGACCGGTATTAGTTGTTGCTGGCCCCGGCTCTGGTAAAACAGAGATTTTGGGTCTTAGGGTGGCCAATATCTTAAGAAAAACTGATACTTATCCTTCTAATATCTTATGTCTTACCTTTACCGACTCTGCCGCAGTAAACATGAGAAAGAGATTAAAAGATCTTATCGGACCTGATGCCTACAAAGTTTCTGTAAATACCTTTCATAGCTTCGGAAAAGACATTAGAAATTACCATCCCGAAATATTTTACGAAGAAGAGATTGTTGAACCAGCTGATGAGTTTGTTCAGATAGATATTCTTCAAGATATTTTCAAAAAACTAGACTACAATAATCCTCTTTCCAAAACTCATCCAGAATGGGGTTATGTTTACATTAAAGCTGTTAAAAAATCTATCGAGCACCTTAAAAAAGCAGGTATTACTGCCGAAGAATTTTTAGAAATCATTAATTACAACGAAAAAACATTAAAGTTTTTAAATCCAATAATAAACAAGTTATTTAAAGATAGAATATCTAAAGATCTCATAGAAAAGATTCCCGAAAAGCTGAAAAAGATAAAACAATACAAACAAGAAGATTTTCCCGTAGAACACATGAAACCCTTACACCCTGTTATTGCTGGTTCTCTAGAACGTGCAGCAAATATAGCAAAAGAAACGGGAAAAACTTCTCCTCTTACTAAGTGGCAAAACGAATGGACTTACAAGAAAGAAGATGGAAAAAGGGCCCTGAAAGAATCAAAATATCTAGAAAAGATGAAAGCTCTGGCTGATGTTTATAAGAAATACGGAGAAGAAATGCACAAAAGAGGATATTATGACTTTGACGACATGATTTTAGACGTAATACAGGCAATAGAAAACAACAAAGAATTAAAATATGAATTACAAGAGCAATTCCAATACATATTAATTGATGAATTCCAGGATACCAATGATGCTCAAATGAGGCTTGTTAATCTTCTCACGGACGCAGAAGTAAATGAAGGAAGACCTAATATTATGGCAGTTGGAGATGATGATCAGGCAATTTTTAAATTCCAGGGAGCAGAAATATCTAATATATTGAAATTCAAAGATCATTATCGTGATCCGGAAATAATAACTTTAATAAAAAGTTATCGTTCAAGGCAGGATATCCTTGATGTAGCAAGGCACGTAATCTGCCAAGGAGAAGAAAGGTTAGAAAATATAGTAGAAGAAGTTAACAAAATACTGAGCTCAGAAAACAATAATATTAAAGAAGGAGAAATAATTAGTAAAACCTTTCACTCTCAACCTCATCAATATCATTGGATTGCGAAAGAAATTAAAAGATTAACAGAAGAAGGAAAAGTAAAACCAGAAGAAATAGCTGTTATTGGCAGAGAGCACGGACATTTAGAATCCATTGTTCCTCATTTAGCAAAGTTCGATATCCCAATTTCTTATGAAAGAAAAAGGGATGTTTTAAAAGAGCCTCATATTCAGCAGCTGATTCAGATGGCTAGATTTATTGTTTCTCTTTTAGATTCCTCTATTGAAGACCAGGATCATTTAATGCCTGAAATATTAAGCTATCCTTTCTGGAAAATTAATAGAAAATTAATCTGGGATCTTTCTAGAGAATCTTATGAGAAAAGAAAGCCTTGGTTGGAATGCATGAAGGATTCAAATAACGAATACATTAGAGAAATAGCTGATTTTTTCTTAGAAATGGCTTCTTTTGCAAAGCACGAACCCTTAGAAAGAGTTTTAGACAGAATGGTTGGAGCCGAAATACATGCAGTCCCTGATTCCGAAGATGATGAAATCGAACTAGAAGAAGAGAAAGAAGGAAAATTTATCGTTCCTTTTAAAGATTATTATTTCAGCAAAAAGAAGCTTAAAAAAGAACCAGTTGAATATTTAACTTTCTTGTCTAGCTTAAGAACGTTTATTCGAGCTTTAAGAGATTATAAGAAGGGAGAGAATATAGGATTAAGAGAGTTAATTGAATTTGCTGAAGCTCATTCTAAGAATAAGAGATCTTTGCCAGATAAAAGTCCTTTTATTAATTACGAGAGTGCAGTCAATCTTCTTACCGCTCATTCTTCTAAAGGATTAGAGTTTGACACGGTCTTTGTCTTGAATTGCCAAGATGAAGTCTGGGCTAATAGCCGTAGAGGATCAATTCTCCCCTTCCCTAGTAATTTACCAATATCTCCAGCAGGAGATAACAGAGATGATCAATTAAGGCTTTTCTATGTTGCTATTACAAGAACTTCAAGACAGCTTTATCTTACTTCTTATCAGTTTGATGATTCTGGAAAAGAAAAAACAAGACTTCAGTTTATTGCCCCGCCAAAGGATAAAACCAAAGAAGAATTAGAAGAAAAACTTAACAATATTTTAAATCCAAATATTTCTCCTAAAGATAAAGAACTTCTTGAAGAAGAAAAGAATATTATTATTTCCTCTTGGGAGGTTTATCATCACCCTCCCTTCAAAGGAAACGAAAAAGCTTTCTTGGAGAAGATTCTAGAAGATTACAAGCTTAGTGTTACTCATTTCAATAACTTTCTTAACGTAGCAGCTGGAGGGCCTCAAACCTTCTTAGAGCAAAATCTATTAAGATTCCCTCAGCCTAAAACAGCTTCATTGTCTTTTGGTACCGCAATGCATAATAGCATTAATCAGATTTACAAACATTTAAAGAAGAAAAACACTCTTCCTAAAATTGACCAACTATTAAAATGGTTTGAAGGATTTTTAAGAAATGAAAGATTGAGCGAAAATGATTTCAAAAAATACTTGGAAAGAGGAAAAAAAGATTTAAAAGTTTTCTTCAAAAAGAAAAAAGAAAGCTTTGAACCTTCTCATTTTTCTGAATTCAATTTTAGAAATGAAAATATTGAAATAGAAGGAATTCCTCTTTCGGGAAAGATTGATAAGATAGTTCTTGATGAAAAAGAAAAACAAGCAGAAGTCTGGGACTTTAAAACAGGAAACTATTTAGAAAAATGGGATAAAGGAAATACTTACGAGAAAATAAAGTCTTGGAAGTATAAAAATCAATTAACTTTTTATAAGATATTGGTAGAAAAATCAAAGAAGTTTGGAGGAACCTATAAAGTCAATAAAGGAGTACTAGAATTTCTTGAACCAAAAAATAAAGAAGAAATAATTGATTTAGACTTTGTTATAAGAAAAGAAGAAGTTGAGAGAATAGAAAAGTTAATTGTTGCGGTTTATGATAAAATAAATAAATTCGATTTTCCTAATATAAAAAAATACGAAAATAATATAAAAGGAATTAAAAAATTTGAAGAAGATTTATTAAAAGATAAAATTTAATTTATGTCTATAGATTCAGATAAAAAATTTAAAGCTGTTTGGGTTTCCCACTCTTCAATAAGTGACTTTTTAAAATGTCCTCGACTTTACTATTTAAGCAATATTTATCGAAATCCTAATACTGGAAACAAAATAAGCATTGTTAATCCTTTTCTTGTTTTGGGAATAAAGGTTCATTCTATCTTAGAGTCTTTATCCTTGCTTCCAGCAGCAGATAGATTTAATAATTCTTTGGTAGAAAGATTTAATAAAGACTGGGAAAACCTAGGATTTTTAGAGGAAGCATTTAGAGACAAATATCAGCTAGAAGAATTTGGTCAAGCAGGAAGAGATATGATTAGAATGGTAGAACAAAATCCTGGTCCTCTTGAAAACTTAGCAGTCAAGATAAGAGATTCTTTGCCTCAATTCTGGCTCTCAGAAGAAGACAATATTATATTATGCGGAAAAATAGATTGGTTAGAGTATTTAGAAAAAGAAAAAGGAGTAAAATTGATAGATTTCAAAACAGGAAGAAACAAAGAAAGAAAAAGCTCATTACAGCTTCCTATTTATCGTTTATTGGTTGAGAATTGCCAGTCTCATAATGTGCTTGGTGCTAGCTACTGGTATCTAAGAAGTGATAGGAAGCCAGAAGATATTGACTTGCCTGGATCAAAAGAGTCTAAGGAAATGGTTTTAAATGCTGCCCTAAAAGTAAAAAGAGCAAGAGACAAAAAAGAATTTAAATGTCCTTACAATGGTTGTCGTTATTGTGAGCCGTACGAAAGAATAATAAAAGGAGAAGGAAAGCTGATTGGTCGAGGAGAACATGGTAACGATCTTTATGTTTTGAAATAAAAAAA
>CAZSHN010000028.1:0-4597 GCA_964607015.1 uncultured Candidatus Saccharibacteria bacterium
ATACAGAAATAAGTAATGTTGTTAATGCAAAACAAACAATTTCTTCTACTAAATTAAGTAATTCTTCTAGCATTAATAGTGCTCAATCTACGCTTTCTTCGGCTAAAGGAACGCTTGAATCGGCCCAAGCTAATCTTGATTTGGTAACTGCTGATCCTCGAGAAGAAGACATTGCTCTTTATCAAGCAAAAGTAGAGCAGGCACAAGCAAAAGTTTCTTTACTGGAAGATAAAATAAGAAAAGCTGTTATTAGAGCTCCTTTAGATGGTCAGATTGGAGATATTAAAAAAGAGCTAGGTGAGCAGGTTTCTATAGCTGAGTCCGTTGTTTTGTTAATACCTGACCAACCATTTCAGATTGAAGCAGATATTCCGGAAGCAGATATTAGTAAAATTGATGTCGGCAATAAATGTAATATTTCTTTAGATGCTTTTCCTGGAGCTAATTTTGAAGGAAAAGTGTTAGAGATTGATCCTACTGGTACCATAATCTCAGGAGTAGTTTATTATAAAACTAGAATCAGCATTGATACTAGTGAAGAAAAAATAAAGCCAGGAATGACAGCGGATGCAACTATTATTTCTGGTTCAAGAGAAAACGTACTTACTATTCCTTGGAGAGCAGTAGAGCAAAAAGAAGGAAAGGAGATTGTGAGAATTATAGTTGACGGAGAATTTGAAGAAAGAGAGATAGAAGCCGGGTTAAGAGGAAGCGAAGGAAGAGTAGAAATATTATCCGGCCTAAAAGAAGGAGAAGAGGTGGTAACTTACATTAAAGAAGAAGAATAATGATTAAAACAAGAGACCTCAAAAAGATTTACTCTGGTAATGTTCCTACGGTTGCCCTGGACGGGGTTTCTTTTGATATTGAAGAGGGAGAATTTGTTGCAATTATGGGTCCTTCTGGATCAGGAAAATCTACTTTGATGCATATTATTAGTCTCTTGGACAGACCTACTTCTGGCATTTGTGAATTTAGAGGAGAAAGTATTGATGATTTTGACGACGATGAATTAGCTAGATTAAGAAATAAGCAGATAGGGTTTGTCTTTCAAACCTTTAATCTGTTACGCAGAACTACTGTTTGGGACAACGTTAGGCTTCCTTTGGTTTATTCTGGGGTATCTAAAGAGGTGGAAGAAGAAAAAGCAAAGAAAGCACTAGAAGCAGTTAGCCTCTCTCATAGGATAAATCATTATCCCAATCAGTTATCTGGTGGTGAAAAACAGAGAGTCGCTATTGCTAGAGCTTTGGTTAATAATCCTTCTATAATTTTTGCAGACGAGCCAACAGGAAATCTTGATAGTAAGTCAGGTCAACAGATAATGGATATTTTACAAAAAATTAATGATGAGGGTCATACAGTTGTTTTGGTAACTCATGAAAAATATACTTCTGAAATGGCGAAAAGAATCGTTGTATTAAAAGACGGAAAGATAATCAGTGATGAAGAAGTTGCCCATAGGAGATTTGCTAAAGACGGATTAATAAAATAATTTTTTATGAAATTATTATATACTCTTAAAACAGCAATTGTTGGACTAAAGACTAACAAAGTAAGGTCTTTCTTGACCATGCTTGGAGTTATTATTGGTATTGCTGCGGTTGTTTCCACTATGTCTCTTGGTGAAGGAGCAGAGAATTTGATTGTTGGTCAAATTATGTCTATGGGTTCTAATAATATTTTTATTGAACCGGGCTCTTTTGACCCAAAAGAACAATCAATGATGCAAAGCATGGCAGAAACAATGGAGATTAAAACGATGAAATTGGGCGATGCGGAGGCAATTGAAAAACTGCCGACGATCAAAGAAACTGCTCCTATGGTGATGGGGACAGGAAGAGTGCTTCATAAAGATATAGACAAAAAGGTAACTTTTATTGGAACTACTCCTGCAGCTTTAAAGATAGATAAGACCAAAACAATTCTTGGCAGAGAGATGACGGAACTAGATGTAAGGAGCAATACTCGGGTAGCCTTGCTTGGATATCAGATTAGCAAGGATTTATTTGGGGGCGAGAATCCTGTTGGTGAAAAAATAAGAATTCAGAAAACTAATTTTCGAGTAATAGGTGTTTTAGAAGAAGTGGGGAATCAAATGTTTTTTAGTTTTGACGATATAGTTTATGTTCCAATAACTACCGCTCAAAGTTTTTTATTAGGAGGAGATCATATTAATCAAATCATTGCTCAAGCAGAGAACGAAGAAGTGCTAGAAGAAGCGGTAGAAAATATTAAAGTTCTTTTGAGAGAAAGGCACAATATTTATAATCCAGAAGGAGACCCAGCAAAGGACGATTTTAAAGTAATGAGTCAAAAGGAGGCAGCTGATATGTTGAAAATGGTGACAGGTATTTTTACTTTATTTCTTTCAAGCGTGGCTGCTATTGCTTTAGTTGTTGGGGGAATTGGGATAATGAATATTATGTTAGTGTCTGTGACTGAAAGAACTAAAGAGATAGGACTTAGAAAAGCAGTAGGAGCTAAAAGAAAAGATATTTTGTTACAATTTTTAATGGAAGCAATTACCCTTACTTTAGTCGGAGGAATTATTGGTATTATTTCCGGAGTACTTCTTTCTTTTGTAGGAGGGTTAGTTTTAGGAAGAATGCTTGGCTCTGGATGGGGATTCTTCATTTCTTGGAAAGCGATAATTTTAGGATTCGGCGTTGCTTCAATAGTAGGATTAGTTTTTGGAATTTACCCTGCTAAAAAAGCATCTAAATTAAGTCCGATTGAAGCTTTAAGATATGAATAATTTAATTGATTCGTTAATTGAAGACGATTACCTCAAGACACCTCGAATTATTGAGGCATTTAAAAAAGTAGAAAGAGCAGATTTTATGCCAGAAGAAAGTAAGGGCTTTGCTGGTGTAAACGAAGCATTTTCCATTGGACATGGTCAGACAATATCTCAGCCCCTTGTCGTTGCTTTTATGATAGAGAAATTAAAACCAGAGAAAGGTGACAAGATTCTTGATATTGGTTCTGGTTCTGGTTGGACTACTTCTTTGCTCTCTGAAATAGTTGGAGAGGAAGGGAAAGTTATTGGAGTTGAGTTAGTTCCAGAATTAGCAGAGTTCGGCCGGAAGAATGCTTCTAAGTATAGTTTTGTTGAAAAAGGAATAGCTGACTTTGTTTGCGCTGATGGTTCTTTGGGTTTTCCAAAAGAAGCTCCTTTTGACAAAATACTGTGTTCTGCTGCTGCCGAAGAAAAGATCCCTTCTTCCTGGAAAGAGCAATTAAAAATTGGAGGTAGGATCGTTACTCCAATAGCTAATTCTATCTGGCTCTATATTAAAAAATCAGAGAATGACTTTGAGAAAAAAGAATTTCCTGGGTTTGCTTTCGTTCCTTTAATTAGAAACAACTAGTATGAAAAAAATTCTATTATTAATATTTCTTATTTCTTTTACTCTTATATACTTCTGGCAAGGAATTTATATTCCTGTTGATGAAAACTCTACGAACGAAGAGGTTTTTTCAATTGAGAAAGGGGAGGGGGTAGAAGAAATTTCTATTGAACTAGAAAGACAAGGATTAATTAAAAACAGAAATTTCTTTCGCTCTTATGTTTTTTTAACTAATCGTAGCAAGAGCTTAAAAGCAGGAGATTATTTAATATCGCCTTCCATGAGTGTGGTAGAAATTGCTGAAAAAATTTACAAGGGAGAAATATTAAGAGAAAAAATTACAATAATAGAAGGGTGGAACATTAAAGATGTTGCTGATTATTTAGAAGAAGAGGGATTTTTTTCTTCCCAAGAATTTCTTTCTCTTGTTGGTTCTTTTAGAGAACATGAATTACTTTCAGAAAAGTTCGACGTTTTAAAAGATAAACCAGAAGAACGAAATCTTGAAGGTTATCTTTTTCCGGATACTTATTATTTAGAAAAGTCAGCTACGCCGCAAGATGTAGCTGAAATAATGATTGGAAATTTGGACGAGAAAATAGATTTAGAAATAAGAGAAGAGATTAATAATCAAGACAAGTCGATATTTGAGATTATCACCATGGCTTCTTTACTTGAGAAAGAAGTGAGAACATTAGAAGATAAAAAAATAGTAGCAGGTATTCTATGGAAAAGGATGGAAATAGGAATGCCTCTTCAGGTAGACGCTACTATTGCTTATATAACTGGAAGAGATTCTACCAGGATCTCTAAAGAAGAAACCCAGATAGACTCTTTTTACAATACTTATAAATACAGAGGTCTGCCGTTGGGACCTATCTGCAATCCAGGGTTTGAAAGCATTCTTGCTTCATTGTATTATAAAGATAGTGATTACTTTTATTATCTTTCTACTCCTGAAGGAGAAACCATCTTCAGTAGAACACTAGAAGAACACAACATTTCTAAAGTTAAATATTTAAAATAAAAAAGTATGGGAAAAAGGAATTATTATTTGAGAAAGTTCCTTCCCAGATTGATATTGTGGGGTGTTTTTTGTGGTTTCTTTGCCTTGTTCTTTATTTTAACAAGATCTGATTTTCGGTCAGTTGACTTAGTAAGAATGCTTATCTTTGTCTGGCTTTTTTATATGTTTGTCTGTGGGCTTATTTCTTTTTTGCTTAACGGGGGTTTTAACCTTTTAA
>CAZSHN010000029.1:0-4509 GCA_964607015.1 uncultured Candidatus Saccharibacteria bacterium
CAAGACCATTGATATTAGCAAGCCCTTCATTGTATCTTTTTGCTATTTCTCTTCTTCTCTCTATCCATTCTGGAAAATGTTTAAATTTTACATTTAGAAAAGCTGCCTGAAGATTATCTAAGATAGTATTAAATCCATAAGTATAAATCTTGCCACCTTTACTCTCCTTCTCTTCTTCGCTTTTTTTATAAGAAGGTTTCTCTCCATGGTCTCTTAAATAATACAATCTATCAGCTAACTGATCATCGTCTACACAAACCATCCCTCCTTCTCCATAGGAACCAAGAATCTTAGCGGGATAAAAACTAAAACAGCTTGTTTTTCCAAAAGAACCAGATGGCTCCCCTTTATATTTTGCTCCCAGAGACTGGGCAGCATCTTCAACTACTATCAAATTATGTTTTTCAGCAATTTCCATTATTCTATCCATTTTACAGCAACGACCATTAAGATGAACTGGCATTATTGCTTTTGTTTTCTCAGTGATTGCTTCTTCTAATAAATCAGGGGCCATATTAAAATCATCTCTTACATCAACAAGAACAGGTTTTGCTCCGCAACGCTTAATAACATCTATTGTTGCAATATAAGTATGATCAACAGTAATCACTTCGTCTCCCGGACCAATTCCATTGGCATACAAAGATAAAAATAAAGCTCCGGTACAACTTCCCGTACTAATTCCGTATTTCTTTCCAACAAAAGAAGAAATATCATTCTCAAACTTAATTAAATCATTACGATAAATCAAATCACCGCTTTCCATTATTCTATGGAAGGTATTATCTATTTCTTCTTTGATTTTACTATATTGGAGTGGATAGTTAACAAATGGAACTTTATAAGACATATTATTTTCTAATTTTACTTAATATATTCTCTGTTATACTTCCTACATCTAGTTTATTTTCTATTCTAAGATAATCTGAACTTCCTACTTTAGAAGGATAGCGATCAGGAATAGCTATTCTTTCAAAAAAACCATTCCAATCAGACTCTGAAATAATCTCAGCAACCGATGATCCCAATCCACCAATAATATTATGTTCTTCTAAAGTAAATATTTTATCAATCCCTTCTATTTCTTTTAACAGAGACTCTTTATTTATTGGTTTTAATGTATGAAGACTAATTAACTTAAAATTATAATTTAATTCTTTTAATTTCTCAACTACTTCCAACCCAAGACCGACATTTACTCCTGTCGCTATAATCAGTCCATCGCTCCCCTCTTTAACAATAGACGGCTTGCCTATTTCAATATTTGGTTCTTCTTGATATAAATTCTTTTCACCGCTTCGATATAATCTAAGATAAGTTGGATGAGAAGTTTGATAAGAGCAATAAACTAACTTTTCTGTTTCTATCGGATCGGCCGGAGACAAAACGGTCATATTAGGTAAAGTTCTTAAAATAGCAATATCTTCAATTGCATGATGAGTAGAACCCAAAGAACCATAAGCAAATCCTGCTCCTACTCCAATAAGATTAACATCTAGATCCTGATAACAAACATCATTTCTTATCTGCTCAAAGCATCTCATTGTTACAAAAGGAACAATAGAGTAAACATAAACTTCTTTTCCTTCCAATGCTAATCCTGCAGCAACCCCTATCATGTTTTGCTCGGCTACGCCGCAATTAACAAACTGATCAGGAAATCTTTTTTTAAAATCATCAAACAAAGAATAACCTAAATCTCCGGTTAAGAGATAAACGTTTTTATCTTTTTCAGCAATTTTAGTTAATGTTTTTACAAAAGTATTTCTCATTGTTCTAATTCTTTAATCGCCTTTTTGTATTCTTCTTCCTCAAGTTGTTTGTAATGAGAGAGCAAAGTATCTTCTAAAAATGATATTCCTTTTCCTTTAACAGTATGAGCAATTAATAAGTTTGGCTTGTTTTCGGTAAAAGGAATTTTTGATAAAGATTGTTCAATCTCTTCAAGGTTATGCCCATCAACTTCTTTTACTCCCCAGCCAAAATCTTTCCATTTCTCAACAAAAGGTTCTAAATTTAATACTTCATTTGTTCTTCCTAAAGCCTGTATCTTATTATAATCTATAATGGCAACTAAATTATCTAACTTATGATGGCTAGCAAATAAAGCTGCCTCCCAATTAGATCCTTCCTGGCATTCTCCGTCTGACATCAAACAAAACACTCTATGATCTTTTTTATCCCTTTTTCCTGCTAAAGCCATTCCAACTGCCATTGGAAGTCCATGGCCAAGAGATCCAGTTGAAGCTTCTACTCCTGGAACACAACCTATGGTTGAATGCCCTGCTAATTCACTTCCATCCTGACAATATCCTCCTAAAACTTCTTCATCAAAATATCCTCTCAAAGAAAGAGTAGCATATAATCCAGCGACAGCATGTCCTTTGCTTAGAATAAATCTATCTCTTTTATCGTCTAGTGGCTCATTAGGATTAATGCGCATTGTTTTGAAATAAAGAACAGTAAGAATGTCTATTGCAGACATTATTGAACCCAAATGAGCGCTATTTGCGTTATAGACCATCGTAACCGCTTTTTTCCTTATTTCTCTTGCTTTGTCAGCTAATTCACTCATTTTAAAGCAGTAAATATTGTTTTAATTATTATTTTAATATCTAACCAAAAAGATCTTTCTTTTACATATTTCATTCCAAGCTTTATCTTTTCTGGTTGAATCTTTTCTCTGTAAGCCTGGTGCGCATCCTTACTTCCTTTAAGGATTTCTTCTTCATGAGGAAACTTAAGAGAAGCTAAATCAGTAATTCCTGGTCTTACGCTTAAGATAACATTTTTCTGCTCTTCGGGATATTGTTCAATTTCTTGAGGAATTTCTGGTCTTGGTCCAACAAAACTCATATCCCCTTTCAGGACATTAATTAATTGAGGAAATTCATCTAAATTTCTTTTTCTTAAAAACTTACCAACTTCAGTCAATCTGGTATCGTCAGCAGAAGTAGAAGGTCCTCCTATTCTATCTGCTTCCGGAACCATTGTTCTGAATTTAAATATTTTAAACTTCTTTCCTTTTCTTCCAACTCTCACTCCTCTATAAAAAACAGGGCCTTTTGAATCCCTTTTGATCAAGAAAGTAATTATTATTAGTAAGGGAGATAAGAGTAAAAGACCAACAAAAGAAGCTACTATGTCAAAAATTCTTTTAATCATTTCTTTGAAAAAATAAAAACTGTTTTAAAGGCATATTTCTTTAAGAAAGAGGCTTTCAATAAAATCTTTTCTATTCCTTCTAAAAATCTTAGCAGATAAATAAATCCTGGAAATCTTAAAAAAGGAAAAACAATCCAAGACATAAGATGGAAGTAATGATTTTCTACTTTCTCAAAATAGTTATTAGCCTTCTTGAAATCTTCCATTTTTACGATATGCTCTACCGCCCATTCTGTTCTCTTCCCTACTTTCTTATTAACCTTTCTTTTAAGGTTAGTCAAAGGGTTGTGACCTAGTGTTTCGATTCCAACAAGAAGCCCGTCTTCCTTTAAAACTCGAGAAAGCTCAGGCAATGCTTTTTCCAGATCTAAAGAAGAAAAAGTTCCTCCGTCAAAAATAACATCAAAGTGGTTGTCAGGAAATCCTAAGCTCTCACAATCCATTACAAGGAAGTCGGTTTTTTCTTCTAAATTATTGATTTTAATCTTTTTCTTTGCTAAAGAAATAGCTTTTTGAGACAAGTCAATTCCAATAACTTTCTTTCCTAATTTAGCAAGAAAAATAGAATGGACTCCATTTCCACACCCATAATCTAATATTGTTTTATCTTTGCAATGTTTTTCTAGTAATTGATAACAAAAAGAATAACTACTCAAGATAGTAGGATCAAATCCTTCAAAATCTCCTTTGAACTCACCTTCTTCTATTTCTTTTTCAGCCTGATTATCGTAGTATTCAATTTCTTTCTTCTTTCTCTCTTCCATTTTTATTTAATTACTGATTTCCAGTCAGCTGAGAATTTTTCTAAACCAACATCAGTTAATTCATGATGAATATTATATTCTTCCCATTTCTCATCTAAAGAAATATCTTTAAAAGGTATTTCTTTTAATTCAGGAGAATAAACAAAATCATCGTCTGGTAGAATAAAATCCTTTTCTCCCCATTCTTTTATTACTTTAAAAGGAACAGTAATCAAAGGGCAAGCTAATTTTATATTAGTTAACAGGTGATCTAAACTTCTAATACTGGCAGCTAAAACCAAAACACGACCATCTCCTTTCTCATACATTTTTAAAATATTTTGGATTAAATCCATTCCATTTTCTCCTCTATCATCTAACCTTCCTATAAAAGGAGATACAAAGACAGAGGCTTTAGATCCTTTTGTAGCAGCATAAACAGCTGCTGCTTGTTCTTGAGAAAAGCAAAGAGTCATGTTAACAGGGATTCCTTCTTTGGTAACAATGCTAGCTGCTTTTAATCCTTCTTTAGTTATTGGAAGTTTAATGCAACCATTGGGAATCCATTGGATCATTTCCCTTGCCTGTTCAACCATTTCTT
>CAZSHN010000030.1:0-2833 GCA_964607015.1 uncultured Candidatus Saccharibacteria bacterium
GATGCAATTGTAGCTGAAATCCAGCAAGCAATGGATGAGGAATAATATGCCAATATTGGGTGACATTAAAAGCATGGATGATCTTAGGAAACTAGCTCCTTACTCCTCTGGCTTGAGAGAAGATTTACCGGAAAGTGAAATTCTAAAATGGTTTGAGATTGCTGATGCATATTGGTATCACAATGGTGACCTTAAAAACCCTCATGCTGAATTAGCTTCTGGCTTTTGTAGTAACGGCTATTTCTCTTGCCCTAAGTTGCTTAAGATGCCAAACATCAACTCTATTCTTGCTGGCCAGCTAGCTAATCAGCTGATACGATTCGGAGTTTTAGAAGATGGTGCTCAATGGGTAGTTGGTTCTTCTTATTCTGCAATAACTTTTTCTTACGAAGTTGCAAAAGAGCTTGGTCTTTATCATGGATATACTCAAAAAGATCCCAAGGATCCGAAAAAGCAAATTTGGAAGAAGTTTGAAATTCCAGAAGGAGCAACCGTTCTTCAGATAGAAGAATTGATTACTACTAGCAACACTTTTAAAGCTGTTAGACAAGCAATAAGAGAAGGGAATAAGAATCATGTTAATTTTTTACCGGTAATCGGAACATTGGTTCATCGCCCTCCAGAAAAAAGAGTTTGTTATGTCTTCGACGATGAAGGTGAAAAAGTAGAAGCTGTTGTTATTGCTTTGGTTGAAAAGGAGATCTGGGCAGTAGATCCATCGGAGTGCCCGCTTTGTAAGGCTGGTTCTGAACGTTATAAACCAAAAGAGAATTGGAGCAAATTAACAAGAAAATAATATCCCACAAAAGTGGGATTTTTTATTGACATAACAGACATTAATGGTAGGATTGTGCTAGCGAGGTGATGTACTTTGAAAAATGAAAATATCGTAAAAGAGAAAAGAGGGGGTAATTATGAAAGAGCAAAAAAGCTTTACGAAAATAGACTAACTATTGGTATCGCAATAATTATTATTGGTGCCGTATTTCTTTTTCTTCCACCCATTTTATTCCTGATTGGAATAATCGTCCTTATTTTTATAGGAATATCAGAGATATATTCGGTATTTAGGAAGATAAAAGAAGAAAGAGAAATCACTTTTTCTAAAGTTTTAACTCTAGTGAGTTTTTCGGTCTACTTTTGCTTAGCTCTTCTAGCATTCTATTATCTAAAATCTTTTGAGAATGGAATACTTTGGGTTTTACTACCTTTAGTAGTTGCTGGAATGTTTGATTCTTCTGCTCACCTTATAGGTAAAATGTTTGGAAAACGTAAAATAGCAAGTAAAATTTCTCCTAATAAAACTGTAGAAGGGACTTTTGCTGGATTTATTGTCAGCATAACCATAGTAACTATTATGTTATTAGTCACTTCTAATGTTTTTAATCTTAATTTTGGAGAAGCTCTATTATTTAGCTTTATACTTGCTAGCTGTGCCTTCTTTGGTGATCTGATTGAATCTTTTGTCAAAAGAACCTTAAATATAAAAGATTTTAGTAGTCTTTTACAAAAACATGGTGGTCTTCTTGACAGAGTGGACAGTGCTCTCTTAGTAGTATTCGGCGTTTTGCTGATAAGATACCTCTCTTTTTCTATCTAAAAGGTAAACTTTAAAATTAAGTTTACCTCTTTTTATTTCTTTTAAAATGAGTTATTATAATATAATTATGGTAAAGAAGCCGGCTAGCAAGAAAAAGAGTTTTGACGAAGAAGTTTATAGTAAGATGGGAATTAATCAATTAATTCTTTTTTGTATTTATTCAGTAAACTCAAAACAAGAAAAATGTACTTTTGAAAGATTGATTGAAGAGTGTTTTACTTTTTTTCCGAAAGCATTTTCTTTTTTCAATTATTCTAATTGGCCTGACTCTCGGAAACTGGATCGACCCTTGAGAACTTTAAGAAAAAGAAAGTTAGTAAAAGGAGATCCGAAAACTTTCTTTACTCTAACTAGTCAAGGAAATAAAAAAGCTAAAGATCTTGCTCGATTCTTTTCTCAGAAAAGACTCTGGTAATAATTAATTATGATTAGTTATTATAAAAAAACAGTTCAGGATAAAGTTATTAAAGAGATCCCGAAGTTTAAAGTAGGGTGTTGGATTAATGCTGTTAGTCCCACTAAAAAGGAAATAAAATTTTTAGTTGAAAAATTAAAACTAGATAAAAGAAATTTAACTTCTGGTCTCGATCAAAACGAAATTCCAAGAATTGATTCTGTTGACGGTACTCAATATATTTTTACCAATATTTTATTTAACATTGAGAATCATCTTGTTGGGACCTATTTAATAGTAATAGGTAAAAGTTTTATTATCACTCTCTCAGAAAAAAAGCCAAATTTTGTAGATAAAATTTTAAGTGGTGAGATTGAGTTTTCTACTACTCAGAAATTAAAATGTTTAATTAAACTTTTTTCTTTAATCAATGAAGATTTTGAAAAAACTACTGTTAGTATTGTTAAAGAGGTTCAAGCAAGAAAAAGATTAAGCATTGACGAGATGAGAGAAAAGGACCTGAAGCTTTTATTAGAACAAGAAGATATTTTAAATGATTTTGTTTCTTCTTATTATTATATAAACTTACTATACGATAGAGTTATTAGAAAAATAAATTTCTTTGAACAAGATAAAGAGATTTTAGAAGATTTGGTTGTAGAAGCAAATCAGGGATTTAATCTTTGTAAGTCTTCCTTGAAAACAATATCAAATATTAGAAGTTATTATGTAATCTTATTATCTAATAAGTTGAATAAGATTATTAACATTCTTACTGTCTTTACTATTTTAGTTAGTTTTCCTTCGGCGATTTCCGGTATTTACGGAATGAACGTTGG
>CAZSHN010000030.1:2933-4454 GCA_964607015.1 uncultured Candidatus Saccharibacteria bacterium
AGTATGTCTAAGTTTTGGGGCTTATTCTTGATGCCGATTGTTTCCTTGATTATCTTTCTAATGTTTATCTTTATTCCTAGAATAGACCCTTTAAAGAAAAACATTGAGAAGTTTAGGGGTTATTTCGAAAACTTAATTTTAGTAATAATACTTTTTCTTTTTTATATTTATTCTCTCACTTTGCTTTGGAATTTGAATTATCGATTTGACATGACTGCTGCAATAATTCCTGCTATTGGTTTATTTATTTTTTACACCGGTACTGTTCTAGAGAGAGCTAAAAGAAATTGGTTTATTGGGATTAGGACTCCCTGGACATTAAGTAGCGATGAGGTTTGGGATAAAACCAATAAATTAGGAGGGAAAATATTTAAAGCCGTAGGAATTATTTCTTTGCTTGGAATTGTTTTTGCTGATTATGCAATTTATATTTTCTTGGCTCCTTTGCTTTCAGGTGTTTTTTATGTGATGGTCTATTCTTACTTTGAATATCAGAAATTTATTAAAGGAAAAGAAGAATTATAATAATATTTTTATCAATTGTCCTTGGAAAAGCAGGAAAAATCCTGCTTTTTAAAATTTTAATTTATGTTAAAATAATTAATTAAACGAATTATTTAAAAATATGATTAATTTATTGTCTAAATATCGCTATATTGTTATCGGACTCCTTATTTTGTTAATAGGAGGAGGAGTGTATGCTTTTTTCTTTAGTGAAGAAGAAAGTTCCTATAATTCTGAGAAAGCTAAAATTGGCAACGTTATAAGAGAGGTTTCGGTAATTGGTCAAATTAAAAAAGGAGAAGAGCTTAATCTTGGTTTCAAAGAAGCGGGAGATATTAAAAATATTTATGTAAAAAAGGGTGATGAAGTTGAAGAAGGTCAAGAATTAATTGAACTTGATACTGATCAGCTTTATATTCAGCTACAAGAAGCGGAAGCGAATCTCGCCCTTGCTCAAGCAGAATTGGATAAATTAATAGCTGGGGCTAGCCAAGAAGAAATTGAGAGCGCAGAAACAGAAGTTAGGAATGCGGAAATAGCTTACGAAGAAGCAAAAGACAATTTAGAGAACGTTGAAGAAACCGCTGAAAATAATTTAGAGTCAGCTTACGAAGACGCTCTTAACGTTTTAGAAACTTCCTATCTTAAGATTATTAATGCTTATAATGATATTGATTCTATTCAGAGAGAATATTTTTCTAGTAACGATCAAGAAAGTACGAATGTAAAACAGCAGAAAAATATTATTGAAGACAGGAAAGAAAAAGCAGAATCAGATCTTATCGCAGCAAGAAGTGGTTCTTATAATGAGATTGACGAAGCTTTGACTGGTTTTAATGGTTATTTAAATGATATTTATAACGCTTTAGAGGAGATAAGAGGTTTTTGTAATAGCATAGAGTATCGTGATACGGTTTCTGCCTCTGACAAAACCACTTTAGATAATCATAAATCTTATATCAATACAGAAATAAGTAATGTTGTTAATGCAAAACAAACAATTTCTTCTACTAAATT
>CAZSHN010000031.1:0-2928 GCA_964607015.1 uncultured Candidatus Saccharibacteria bacterium
TAGAGAAGTCAGGTTATAAGGTTAAATTAGTAACAGAAGGAGACAAGGTTTTAGATGCATTAGAAGAGTTCAAGCCAGACCTTCTGGTTTTAGATATAATCTTGCCGAATTTAGACGGATGGGAGGTTCTAAAGAAGATGAGAAAAAAGAAAGAATTTAAAGAATTGCCTGTTATTATTCTTTCTAACCTCAGTCAAAAACAGGAAGTAATGAAAGGGCTGGACTTGGGAGCAACCAAGTATTTAATAAAAGCTCACTATACTCCTACGGAATTAGTTGAGGAAATTAAGAAAATATTAAAAGAAAATGAGTAAAGATTACAAACAACAATTAGACGATCTCTTGCTTCTGTCAATCAAGTCTCAAGCGTCGGATCTTCATATTTCAACAGGCCATCCACCAGTCTTGAGAATATCAGGATCTCTTTCTCCTTTGATTAAAAAAGAGGTATTGGCTCCAGAAGATACAAAAGGAATTGCTTTTGCTTTAATGACAGAAAAACAGCAAGAAATGTTTTTAAGGGAAAAAGAACTTGATTTTTCCTACAACTTTGAAGACAGGTCAAGGTTTAGAGTCAATGTCTTTTTTCAAAAAGATGGAATTAGCGTTGCTTTGAGATTAATTCCTCAGAAAATTCCTACTATTGAAGAGTTGAATTTACCTACTAGCTTAAGAAGATTTACTAAGCCGAACCAGGGGTTTGTTTTGATGACTGGTCCTAGTAGTCATGGTAAGTCAACTACTTTAGCTAGTTTACTGGAAGAGGTAAATGAGAACAGGACTGATCACGTGATAACTATTGAAGATCCTATTGAATATACTTTTAAGGATAAGAAATGTATTTTTGATCAAAGAGAGGTTCATCAACATACTCATAGTTTTGCTAAAGCTTTGAGGTCTGCTTTCAGGCAGGATCCAGATGTAATTATGGTAGGAGAAATGAGAGACCCGGAAACTATTTCTACTGCTATTACTGCTGCAGAAACTGGGCATTTAGTTTTTGCTACTCTTCATACTAATTCTGCCTCTCAGACAATTCATAGAATTGTAGATAGTTTTCCTTCTGCCCAACAAGGACAGGTAAGGTCTCAGCTTTCCAGTTCTTTGCTTGGAGTTATCTCTCAGAGATTAATTCCAAGATTAAGCGGAGGGTTAATTCCTGCTTGTGAGATATTAATTGCAAACCCGGCAGTATCTAGCTTGATTAGAGATAACAAGATTCATGAGTTACCATTAGTTGTTGAAACTTCTGCTGACGAGGGAATGATTTCTTTGAACAGGGCATTGGCGAACCTTGTTAAGAAAGGAGAAATTTCAATAAAGAGTGCTTTGGGCTACTCAACAAGCCCTACAGAGTTAAGGAATTTAACTAAAAGCTAATTAATATTTACTATGCGTTTTAATTATCAAGCCAGAAGCAAAGATGGAAGAATGAGGACGGGAGTAGTAGAGGCTGGTTCTAGAGAAGGAGCCGTTACTTTGCTTCAAAGGCATGATCTTTATGTCACTCACTTAGAAGAAGAAGAGAGCAAGCCTCTTTATGCGAAGGATATAGGAATTGGCGGGGATGCAAAGTTAAAAGATATTGTAGCTTTTTCTCGTCAGCTCGCAATTATGTTTCAGTCAAAGGTTCCTTTGATTGAGTCAGTAAGAACTTTGGCAGAGCAACAAGAGCAGCCTAAATTTAAGGAAAAGCTTATTAAAATATCAGAAAGTATTGAAGGCGGAATTTCTTTCTCTCAGGCATTGGCAGAATATCCAAAACTTTTCAATGATTTTTATATCAATATGGTAAAAGCCGGAGAAGCTTCTGGTAAGCTTTCCGAAGCTTTGAATTATTTGGCCGATCATCTAGAAAGAGAATATGAATTAAGGTCAAAGGTTAAAGGAGCATTAATGTATCCTGCTTTAATTGTGGTGATGATGATATTCGTTATTTTCCTGATGGCCTTTTATGTTATTCCTCAACTTACTACTGTTCTTGAAGGAGTAAAAACAGAACTTCCGATTAGTACTAAGATAATTCTTGCTGGAACAGACTTCATAAGAAGTACTTTAGGAATAATTACTGTGGTGGTGATTTTTGCAGGAATGGGAGTTCTTTTTAAACTTTCTCAGAAGGGAGAAGGAAGAAAAAGAAGAGACAGGATCCTTCTTAAAATTCCTGTTGTTAAAAGTTTTGCAAAAAAGTTTTATGTAGCTCGTTTATCAGAAAATCTTTCTACTCTTATTGCGGGAGGATTGCCAATTGCAAAAGCTTTGGAGATTAGCGGGTCAGTTATTAATAATTACGCTTATGAACAGGCTGTTGGAGCGACAACAAGTGGGGTTAAAAAAGGAGAGAGAATTTCTGCTGGATTTAAGCTTTTCCCAGAATTATTCCCTCCGATGTTTACAACGATGGTAATGGTGGGGGAAAAGACTGGAACACTTGATAGCACCTTGGAGAATGTAGTAACTTTCTACGAGAAAGAAGTTGAAAGAGGGTTGGATGCTCTTCTAAGGATATTAGAGCCTGCCTTGATTGCTATTCTTGGTGGAGGTGTAGGAATTATTATCGGTTCTATTCTTTTGCCGATTTACGGGACAATTACTGCAATTTGATTAGTTTTCCACAGTATTTTCTTAGATAAAAGTGTTAAAATGTATATAATATTAAAGAAGATATTTTATTAAAAAATAAAAAGGTCGAATAAAGAACAGCAAAATAATTGAAAGAAGTTAATCATGATAAAAATAAACAAACAAAAGGGTTTTACTTTGATTGAGTTATTGGTAGTTATTGCAATTATTGGTATTTTGGCCTCAATCGTTTTGGTTTCACTAAGTGGAGCAAGAGCAAAAGCCCGTGACGCTAAAAGAGAATCTGATATTAGACAAATTAGTTTAGCAATGGAGATGTATTACGACGAGGAGACTGAATACCCT
>CAZSHN010000031.1:3028-4265 GCA_964607015.1 uncultured Candidatus Saccharibacteria bacterium
GGTTTTCCTTTTCATTGTAATAATTGTTAATTTCTATTAAAATAGATGTATAGATTAGATTGAATAATAGAGAATGAATATTGTCTTTACCTTATTATTTTTTTTACTAGGGCTAACTGTTGGCTCTTTTCTGAATTGTTTTATTTATAGATTAGACAAAAAAGAAAGTTCGTTAAGAGGACGTTCTTTTTGTCCTCAATGCAAACATGAGCTTGGAACAAAGGATCTAGTTCCCGTTCTAAGCTTTTTATTTTTAAAAGGAAAGTGCAGGTATTGTTCTAAAAAAATATCTTTTCAGTATCCGTTAGTGGAGTTGTTTTTTGGTTTCTTGTTTGCATTTCTTTTAAATTATAAGTTGAATGCTTTTAATATTTTAAATGTAATTGACTTTGTTTATCTTGTTGTAATTTTCTGCTTCTTTGCTATTATTTTCGTTTACGATTTAAAGCATTTTTTGATTTTAGACAAGATTGTTTATCCTGCTATTTTTATTACCCTTTTATATAATCTTATTAATATTCAAGATTTAATTTACAATCATCTTCCTTCTGCTTTTGGAATAACAGCATTTTTCTTAATTATTTTCTTGTTGTCGCGAGGGAAGTGGTTGGGGTTTGGTGATGTTAAGTTGGCTTTCTTGCTTGGACTATTCCTTGGCTTCCCTCAGGTCTTAGTTGCTTTCTTTCTTTCTTTCTTTTCCGGTGCTATAATAGGAGTAATACTGATCCTCTTTAAGAAAAAGAAACTAAAGTCAGAGGTTCCTTTTGCCCCTTTCTTGATAATTGGTGCTTTTATTGCTTTTTTCTGGGGAAGTCAAATTCTTGACTGGTATCTTTCTTTAGTTCTTTATTAATAGTTATAAATCTCTTATAATTTAGATAATGGTTATTTTTGTAGAGAATAATAAAGACAAATTAGCTCTTCTTACTGTAGTTGTTGCAATTCTTTGTTTGTCTGTTGCAATCGGACTTTTCTATTTTTCAGAAAAAGAGGAAGAAGGAAATAATCCTCCAGAACCAGAAGATATTGTCGATGATGAAGAAAATGGAGATCTTCCGCCGGATGACGACAATGACGATGATGATGAAGCGATAATTATTGGGTCTGGAGAAAAGCCAGTAGCTGAAATAGAATGTAGTTTGGGAGATAATTGTTCTCCTCAAACTGACTGTAATGCTTATCAGGGATGTGATTTTACTATCATTAATAATTCCTCTGATGTTAATGGCGATATTGC
>CAZSHN010000032.1:0-3979 GCA_964607015.1 uncultured Candidatus Saccharibacteria bacterium
AACAAACGCTTTTTGCGTTTATCACGCCCCTTAATCGTAAAAGATATTTCCCAATTTGTCAATGTTAATAACTTCAAAAATGGGTTCGCGAGATGAATGGTACATACCAAGAATTAGTGCCTCGTGAATCCGTTCCTGCAGTAATTAATAAATATAATTAAAGACCATGAGTCATTTTAAAAAGAAAAAAGATAAGTGGGAAATCTTTGATGAAAAGGAAAACCTACTTAGAAAAAAGTATAAAAAGTTCAACGAAGTTTCAGAGCAGTTTTACCACTACAGAAATCAGAACCCCTGTAACACAACCTTTGATTCTTTGGTCCACGCTTTTGTTGATGTCTTCAAAGGCAAAAGAAAAAAGCTAAGAAAGAATTTAGCTGAGGAAGCATGGGTTTTGTATGTAAAGAAGAAAGAGATGCCAGACAGCAAAATAGTCCAAAAAAGCACCTTTTATGAGTATTTATTGAATAGGACCTGACGCAGGACCGACAAAACACTAAACTTAGCGATTTTACCACCTCGGAGGCCAGTAAAGTACTGGGTTCAGAAATAGCGAAATAGGGGGGTGGTACATTGGGTCGCAAACGCATTTCATTAAAACATAAACCTCTTAGATGGCCATTTATTGACGTCTAATCCTTGCTGGACTTCAGAGCGTCAGAAGTTCAGTAGAGATTAGCAGTCAAATAAAGGTCGAAAACAAAATACAATAAAAATCATATGTCAAAATTCAAGAAAACAAGATTTATCCATTTTGATACAGATGGAAATAAAACAGAAGAAGAAAAGATTGGAATTGAAATAGATATCAGAAACGTTGAAAGTTTAGAAGATGATGATCTAAACAAGAAACCTATAAAAGATATTGGTAAGAATGTAGCGATTGTTCTTGAAGAAAAAGATGTTATTCGAATTTATCTTTATCTTCATAAAAAAGAAATAAAGGAGCTATTAAAAGGACCAGATAAAATCTACCTTAAAACATTTACAAATGGTCGATAATAAAAACAATTAATTTATAATGCTTGAATTCTTAGAGGAGTGTCACTTAAGCTTATCCTGCTCGTGGCATTCCTCTAAGAATGAGCAGGAATTATGGAAGAAATTAAAAAACCAAATGCGTTAGAGGAAGATGGGAAAGAAAGTAAATTGAGAAAAATCTTTGAATCAAACCCAAAAGAGGGAATAGAAGAAATTGCGAACTATATTTCAGAGAAACATCATTTGAAAACTTTCGTAGGGACCAGAGATGATCAGATATATATTTTTCAAGATGGACTTTACACTCGAAAGGGTGCAAAGATTCTTATCAAAAAGATGATAAAGAAGATCTTGAGAGAATTGATGACGTCCCACTATACCAGGGAAATAATAGAAAAGATAAAGATTAACACTTCCGAAGTTGGTTTAACCAAAGAAGAATTTGCTTCCCATGATAAAGATTTAATTTGCATCAACAATGGAATATTGAATCTAAAGACAAGAGAGCTGAAACCTCATAACCCGGAAGTTCCTTTTTTGAGTAAGATTCCAGTTGATTATGACGAAGCAGCTGATTGCCCAAAGATAAAAAAATTTCTCGAAGGAGTATTTTTCTCAGAAGATATTCCAGTAATCCAAGAATGGATTGGGTATTGTCTAGTGAGAGATTACAAGTATAAGAAAGCATTGTTACTTGAAGGAGAAAGAGATTCTGGAAAGTCACAGTTCTTAAACGTTTTGGGAAACTTTATTGGGGAAGAAAATATATCAGGAGTCGGGCTGCAAGAGATGTATAAAAATTTTTCCAAGGCAAGTTTGTACGGAAAGCTGGTTAACTCTTGTGATGATCTTTCTTTCAGAGATGTCAAAGAGACAGGAAATTTCAAGATGGCTACAGGTGGGGGAAGCATTTCAGCTGAACATAAATTCCAGGATAATTTCCATTTTAGGAACTTTGCTAAATTAGTTTTTGCTACTAACCAGATTCCCCAGATTGTAACCAATGACGATGCTTATTACTCCAGATGGATAATATTGCAATGTACCAATTCTTTTAAGAGCAAAGATAAAAATACCGTTCCTAATATTGGAGATAAGATTAGTACTGAAGAAGAACTGTCGGGGTTGCTAAATTATGCCCTGGACGGGTTAGACAGATTGGAAGAAAATCAAGGGTTTAGCTACGACAGATCAGTAGAAGAAGTGAAAAGTTTAATGCAAAGATCGGGATCTTCTTTGGCAGCATACATTCAGGACAGATTGGAAGAAAAGAAAGGCAGCTTTATCACCAAAAAGGAGTTTTACAATGCTTACGAAAAATATACTGCAGAGAAAAACACCTGGTGCATGTCAAAAATGAAGGTTGGGAGAGAGTTGAACAAGGGAACTACCTACATTAGAGATGGAGAGGCCCAGGTTGGAACGAAACATGTCCGAGTATGGAGGAATGTGCAGTACAAAAACAAAGAATTTAGTGAAAATAACCTTGAAAAAGACCAAAAATCGACTCAAAAAGATTTACTAAACCCTTTGTCTTAGCGAATCAACCACAAAGACCACAGGTATTTCCAACCCTATAAGGGGTTTGTGAGATAGTAATATATCTAATAAGTATTATCAAAAAGGCGTGGTTTTTGTGTAAGAATCCCTTGTTTAAGCCAAAAAGCAAAACTTAAAAAGGTCAAAAACAAGCTAAATATGTCTATATAACAAGAAAAAATCATGAGAAGTAAACAAATATTGATTCATTATTGGGATTTAGCCCATAAAAAACCTGCCTGGTTGTCCTGGTTGATCGACTTGGCCAAGCTTACAGACGAAGAAATTGGATTTTTAGAAGATTATGACGATCAGCAGGACCTATTGGAATCGGAATTAAAGGAAAAATACTACAATGAAAAGCTACCAGAAGTTAAAAGATCAATAGCTGAATGGAAACAAGGTGAATTTTCAGAAGAATTTATCAGGCATCAAAGAAAATGTTACTTGGAGAGCCGAAGAGAAAAACTTCAGGACAAACTACGCTTGGAATGGATCAAAAACAAAGAATCAAAACTTAATGAAATCCCTTTATTTCTAAGAAAGGCAGTTTGGGAAATCAATAAAGTAGATAGATTAAGCCAGTTACTGGAACGTATTAAAAGATCTATTTACTTATTGGAAAAGAAGTTTACAGAGAAAAGATTTACTGAAGAACAGATTGACAGAGCTTTATCAGTCCCGACAAAGAAAGTATTTGAATCAGTAGGAATTAAAGTAAGGAAGGGTTATCTTGCGAAATGTCCCTTTCATTCCGAGAAAAAAAGCAGCTGCAACGTTAAGGGGAACTTTTTCTTTTGTCACGGCTGTGGGACTTCTGGAAATAATATAGATTTTCTGATGAGATATCTAAACTTGTCTTTCCGGGAAGCAGTTAAAAGGTTGTTATATTTATAATAAGGGGCTGAATGAGTTCGACCTCTTACGAGGGACACAGGTTCGATGCCTGTCAGCTCCACCAGATAATAAATTAAAGATAAAAAAATGACAACAGAAGAAATAAAACAAATTCTACTAAAACATTACGGCGAACCTCCTGACACTAAGAGAGAGATAATCAGGTTTAATTTGGAGAACTGCGTCTTGTTTGTCCTTTCTGGAACGCCACCAAAGGGTTATGGAATTTACATTAAAGCCAAAGAAAAGTTAAACCTTTACGACAACGAAGGTAAGAGATTTGAAACAAAAAAGGTTGAATTAATATAAATCAAATTAAAAGATATGGATTTCAAAAAAAAAGAGAACGAAATTATTCGCTTTCAGAAGAAAGAATATAAGGGAAGTTACTTCTTTGACATAAGATCTTATTTCAAGGCAGAAGATGGAGATGATTATTTGGCAACTAAGAGAGGGATAACTGTGCCAACAGACAAGATTCAAGAGTTTGCTTCAGCGATTAATGAATTCTTTAAAAAGGAAAATATCAAATGATTAAGAAACTGTTTCTGTCTATCATCAA
>CAZSHN010000033.1:0-3545 GCA_964607015.1 uncultured Candidatus Saccharibacteria bacterium
ACTTATTTTAACTTTGATATTTTATTTCTAATTGTCATTGTTCTTTATTTTGTCTCTGGTGTTCCTTATTTAATTATTCCTCAGATAAAAGAGGAATATTCTTGGAGTTTAAAGGAAACCTGGAAGCAATTCTTTTCTAAGAAAAGAAGAAGAATAGTATTAGCTTATATGGCAGACGGGGCAGAGAATATTGTTGGGTTAATTGTTTGGCCTATTTTTATTTTTCAACTCTTGAAAGGAAACTATTTTCAGGTTGGTGCTATTTCTACTTTGATTATTGGAGCTACTGTTTTAGCCCAGCTTATTTTAGGAAAATTTCTTGATTCAAGGATTAAAAAAGAAAATGTTTTAAAATGGGGGAGTTTTCTCTATGCCGCAGGTTGGATTATTAAGGTTTTTATAGTTACCGCTTATCAGATATTTTTAGCAGGGGTTTATCATAGTGTTACTAATATCTTTGTAAGAACCTCTGTTGATTCTTTAACCTATGATCTTGCAGCCGATCAAGGACATTATGTGGATGAGTTTACTGTTATTCGTGAAATGGCTATCAGTATCGGGAAAGGGATAATGTCTTTCTCGATAATTGCTATGTCTTTCTTCTTTGGGATCCAATGGGTTTTCGTTTTAGCGGCTTTAGCAGTAATATCTTTGAATTTACTTGGGAGATTGAAATTCAAGAATTTTGAAGAAAAAAGGTTATAGAAGTTGATTTTTATGATATAATTTAAAAAAGTCGAGGAATATATTTAAATAATTTGTAAAATTATGGAAAAATTACATCCAAAATCAGTATGGTTATTCTTTTTGAGGTTTCTTTCGACTGGTATTGTTTTGTTTATTATTTTTGGTTTCCAAGTTTCATTTTTTCTTTCAAGAAAAAGCTTGATGGGTTCAATTGCAATTATTTTAATGATTATCTTGATTTATGTTGTATTCTGTAGATTTTGGGCTGGGTTGAGTTATAAAGCTTACAAATATCAGTTAGCTGAAGATGCTTTCAAAAAGGAGTACGGTGTTATTTGGAAAAGATATACTTCTATTCCTTACGAAAGAATACAAAATGTAGATATTCATCGAGGAGTAATGGCTAGGATTTTGGGGTTAAGTAGTTTGATGATCCAAACCGCAGGATTCTCTGGTCATGGTGGGCGTGGAGGATTTAATTCAGAAGGAAAGCTTCCAGGAATTTCAGTTAATAAGGCAGAGGAGTTAAGAGAAGAGTTGGTAAGAAGGGCTAAAGGAAATAAGTCGGGATTATAATTTCTTGTTAAAACTACCTCTTATTAGAGGTAGTTTTTTGTTATAATAAGGTAATAGATTAAATTAATAAGAAATATGACAGATGTAGCTATTTGTGGAAAAGATCTTCTTTGGATTCTTTCGACTGATTTTGGCCGGATAGTATTTGTTATGACCTTTCTTACTTGGGGCCTTATTATTGTAGATCTTTTTCTTTCCATGTTAATACTTGTTCATAAAATTTTTGGTAAAAGAAAAAAGGAAAATTAATTAACTTTAAAACATGTGGAAATATTTAAACAAAGGAATATCTACGCCATTGGCAATAACCATCATCTTAATCCTAGTAATTGCCGTAGGAGGCTTTACTTGGTGGCAGTATGAAGAAGCTTCAGAAGATAATTATAAATTAGAATCGCTAACTAAGGATGATCTGATGGAGCTGGAATTGAAAAAAAGAAATGATTCGAAGGATAAAATTTTGGTTATTCTAGACCAAGTCAGAGAAGAGTTAGAAACAAATTCAGAAATAGAAGAAATTGAATTTTATTGGAAAGATGCCCGAATAACAGGAAAAGGTTTTTATGTGGAAATTACAGGTAATGATGAAAAGTATGAAAAGATTAAGAATTTATTACCAGATAATGGTTTTCCTCTCGTCTATGGTGGAGACGCAACATTGAAATCAATGTTAGGGTTTCAGAAAGATGATATTGTTTGCACTCTTGTTGTGAATTATCAGGATTTAGACTATTTTGCTTGCGGAGAACTCCCTGAGGACTATGAAGAACCGAGAGGTTAAAAAAGTTTCAAAACTATCCGCTAGTCCTCGCAAATTAAATCCAGAGGTGCAAAGCTTAGTTTTTGACAATTCAGAATAAAATATTGTATAAAGTAGATGTAAGATTAATAGATCTTTATATAAAAAGAGGTGAAAAATATGGATAAGAATGATTTGAAAGAATTATTAAAGGAAACTAGAGAAGGGGAAATAGCATGGACTACAAATACTAATGATTTTTGGAAAAAAGGACGAAAAGAGCATCCTTATATAGCTATTTTTAAGGGTTTTCAATTGAGTCTTTTTAGTGATAATGTTTGTATCTATTTGCGGATAAAAAAAGGATCTAAGATCGAATTGAAAGAAGAACCTTTTTTCTCGTTTGGAAAAGAGAGATTAATGATGGATATATTTTCTTATTTATCCGAAAAGGATTACAAAAAACACAGAGCCCCTCTCAACTATTAATCGGGGCTTTTTTTATTTCTGAAAAATATTTTTTAAACTTGCTTTGTATTTTTCTAACCATCCAAAGATTCTGAAACTGTTCGCTAGTTCCTGCAAAGAAATTCCAGGTGTAAAATCCTTGTTTTGTATTGACAAAATAGATTACAATGTGTTATAATATAGGCATAGCAATTTTAAAATATATTAAATAAGAGAGGTAAAAAAAATGATTCAAACTCTAGAAACAATTAAAGGAAGATATTCTTTCTATGAACGTCCATGGTATTCAAGGGATGGTATATGTACTATAGACAGAATAGATGATAATGGAAAAACGATAGAAAGAATCAAAGAGTTTTTCTTGACAGACATGATTGTGTCGCCAAATGGGATTATTACTGTTAGAACTTCTGAGGAGAAAATGAAAGAAATTAAAAAAATGATTCGGATCTACGAAGAACAATAATCCCTCTCTTTCTTTTTTGAGCTCATAATAAAAATTATGAGTTGAAAAAAGAAGAATCACAAGAACTGTCTATTATTAGGCAGTTCTTGTATATATTCTATATTTTCCACCCATCCAAAAGTTCCAAAACTGTCCGCTAGTCCCGTAAACAAATCGCCTTGAAGGCGATTTTTTGGTAGAATAATCAAATGAAGATAAAGAATCTTACTTTTGTTTTTCTGGGAGTTCTAGTTTTAGCCAACATCCTAGCCTGGACTACTGTCTACGAATTATCTCAACCTCAATTGCTTGAGGTTTCTTTCTTTGATGTCGGACAAGGGGATAGTATCTTTATTGAAACTCCTCAAGGTCATCAAGTTTTGATTGACGGAGGTCCCAGTTCTGTTGTTTTAGAAAAGTTAGGGCAGGAAATGCCTTATTGGGACAGAGATATTGATTTGATAGTGCTCACTCACCCGGAGCACGATCACATTTTTGGGTTAATAGAGGTATTAAAGAATTATGAAGTAGAGAATGTTTTGTGGACAGGAATTAAAAGAAACACTCAAGAATATAGTGAGTGGACAGATTGTCTTGAGAAAGAAGGTGCCAAGGCAATAATAGCAGAGA
>CAZSHN010000034.1:0-3126 GCA_964607015.1 uncultured Candidatus Saccharibacteria bacterium
TTTGCGGGGACGACCGGACTCGAACCGGCAACCTTCGCTGTGACAGAGCGACGATCTAAACCAATTGATCTACGCCCCCAGAGTGCCGGCGGCTGGATTCGAACCAGCGACCTTAGCCTTATGAAGACTCTGCTCCAACCACTGAGCTACACCGGCAGGGAAATTAAAAAATCTTGTTGCGGGGGCCGGAATTGCACCGGCGCCTTCAGCTTATGGGACTGATGAGGTACTACTCCTCCACCCCGCGTCAATACATAACAATATTAACAAAAAACAAAATTAAATCAAGAGTTTAAAAAGCCTCTAAATTATCAAGTGTTTTTTTATAAACTTCCATTATTTTTTTAGCATCCTCTAGGCTCAACCTATAATCAGGATCACGAACAATATCTCCTCTCACTTTATGAACTCTTTTAATTTCTTCAACATTAGCAATCTGACTTTTTGATATCTTGCTTAATCTTTCTTCAAAATCCTTACCTCCATAACCCATCCTTTCCAATACTTCGTCTAACAAACCATCTGCTTCAATCACTGCTAACTTGTACTCTGATTCTAATCCAGCGTCCAGTCTTTTAACGATATCTTTCCAGACTGAATCAATCTGTCTTGTTCCATAAGGTCTTTCAGTCAAGAACTCTCTCCTTGCCTCACTAAAAGCCCATTGGAGCCAGTGAGTATTTCTAGAGAAATAAATGATCCCTATCAAGAAAAACAATGAGAAGCCGATAAAAACAACTTTAATAATAAAAAGACTAGTCTCGAAAGGAGGATCAACTAAAAATGATATTATATCTTGAGGGTTAAAATTCCCAAAACCTTCAATCATATTATTTATTTATTTTCTCAAAAAATTTACCTAATTTCAAAAGTTTTTTATCTTCAAATGCCTTTCCAATAAATTGAATTCCAATTGGAAGTTCATCTTTAATCCCGCAAGGCAAAGAAAGAGCAGGCAGTCCAGCAAGATTAACTGCTGCTACCAGGATATCAGAAAGATACATGCTCAAAGGATCAGAAACCTTTTCTCCAATACCAAAAGCAACCGTTGGAGTAGTAGGTGTAACAATAAAATCAACTTCTTTAAAGGCTTCTTCAAAATCTTTTCTAATTAAAGTTCTTACTTTCTGAGCTCTTAAGTAATAGGCATCATAATAACCAGAAGAAAGAGAATAAGTACCAAGCATTATTCTTCTAATAACCTCTTTTCCAAATCCTTTCTGACGAGAAGAAGAATAAACATCTTTTAATTCTTTAACTTCTTGATCAGAAAAACCATATTTTATTCCATCATAGCGAGCTAAATTAGAAGAAGCTTCAGATGGCATAATAATATAATAAGTGGCAAGAGCATAGTCTGTACAATGAGGAAGTGAAATCTCTTTCACTTTCATTCCTTCTTTTTCAATTTTTTCAATTGATTCCTTCACCTTCTTTTCTACTTCTGGATCTATTCCTTCAACAAAGTATTCTTTAGGGATACCGATTGTTGCTCCCTTAATATCAAAATCTTTCTCCCCTGCTTCTAACTCCACACTAGTAGAATCTTTTTCATCATTTCCTTTTATTGCGTCAAAGACAATCTCAACATCATCTGAATTTTTAGCTAAAACTCCTATCTGATCAAGAGAAGAAGCCATAGCGATCAATCCATAACGAGAAACCGAGCCATAGGTTGGTTTTAATCCTACTACTCCGCAGAAACTAGCAGGCTGACGAATGGATCCTCCGGTATCAGAACCAAGAGCAAAACTAGCTAATCCTGCTGCAACAGAAGCAGCTGATCCCCCAGAAGAACCACCAGGAACCTTTTCTAAGTCCCAAGGATTATGAGTAACTCCAAAAGCAGAATATTCAGTTGAAGAACCCATAGCAAACTCATCAAGATTAGTTTTTCCTAAAACTAAAGATTTTTCTCTAAATAATCTTTTAATGACGGTGGCATCGTAAGGAGCAACATAATTTTCTAAAATCTTTGAGCCAGCTGTGCATTTCATTTCTTTAACTAAAATATTGTCCTTTACTGCAAAAGGAATCCCAGTTAACAAGCAAACTTCCTCTCCTTTATTAATGAAGCTATCTATTCTTTCTGCTTCTTTTAAGCTCCTTTTCCTGTTAAAAGTTAAATAAGAAAAAATCTTTTTATCCTTCTCTTCTATCTTGTCAAAAAAACAACCAATCAACTCCTTTGCCGAGTATTTCTTCTCTTTCAATCCTTTATTTATTTCTCTAATAGTTAGATCGCAAAGACTCATGATTTAAAAACTGTTTTAACTTTAACATAGCCTCTCTTTAAGGCGGGTGCCAACTCTTTCAACTTCTTTATTAATTCAGCATCTGATTTTTGAACAACATCTTCTCTCACTACATTCACCGAATCAAAAGGATGGCTAGTTGGCTCAACTTTTTCTGTATCTAGTTCTTTCAATTTTTCAACGTAATCCAAAATAGAGGAAAGTTCATTCGCAAACCTTTCCTCTTCTTCTTCGTTCAATTGAAGTCGAGCTAATTGAGCAATATGTTTTACTTCTTTTTTATCAACCATAATTATCTAGGAGGTTCTAAAAAAGTAGTTTCAGCAAGAACTTCCTTTAACTCATCGAGATTTTCTAAAACAATCCCAGCTCCTCTCACTACAGCAGTTAAAGGATCATCAATAACATCTATCTTAATCTTTGTTTTTTTATTAATTAAAGTGTCTAATCCTCTTAATAAGGCTCCTCCTCCAGCAAGACAAATGCCTCTAGACATAATATCTGCTAAAAGCTCAGGAGGAGTTTCCTCAATAGTAATTTTGACTGAATCAACAATCTTATTAATTGACTTAGACATCGCTTCTCTAACATCTTCATCGCTAACAACGATTTCTTCTGGTAAACCAGTAATCAAATTTCTTCCTCTCATTGGCATTTCCTTTTTCTGTTTCATGGGAAAAGCAGAACCAATAGCGATCTTTACTCTTTCTGCGGTTCTTTTTCCAACTAGAAGACGATTCTCTTCTTGAACAAAATTAATAATATCATCATCTAACCGATCTCCAGCAATCCTTAAGCTCTTTGAGGTAACTATTCCTCCAAGAGAAATAACAGCCACCTCTGTCGTTCCTCCTCCAATATCAATAATAAA
>CAZSHN010000035.1:0-2986 GCA_964607015.1 uncultured Candidatus Saccharibacteria bacterium
TCTTTAGCTTCTTCCTTCTTTTCTTCTTTTTTCTCTTCCTTTTCTTCTTGTTTTTCTTTTTTTTCTTCTGCCATAATTAATTATTTACTATTTAATTTATTATTTATTTTCTTTAATAGCATTTAATGCACAAACAAGACCTTTAATATTTCCTTGTAAGACGTTAGCAAAATTAGAAATTGGCGCAGACATTGTCCCTACCAACTGTCCTAATAATTGTTCCTCTGAAGGAATTTTAGCTAACTCTATAACTTTTTCTTTTTCAATAAATTCATCTTGGAAAAAACCTCCAAGAATCTTCAATTTTTCATTATCAGAAGCAAAGTTGTAAGCTTCTTTTGCTGGAGAAACTTCATCTCCGAAACCAAAAATTACTGCCAACTCACCTTCTAATTTCTCTACTTTTTCAGCAAGGGCTTTATTGAAATCTTCTAAAGCCACCCTTAACAATGTTTTTTTAGAAACTTTAAATAAAGAATCATTTTCTTTTAAGCTTTTTCTTAACTCAAAAATGTCCTTTACTTTTGCTCCCTTAAAGTCAACAAAAACCATTGTCTTTTGCTGATCAATCTTATCCTTTAAGTCGCTAATTATTTCTTTTTTCTGTTGTTTAGTTAATGCCATAGATTTTTATTATAAAAATTAAAAAAATCTGCTTCCGCAGACAACAAAAAAAACATGTGTTTTCCTCGACAGGTCTTAATGTGTGCCTGTTGTCTACGGATACATTCCCATTATATTAATTTATATTATCTTGTCAATAGCTCTATAATCTTATTGGCAAAATCTTCTGCCGAATCCGGTCCATCTGCAGTAATAATGTTATTATCAACCACCACATTTTTATCAATATAATGCGCCCCATTCTCTTCTAACTTCCTAACCCCCTCCTTATTCATCGCATTAGACCATACTGTTGCCTTTTTACCTTTTAAAACCCCTGCCTTTGCTAAAATAACAGGAGAAATACAGATAGAAGCTAATATCTTCCCTTTTGAAACTGTTTCTTTCGCTATATTATAAGAAATCTCATTATCTAGATATTTCAGAGAACCAGGACCTCCGATAAATAAAACCGCGTCAAAATTATCAATGTTTAATCTTTCTAACAAAAAATCAACTTCTACGTCTCCACCATCTGCTCCAATAGCACTTCCTAAAGAATTGCTGGCAATAAAAAAATTAACCCCTACCTTTTCTAATATCTCTCGAGGAACAAAAAGCTCGATATCTCTAAAATCTTTAAAAGATATTAAGGCTACTACTTTTTTATCAGTTAGATCTTCTGCAATCATAATAAGTTATTTTTTCTTTTTTTTCTTCCTTGAAGAATCTACCTTTTCTCTTAACTCATTTACTTCCTCTTTTAGCTCTGCCATTTTAAGTTCTCTTCCTACTGTAAGCTTAAACCATTTATTCAACTCATCAACTCTTTCTTGGAGCTCTTCTGTTCTTTCTTTTACTTTCTTCTCTAAGCTCTCATTAAGTTCTCTTAATTCTCTTGTTCGCGCCCTTACTTTAACCTTTAAAATATTTCTTGATTCTTCTAATGCTTCTTTAATCTCTTCCAATTCTTTTGTTTTCTTTTCCAATTCTTTACTCTTTTTCTCTGCTTCTACTGTTTTCTTCTCTAACTCTTTTGTTCTTTCTTTTACTCTTTCCTCTAGCTCTGATTTCGCCCTGTCTAAACTCTCAAGAACTCCTTTTAATTGTCTGATATCAACAAAGACAGCCAACCCTCCAATAAAAGTTTTGTCTTCAATTAAAGGAATAACCGTCAAAGCAACAGGAATCTTTTTTCCTCCTTTTCCTTTCAAGTAAGTATTAAAATCTTTAAAGTTACACTTCTCTTTAATAAGCTCCTCTATTACATTCTGGACTCTCTCTTTTTCCTCTTCTGGAACAAGGTATTCTATTGATTTTCCCTGCAACTCTTTTTCTTGATAGTCCCCGATTTTAAGCAAAGCTTTATTTGTATAACTAATACTTCCCTTCTTATTAAAAATCAAGGAAGGGTCTAAAGTATTATTGAAAACTTTTTTATATAAAGATAAAGATTCTGGAATTTTTGAAAAAATCATAATTATTTTTTACTTTTCTCTTTTTTAGTTTTCTCAAGATCCTCTTCAAGACTCTTAATTTTTTTCTTTAATTCCACCATTCTAAGCTCTCTTCCTATTGTCATTTTTTGCCATTTATTTAATTCGTCTATTTTCTTTTGAAGCTTATCTTGTGCTTTTCTTCTTCTTTCTCTTGCTTCATAAAGACGATCGACACTTCGATTGATAATATTAGACAAGTCTAAGACTTCTTCATAGGAACTTCCTGTAAAATAAATTGCTTTTTCTTCTTTAGGAATCTTCTTTATAAATCTTCTTATTTCTTTAAAGGAAGAATAAATAGATTCAAACAACATTTTACTTACAATCAAGACCAATATAAAAGCAAGAGAAAGAAGGGTTAACAAAAAGAAATTAAGATTAGGGATAAAGCTTAAAAAGATAACCATTATCAGGAAAAGTAAAATAATAAAGTAATTAAATCTATTCTTCAAAGTAAAAAGTTGAATATCTTCATCGAAATCAATCTTTCTCTTTTTAAGCATTCTTCTTGCTTGTCTTAATAATTTATTAACCAAAAAATTCTCGGTAAAAAATATTGAAAAAAGAGCAAGGATCATTATAGAAACAAATCCTCCGATTAAAACAACTACAATACTAAAAAAAGGAAATCCAATATAATAAAGAGTTAGGGTTGAAGCTATCACTTCAAATCCTGTATACAAAAATATTTTTCTAAAAACAGTAACTGGTTCTTTTTTAAGGACCTCGAAAAGATCTTTTAATTCTTCGTTAGAAATATTGTTATCAATCTTTCCATCTATAACTTGCTTGTTAATAATCTTGGAATTTTTATGTTCTATATCAATCTTTAAAAGGTTAAAACCCCCGTTAAGCAAAAAAGAAATAAGCCCACAGACAAACAT
>CAZSHN010000036.1:0-2777 GCA_964607015.1 uncultured Candidatus Saccharibacteria bacterium
TAGAGAAAATATAGAGGGTTATAAAAAACAGATTACTTTTCTTCAGAATAAACTCCTGATGCTTTCAGGAGGAAAGAAAGAAGATTTTGAAGAAGGGGACTATAAAGAAAATGATTAAAAGAAAAAAGAAAAATTAAAAAAACAAAGACAAAGACAAAGATGAATAACTGGCAACCTAAAAAATTCATAACAGAAATTAAGTTTTCCAAGACAGGAACAGAAGTAAAATTTAAAGTTCCCAATTCCAGAGAACAGGAGAGAATTTGGATTGAAAGATACAAAGATAAAATCTATTCTACTTATAATTTATTATTAGAAGAAGAATTAAAATTAAAGAAATAAAGAATTATGGATAGCACGGGAAAAGTTAAGTGAACAAGATAGGTCAACCGTTGGAACTTTTGTTCCAATGGACAAAACTTGGTCTAACTACTGTAAAGAGATAGGAGTTTATATCGGTCAATGGTACAAAGGAAAGGCTGTCCAGGAGTGGGGGGGGAGAGTTGGACAGTATAGAAAATTAGAAAGAGAAACCGGCAGAAGTGGAGAATACCTCAAAAAGTGGCACGACTTATATCAAAGATATTCTGAATAATCCACTTTTCTTTCTTAAGAAAATCAATTAAAATAATTAAATGGCTTTAAAGAAAATATCAGGACAAAATAAATTTGAGAAAGAGATTGCCGAAAGACAACAAGAGGAAGATATTAAAAAAGGAAACATTTTTGTTAATGAGTTCTTGGAGGACTTTCTGAAGGAAGCGATAATAACCAACACAAGAACAATTTCTAGATTATTAAAAGAGGAACACGGGAGCGATGCTTTGACCCTTTATGCTTTTTATTGTTATTGCTCTTCAAGGCAAAGAACAACCTCCGTTTATGCTACCGATTATTTCTGTAGAAAAGGTTTACATTGGGGAGAGACGAGATTTAGACGAGCCAAGAAACTACTAATTGATTTAAATGTTATTACCCCTAAAGTTCTCAAGGATAAAAAGGGACAGATTTTAAAACATTTTATTAGAATACACTATTTAAAAGCTAAGAAGCCCCGTAAATAAAGAAATCGCCCACAACACTCGTCGTCCACCCTGTGGATTTATCCACTACTGGGTAATGGAAACAAATACTATTAATATAAATATAAATACTATTAATATAATATAAAGAGAAAGTTTAGAAATTAACCTTCAGAAGAAAAAAGAACCACCTTTTAAAAGAGAGTGGTTTTTTAGTTTTTCACTTGACAAGCTTCCCTGTTTACTTTAAGTTAAACAAAAGGTTGACGAATAATAACTAATCAATAATAAAAATATATGAGTAAAAACAAAGCTGGATTATATTTTAGGGTTAGCACCAGGGATAAACAATCAATTGGTATGCAAGAAAAAGCAGTCAGAGATTATTGCGAGAGAGAAGAAATTGAAATTGTAAAAGAATACAGCGACAAAGGCATTTCAGGTGCAAAAGGTTCAAGACCTGGTTTTGATAGAATGCTGCAAGACATGAGAGATAAGAAGTTTAACTGTGTTGTAGTGTATAAGTTAGACAGGATCGGAAGAAGCTTGCCTCATTTGGTAAAGCTATTTGAAGAGTTTGATAAAAAGAATATTCAATTTATATCTACAACGCAATCCTTTAACACAACAACTCCGGAAGGGAAGTTAATGCTTCGTATGATGATGATCCTGGCAGAGTACGAAAGAGAACTTACGATTTCAAGAATTAATGATGGTTTAGCCAAGGCCAAGAGTGAAGGGAAAACTTTAGGTCGCCCAAAAAATAGTCGCGACAAAAAGAGAAGGAAGCGATCGGGTTACTACCTTCGTTATGCGAAAAGTAAAAATTAACAAATAAAAATAATATGAAAATGATAGGTTTAAGATACTTCAGGAGAAACCTTCAAAAAGTTGCCAACAAAGTTAAAAGAGGACAGGAGTTTTTAGTCCTTAAGAGAAACACGCCATTGTTTATAATCAAGAGATACAAGGAAGATGAAGAAAAAGAATACCGAAGAAGAAAATAATTTTATTCTTAAAAGAGCATTAGAGCATGTAGATAGTGTTCCTTACGGGGTTTCTTTAAGGTGGGTTTTTTATCGTCTATTACAGGAGGGCTTATACAAAAAGAAAGGGGATTGGAACAGATGGAAATCTTTGTGTAGCAAGGCCAGAAAAAAAGGAAGAGAGAACTGGCTACCATATACGCTTAAAGACGATACTCGTGGTATTTTTTGGGAGGGAATAGAACATTTTTCTTTTGAGCTAGACAAGATTGAAACACAAGATTATTTTTTAATGATTTGTTTTGAAGCAAAAGCAATGTATGACCAGTTCTCATATTATACAGATTATATTCCTTTAGTTCCCTTTGGAGGAGACCCCTCAATTCCTTTGAAATGGGAAGTAGCCATGGCTCTTGATGATGCCAAGAGAAAATATAATAAACCAATAAAAGTACTTTATTTTGGAGATTATGACATAAAAGGGCTGTCTATCTTTAATTCTGCCGTTAAAGATATTGTTAACTGGAGTAGGCATATAGCATTTGATAATTTTAAGCATTGTGGACTTAATAAGGAACAAGCTGAAAGGTTTAAACTTCCTGTTGACCCTGACAAACCTTATCAATATCAATGGGAGGCATTGACAGACGAACAAGCCAAATCAATTATAGAAAAGAGTGTTAAACCCCTTCAGAAGCCAGAGAAATTTAAAAAGATAGAACAAAAGGAAAAAGAAATAAGAGAAAAGATAAGAGAGGAAATTAGGAAG
>CAZSHN010000037.1:0-2588 GCA_964607015.1 uncultured Candidatus Saccharibacteria bacterium
CTTCTATATCTACCGGAGCCTATCATTTTCCAATCGAAAAAGCAGCTCCAATTGCCATTAAAACTGTCAAAGACTTTTTAGAAAAAGACACTTCTGTAAAAGAAGTGCTTTTTGTTTTATTCTCTGACAAAGATTATCAGATTTATAAAAATATAGTAGAATAAATAAAATAAAGATTAATAATACAACAATAAAAATATATGAAAAATGAAATGGAATCCGTCTCAGAAGAAGGTGTTAATGTTTCCACTAATGGAAATCCACCTCAAAAATCAAAGAAAATAATTCCTATTATTATAGCTTTGATTTTATTAATAACCATTGGAAGTATAGTCTATTGGCAATATTTTAGAACACCAAAAGAGAATTATCAATTAGATTCGTCAGAAGAACAATCCGAGGAAGAAATAACAGAAAAAAAAGGAATTAGTTTTAAAAATGTAATAGAGAAATGTGAAGATGCTGAGGATTATTTCAAATCTGCATGTATTATATCAGCTTGTGATGCTATTGGAAGCACAGAAGAGAGAATTGAAAGATGCATAAATAAAGAAAATTATTACGAGAAAGATGTATGTCTTAATGCTATTACTCCCAAAACCATGGAAGTATGTGAAAATACGAGTGATAATAATAAAGATTTTTGTTATCTTGGTATCGCAGAAGAAACAGGAGACGCATCAATGTGCGACAAAATATCCCCTGGATTTAACGAGAAGGCACCTTGCTATATTAAAACTGCAAAAGAGAATAAAAACTCTGATATATGTAAAAAAATAGAAAGCAACGATTATAAAAACTGGTGCTTGGCTGTCGCAACAGGAGATGCTTCGAAATGTAATAATATGAAATACAAAAAGTCAGCCTGCTATATAGACGTTGCTAAAGAAAAAGATGACCCGTCAATATGTAATATTTTTGAAGGATTTGACAAAGAAGCTTTTAAAAATTCTTGTTATGTAGCAATAGCTCACCTCAGAAAAGATATTAGTTTATGTGATAATATTAACGAAAATTATAGAGAAGCATGTTATCAGGAAGCAAAAGATGATTATGAAAAATCAATGTGCTCTAGCATTGTAGAATATTCTAAAAAACTATGTATTAAAGAAGTAAAAGCTCATATAGCATATGAAGAAGCAATGAATAAAGAAAACTATTCTATTTGCGAAGAAGAAATACCAGCGGAAGAAATAAAAGACTTAGATTATTCGCCAGAACATTACATAAATGAATGCTATTACAATTTTGCAATAGAAAACGGAGACGTTTCGCTGTGTAATAAAATGTCTCTAAAAGGATCTTTTGCAAGCGACATGAAGCTAGCTTGTTATTGGTATTTTATTGAACCAATAGCAGAAGAATTAAACAAAAACTTTGACAAAGAAGACAAAGCTCTTTACGACCAATATTGTAAATAAAACTAAAAAATAAAAGATGAAAATAATGAATAAAATCAAAAAATATATTTAATAACCGTATATGGCTAAATTAAAAATTCTAATAAGAGGGTACGTAAGAGAAGAAAACAACGAAGAGTTTGCTTCTTCAACAACTACTTTAATCCAAGAAAATAATTTAAATATAATAGTTGACCCAGGAATGAATAGAAAGTTACTATTAGAATCATTAGAAAAAGAAGGGTTGTCTCCGAATGATATTAATTATATAGTTTTGACACATTATCATTTAGATCACTCTCTTTTAGCTGGAATGTTCGAAAAAGCTAAGATCGTTGACAGTGGTAGTATATATTCTTTTGACGGAAAGATAGTAGATCACAATGGAATAATTCCCGGAACCAATATAGAAATAATTGGAACTCCAGGACACGACCCCTTTCACTGTACTGTTCTAATAAACACTGACGATCTTGGTAAAGTAGCAATAGCCGCTGATGTCTTTTGGTGGGAAGATGGCCAGGAGCAGAAAATTGACAGAGAGTCATTATTAAATCACGAAGACCCTTACATGAAAAACAAAGAACAATTAAAGAATAGTAGAAAGAAAATACTAGAAATAGCAGATTATATCATTCCCGGGCATGGTAAAATGTTTAGAGTAGAAAATTGACTAATAAAACAAATAATGTTATAATATAAGAGCAGGTGATAATAGAATGTTACCAAAAAGAGAAGATAAAGAGATTGAAGAAGAGCTCGTTAAAAAAATAGAAAAAATTGAATCTTTTGTTCCTTCAGGAAACATTATAGATGATTTCAACAAGATACTTGAATTAACAGGAAGAAGTGAATTATATCAGAAAATTGACTCAAGCTATACTACAGAAGATATAATAAAATGTTTTTCCGCACTGAATGATACCTGGAAGAAGATATTAAAAAACCCTAAGAAAGTTAATCAAGGAAACAAAGCAAAAAAATTATTTTATATCGATCTTCCTAGAGCAGAAATTAAATTACTCGAAGAATCTATCAACCTGTACAAAAAAACAAAAGGTTCTATCTCTATCTAAATGACACTTAATTTAAAAGTGTCTTTTTTTTATAAGTATTTACATAGGGAAGTGATGGTTTTCCACTTGACTAGGCCTTTTGCCCAGTATATTATTGATATAGAAAGGTTCG
>CAZSHN010000038.1:0-2413 GCA_964607015.1 uncultured Candidatus Saccharibacteria bacterium
TCATTCCCAATTCCCTAAATTGGAAAATATTATCGATAATTTTTAAACCCTTTTCCATTCTTTCTTTATCAGAAAGATTAGAATTGTGAGCCATTTTTTTGATAATATCTCCAACGTCAAAAGGTTGGGTAATTCCTCTGAGATCATTTTTCTTATTCAACTTCAAAAGATCTTTTACTATAGGCTGATTAATAAGACCGAAATCTCCAGCTACTTTTTCCGCGCTAGTTAAATGTTCATTCTTTCCATGATGATCATATTTTCCTCTACCTCTGTCGATGAAAACAATATTACAGATACCATTTTCTGTAAATCGATCTCCTCCTTCCAAAAATATCTTTTCCTTTGATACTTTACCAGGATTTGCTCTCTGAAAAAGATAAGCACCTAGCACACTATCAAAGTCCGGGCTCGTATGAGTAGCCACTATTATTTTATTCAATTTCTCACCTCTTTCTTTAGATCATGCTGGGAAATTTCGCCCAGCTCGCTAAATTTTCCTTCTCTTTTTACTTTTTTAAAGGTACTTTAGTTTCAAATTATAACAACACATCGCCATTATGTCAACAAAAAAGAGGCGGAACCTCTTTGATTGTGGGCATTGCAGGATTTGAACCTACGACCCCTTCGATGTGAACGAAGTGCTCTGCCACTGAGCTAAATGCCCTATTAAAATATTATAGCACCTAAAAAAAGAGAAGAGTAATTGTTAACACTCTTCTATAATAATGATTGGGCTAAAGCGTTGCTCCTGTTAACGTTTTTGTGTCTAAGACCCCTTCTACGGATCTAATCTTGTTAACCACCAGCTCCCCAAGTTTTTTAGAGGATTCTAATTTTATTTTTAATATCAAATCGTATTCTCCAAACAAGGGATGAACCTCAATCACTTCTTCTATTGTGCATAACTTATTATAAGCTGTATGCTCTTCCATTGGTTTTACAGAAACCAAAACAAATCCTACTACCAAAATCTTTTCCTCCTTTTTATAAAAGTACTACACATAATACTTATAATAAAAGTTCTATCCTGTCAACCTTTGCTTCAATTCAATAAAAAAATTATAATGGAATAAGTTATGAAGATTTTCGAATTCCATTTTAATCCCAAAAAGGAAAAGAATAAGATTTTCAATAGTTTTATTTATGAACCAGAAAACGCTTATGAAAGAAGAGTGGGTAATTTATATATTATTGGAGAAATTAGAAACACAATTCCTCAAAACTATCTTTTTCTAAATAAAATAGCTGAAAAGATAAAAGACTCTTATTATAAAATAAATTCCAATATATCTTTAGAAGAGTCGTTGAGAAAAAGTCTTGAACTTGCAAATAATTATCTAGAAAAACAAGAAGAGAAAAATAATATAAGCTGGTTAGGAAATTTAAGCCTAGCAACTTTCAATCTTAAGAACTTAAATATAAACTTCTCTAAGATCGGCAAGATAAAAATACTTCTGTTAAGAGGAGAAAAAATAATAGATCTTAGTAATGAATTAGAAAAGAAAGAAGGAAACATAAATTCAAGAAATTTCTCTAATATTGTCTCAGGAAACCTATCCCCTTCAGATAAACTAATCATCATGACTCAAAGTGTTTTTGACTCAATATCTGAGAAAAATATTCTTTTAGACTTACTTGCAATATTCACCAAGGAAGTAGATTCAAAACAAGCCGACAAAGAAATAAAAAAAGTTTTAAAAAAAGAAGGAAAATTACTAGATGAGCTAAGCGGGATCTTTTTATTAATAGAACTAGAAAAACCAGAGAAAGAAACATCTCAGATGAAAAGACCTATCACTTCTAAAGAAAGTATTTTTCCTCAAATCCCATCTTTTCCTTCAATAAAAAATCAAAAAATAAGAGATAAGGTATCAAAAATAAAATTACCATCATTAAAGAATTTTAATTTCCTTAAAAAATTTCCAACTTTAAAAGGAAAAATTAAAAAACCTTCCTTCTCTCCTTCTCTCCCTGCTCTTCCTTCGCTTTCTTTTCTTCCTAAAATATCTTTAGGAGACAACCGACTTAAAAAATCAATCATATTAATTGTAATTTTCCTTGTTGTTCTTGGGACTGGTAATCATTTTTCTAAAATGAAAGAAGAGAAAAAAATAGAAAAAATAGAAAATCAAATTAATAAAATTCAAGAAAAAGTTAACGAAGCTGAAAATGCTCTTGCCTACCAAAGTGAAGAAAAAGCTAACGAATTATATCAAGAGGCTTGGAAAGAAATATTAGCTTTAAACCAAGAAGATATTTTAAAAGAAGAAATAGAAGAAACCAGAAACTCTATAAAAGAAAAATTATATTATATCAATAAAATTGAAGAAGTTAATAATCCTGAATTAGTTTTTGAAATAAAATCAGAAGAAATAAATCCCCAGGAAATTTTAGTAGGAGAGAATTATTT
>CAZSHN010000039.1:0-2334 GCA_964607015.1 uncultured Candidatus Saccharibacteria bacterium
TATGGAAATAAGAAACATTGCTATTATTGCCCATATTGATCACGGAAAGACAAACTTAACAGATTCTTTAATGCGCCAGACTGGTGCTGTAAAAGAAGGAGTAAGTATGGATTCAAACGCCTTAGAACAAGAGCGTGGAATTACTATTTATTCTAAAAATGCTTCTGTTTTTTATCGTGATACAAAGATTAACATTGTTGACACTCCAGGTCATGCTGATTTTGGTTCGGAAGTTGAAAGAGTTTTAAGATCAATTGATTCAGTACTTTTAGTAGTTGACGCTCAAGAAGGCCCAATGCCTCAGACAAAATTTGTATTAAAGAAATCTTTAGAACTCGGTTTAAAGCCAATTGTAGTTATTAATAAAATAGATAAAGCAGCTGCCCGTCCTGAATGGACAAGAGATGAGATATTTGCTCTTTTCATGGAGCTTGGAGCAGACGACGAACAATTAGACTTCACTACTGTTTATTCAATTGCTAGAGATGGAATTGCCAAGTTAGACTTAAATGAAGAGTCAGAGGATTTGTCTCCACTTTTAGATATTATAATCAAAGAGGTTCCAGTAGCTTCTTCTGATGAATTAAATCAAAGGAAATTAAGAGTCCAGCCATTTAATCTTGGTTATGATAATTTTATCGGAAGATTAGCTGTAAGCAGAATATATGAAGGAACAATAAAATCCGATAATAATGTTTTTATAAAAAAGTTGTCGGGTCAAACAGAGAAAGGAAAGATAACTAAATTGTTTACTTTTAATGGACTAGAAAAACAAGAAGTAGATGAAGCATCTGCTGGAGACATTGTGATGATTGCAGGTTTGCCAGATATTTATATCGGAGAGACTATCTGTATTGATCCAGAACAAGAAGCATTGCCAGCTATCAATATTGATGAACCAACAATATCTCTTAATTTTTTGGTTAACAATTCACCGTTTGGAGGAAGAGAGGGAAAGTTTGTTAACAATCAAAAGCTTCGGGAAAGATTAATGAAAGAATTAGAGGTTAACGTTGGATTAAAAATAGACTTTTCCTCAAACGAATATTTCAAGGTTTATGGTCGTGGCGAACTCCATATTGCCATCTTGCTTGAAAACATGAGAAGAGAAGGATTTGAAGTGCAAGTTTCAAAACCAAAGGTTATCTTCAAAGAAGAAAACGGGAAAAAGTTAGAACCTTTTGAAGAAGTTACGATAGACATACCAAGTGAAATGAAAGGTGTTGTTATGAAAAAACTTTCCAAGCGGAAAGGAAAGATGGTAGATATGCATGTAGAGCAAAACCATACGATACTTGTTTTTGAAATACCAACAAGAGGACTTTTAGGATATCGAGGAGAGTTTATTGTAGACACAAGTGGCGAGGGAATAATCTATAGCCGAGTTATTGGATTTAAACCCTATGTTGGAGAAATAGAGCATCGAGCAGTCGGCTCAATGGTTTCTATGGCTAACGGAAAAGCTCTTGGGTTTTCTCTTCAGAACTTACAAAGCAGGGGAGAGCTTTATATAGGTCCGGGAACAAAAGTTTATGAAGGGATGGTAATTGGAAATGTTTCAAAAGGACAAGATATGATAGTAAATCCAATAAAAGGAAAGGAGCTTACTAATATGCGATCAAAGAGTTCTGATGAAGCGATAGTATTAACTCCGCCAATAGAGCTTACTCTTGAAAAAGGACTAGAAGTAATGAGTGACGATGAATACCTTGAAATAACTCCTGAAAGCATTCGTTTAAGAAAACAACTCCTTAAAGAAATTGATCGTAATCGTTCTAAAAGACAATCAAAAAAATAGAGAAATAGAGAGTCGCTATTGTGTTTTACTGATTATAAGCGTATAGTCTAGTTAATTAAGAACATAATTTAAAATATGAAAAATTTTAAAAGAGATAATACGCACAGAGGGAGAAGGAACGATAGACGAGACTCACGAAGGCCAGTAATGCATAAAACAACTTGCAGTAAGTGCGGAAAGGAATGCGAAGTTCCTTTTAAGCCCACCGGAGAAAAACCAGTTTTTTGTGACGACTGTTTTAGAGATAAAAGAAGTTCAGAGCCAAGAAGGTTTGATAGAAGGGATTCTAGGAGAAATCCTAGAAGAGATTCTAGAAGGTTTGGTGGTGAGAGAGTAATGCACAAAGCAATTTGTGATAAATGCGGAAAGGAATGTGAAGTTCCTTTTAAGCCTTCTAATAATAAACCAATTTATTGTAGCGAATGCTTTGAAGAAGAGGGAAAGAAAAAAGGTTCTAATCAATCAAAAGATCAATTTGAAGCAATAGATGCTAAACTTGATAAGATATTAGAAGCTTTAAGTTCTTCTGGGTCTCC
>CAZSHN010000040.1:0-2060 GCA_964607015.1 uncultured Candidatus Saccharibacteria bacterium
CGGGATGTGGAAATTTTGGAATAATGTCTGCTTTGAAAAACTCTTTTTCTTCTTTAGCTGAAAAAGGATTGAAAAAAGAAAATATAGTTCTGGTAAGCGGCATTGGTTGCGGTTCCAAGATAGTTGACTATTTGAACGTTAATACTTTTTCTGCCTTGCATGGCAGACCAATAGCCTCTGCTCAAGGAATTAAATTGGGAAATCCAGAATTAACAGTAGTAGCTTCTACGGGAGATGGAGGAGCTTACAACGAAGGGATTTCTCATTTAATTCATGCTGCTAAGAGAAATATTGATATTACTGTTCTAGTTCACGATAACAGATTGTTTGCTTTAACAACTGGTCAGTTTACAGCTACTTCACCAGAAGGATTTAAGGGAAGATCTACCCCAGAGGGCAGTATTGAGGAGCCATTTGATCCCTTGGAAATGATGCTTGCTGCTGGCGCTACTTTCATAGCAAGAGGATATGTTTTTAAAAACGATCATTTGCAGAGTCTTATTAAAAAAGCAATTAATCACAAAGGATTTTCTTTTGTTGAGATTTTGCAGCCTTGCGTAACATTCTTTAATACAACTAATTTCTATAATGAGCGTGTTTATGAGATGAAAAATATTCCTGGGTCAAAAGAGGAAACCCTGGCTAAGATTAGAGAATGGGATTATGAAAATCATGATAACGGCGGAAAGATTCCTCTTGGAGTTTTTCGTGAAATTAAAAAACCTACCTATGAAGAAGAGTTGTTATCAGGGCTTAATCCTTCTAAGGGTAGAAAAAAGGTAAATCTTGAAAATATCTTATAAAAGATTTAATTCAAGAGAACTTTACAATTTATTGTTTTTGTGTTATATCTTTTGAGGAGGTATTCAAGGTTAAATCGTTGTTCTTAGAAGAAAACCTAAAGAAAAAGAGTGTTCAAGAGATAGAGGTTCCGAAAGATCCGTTAAACGGTATTAAAGAAAGAGTAGAGATAGACGTTGTTTTTATTCTTGAAAAGTCAAAGTTAGCTCTTACCTTTCGACAAGTTTCTGATAAGAGCAGATTCTCTGAAACAGAGGTAAAGAGAGCTTTAGAGGCATCGTCTTTAATTAAAAAGACAAATATTGGAAAAGTAAAAAGTTTTTTCAATCTTAGAAAATGTCCTTTTGGAGAAAATCCTAGAACTTTTCTTTATTATTTAGAAGACGATGATCTAAAAAATTGGGTTCGAAGGAACTCTCGTCTTATTTAATTAGTGCTTCCTTCTTTAAGGAAGCATTTTTTTGCCAGACTGATTTTATGGCAATATAATGATTTTTAGAAAAGCTTGGTAGAATTATAATAAAATGTTTAAAGTAGAAGGGAAAACTTTTAGATTTTATTGTTCTAAAAGAGAATTAAGAAATTGTGATCACCCAGTTGTTAAAGACTTTGCTAAAGCTAAGGTAGACTGGGTAAGGAAAAATATTGATTTAGAACAGAAAAAAGTTCTTGAGGTAGGAGCTGGAAATGGATATATTTCCAATCATCTCAGGAAATTTTGTGACCTTACAGCCTTAGATATTTCCAAAGAACAGTTAGATTTAAATCCTGCTCCTAAAAAAATAGTAGATTCTGTGTATGATCTTCCTTTCGGAGATAATGAATTCTTTTGTGTTGTTTGTTCAAATTTGCTTCATCATTTAGAGAATCCAGAAAGAGCTGTAAGTGAAATTGCCAGAGTGGCTGATAAGTATGTTGTTTTAAGTGAGCCTAATAATCGGAGCCCTGCTATTTGGGTTCAGAGTTTAATCCAGAGACATGAAAGAAATTCTATTTATTATAGTAAAAAATTATTAACCGAACTTGTTTCAAAATATAATTTAAAAGTAGTTAATCATACTTATAGCGGGGGACTGGTAATGCCTAATTTTACTCCCAAGGTTTTATTACCATTACCGTTGATTAAATCAAAGGCAAGACACTCTTTAAGTTTATTTCAATTAATAATTGCAAAAAAGTGATTTTGCCAGAGTAGCTCAGAGGTAGAGCAACGCTCTCGTAAAGCGTAGGTCATCGGTTCAAGTCCGATCTCTGGCTCC
>CAZSHN010000041.1:0-2060 GCA_964607015.1 uncultured Candidatus Saccharibacteria bacterium
CGGGATGTGGAAATTTTGGAATAATGTCTGCTTTGAAAAACTCTTTTTCTTCTTTGGCTGAAAAAGGATTGAAAAAAGAAAATATAGTTCTGGTAAGCGGTATTGGTTGCGGTTCCAAGATAGTTGACTATTTGAATGTTAATACTTTTTCTGCTTTACATGGCAGACCAATAGCCTCTGCTCAAGGAATTAAATTAGGAAATCCAGAATTAACAGTGGTAGCTTCTACAGGAGATGGAGGAGCTTACAATGAAGGGATTTCTCATTTAATTCATGCTGCTAAGAGAAATATTGATATTACTGTTTTAGTTCACGATAATAGATTGTTTGCTTTAACAACTGGTCAGTTTACAGCCACTTCGCCAGAAGGCTTTAAGGGAAGATCTACCCCAGAAGGTAGCATTGAAGAACCATTTGATCCCTTGGAAATGATGCTTGCTGCTGGCGCTACTTTTATAGCAAGAGGATATGTTTTTAAAAACGATCATTTGCAGGGTCTTATTAAAAGAGCAATTAATCACAAAGGATTTTCTTTTGTTGAGATTTTGCAGCCTTGCGTAACATTCTTTAATACAACTAATTTCTATAATGAGCGTGTTTATGAGATGAAAAATATTCCTGGGTCAAAAGAGGAAACCCTGGCTAAGATTAGAGAATGGGATTATGAAAATCATGATAACGGCGGAAAGATTCCTCTTGGAGTTTTTCGTGAAATTAAAAAACCTACCTATGAAGAAGAGTTGTTATCAGGGCTTAATCCTTCTAAGGGTAGAAAAAAGGTAAATCTTGAAAATATCTTATAAAAGATTTAATTCAAGAGAACTTTACAATTTATTGTTTTTGTGTTATATCTTTTGAGGAGGTATTCAAGGTTAAATCGTTGTTCTTAGAAGAAAACCTAAAGAAAAAGAGTGTTCAAGAGATAGAGGTTCCGAAAGATCCGTTAAACGGTATTAAAGAAAGAGTAGAGATAGACGTTGTTTTTATTCTTGAAAAGTCAAAGTTAGCTCTTACCTTTCGACAAGTTTCTGATAAGAGCAGATTCTCTGAAACAGAGGTAAAGAGAGCTTTAGAGGCATCGTCTTTAATTAAAAAGACAAATATTGGAAAAGTAAAAAGTTTTTTCAATCTTAGAAAATGTCCTTTTGGAGAAAATCCTAGAACTTTTCTTTATTATTTAGAAGACGATGATCTAAAAAATTGGGTTCGAAGGAACTCTCGTCTTATTTAATTAGTGCTTCCTTCTTTAAGGAAGCATTTTTTTGCCAGACTGATTTTATGGCAATATAATGATTTTTAGAAAAGCTTGGTAGAATTATAATAAAATGTTTAAAGTAGAAGGGAAAACTTTTAGATTTTATTGTTCTAAAAGAGAATTAAGAAATTGTGATCACCCAGTTGTTAAAGACTTTGCTAAAGCTAAGGTAGACTGGGTAAGGAAAAATATTGATTTAGAACAGAAAAAAGTTCTTGAGGTAGGAGCTGGAAATGGATATATTTCCAATCATCTCAGGAAATTTTGCGACCTTACAGCTTTAGACATTTCTAAAGAACAGCTAGACTTGAATCCTGCTCCTAAAAAAATAGTAAATTCTGTATATGATCTTCCTTTCGGAGACAATGAATTCTTTTGTGTTGTTTGCTCAAATCTACTTCATCATTTAGAAGATCCTGAAAGAGCTGTAAGTGAAATTGCCAGGGTGGCTGATAAATACGTTGTTTTAAGTGAACCTAACAATCGAAGCCCTGCTATTTGGATTCAGAGCTTAATTCAGAAACACGAAAGGAACTCTATTTATTATAGTAAAAAATTATTAACTGAACTTATTTCAAGACATAATTTGAAAGTAGTTAATCATACTTATAGCGGGGGATTGGTAATGCCTAATTTCACTCCTAGAGCTTTATTGCCTTTACCATTAATTGAATCAAAGGCTAAACATTCTTTAAGCTTATTTCAATTAATAATTGCAAAAAAGTAATTTTGCCAGAGTAGCTCAGAGGCAGAGCAACGCTCTCGTAAAGCGTAGGTCATCGGTTCAAGTCCGATCTCTGGCTCC
>CAZSHN010000042.1:0-1991 GCA_964607015.1 uncultured Candidatus Saccharibacteria bacterium
CTTGAATCGTCTGTCGGAGAAGGATTGTTTTTTGCCGGGCCAAAACATGCTGCAATAAAAATAGTAGCATCTTACGCAGAAGATCAATTTATTACTTCTTCTCCAGAAGAGCTTAAAAAAATAAAAGAGGCCAAAGATAAATTGGCCACAGAATAATAGTTAATTGAAGTTCTTTCTATTAAGGATAAGGTTTTACAATAATCCTTCTATCTGAACCTCTGTCTATACTCTTTGTAATAATATTTTCTCTATCAGCTAATTCAAGATGCACTATTCTTCTCTCGTATGGCAACATAGGAGGTAAAACTTTTTCTTCTTTACTTAAAGCAACATCATCTGCAACTGACTTAGCTAACTGCCTTAAATAGTCAGTTTTTTTCTCTTTATAACCATTTACGTCTAGATTGAGATAAAACTCTTTATCTATCTTCTTCCTTGTAATTATTCTAAGAAGGCGCTCAATCGATAACAAAAGCTTCCCTCTCTCCCCTATAAGAGTTTTAGGATCTTCTGTTTTGATGTTAAGAGGAACTGTTTTCTCTTTTAAAGTCTTAGCTTCTATTTCTACTGGAAATCCCATTTTCTGAAAAAACTCCTGAACGGTTCCTTTTATTTTTGTTAATTCTTGAGGGGTAATCATTTTTCTCTAAAAGCTAAATATTGTTGTCCTACGGAAAACAGAGCAGTGGTCAGCCAATAAAGGGCTATGGCCGAAGGAAGTCTTAACAAGATAAAGAAGGTTATTATCGGAAAGAAATAAAGCATCTGTTTTTGCATTATCTGAGAAAAGTCTCCTTTGTCTCCTCCGCCACTCCCAGTGTTTTTCGAGGTCATCATTTTTGATTGAAGAAACTGGGTTGCTCCTGCTACTAACGCTAGGACAGGAGAAGGATCGGCAAGATTTAAAAATCCTAGAAAAATTGGATTTATTTCTCCTGAGAAAGGAACAAAGGAATAAAAAAGGCTCTGATCTATTCCGCCAGAGTTTCCAGCTAAAGCTTTCAGGACAAGAAAGAGGGCAATCAAAATAGGAAGCTGGAATAAAACAGGAAGGCACCCTGACATCGGACTAATCTTTTCTTTGCTGTAAAGTTTCATCATTTCCTCTCCTTGCTTCTTTTTGTCATTTTTGTATTTCTTTTGTATCTCTTTTATTTTAGGCTGTAAATCTTGCAATGCTTTTTGAGACCTGACTGATTTTAAGGTTGAAGGATACAGTAAAAGTCTAATAAAAACAGTTAAGAGAATAATGGCAACACCAAAATCCTGCCCTGGGATAGTTTCGTAAATTAAAACCAAAGCATTAAAGATTGGCCGATACAAGATTGTGTTAAAGATTGCACTTAAGATTTCCATTTTTATATATTATTACGGCCAGTCCACACCTCCTTTGCTTAAAGGGTTACATCTTAAAATTCTTTTTATCCCTAAGAACAATCCCTTAATCACTCCGTATTTTTTAATAGCTAAAAAAGAATACTGAGAACAAGTGGGATAAAAACGACAAGACCCTCTTTTAAAAGGAGAAATAAACCGCTGGTAAAAATTAATTAATTTTAAACAACATCTTTTAATCATTAAGAATGTTGGCTTTTTTAAAGAGTTTTTCAAGACAACCCTCTATTTCTTTAAATTCTTTTTCTTTTGCTTCTCGCTGAACTATTATCACAACGTCGTACCCCTTCTTTAAATTTTCGATCTTTTCTTTGACAGCCTCTCTTAATCTTCTCTTTATCTTATTTCTAATAAAAGCCTTTTTACTTACTTTCAAGGAGACTATAAAGCCCAATCTAGTCTTATTGAGTCTATTCTCGCTTCTCTTTAAAAACAAAAAATCCTCTTTAAAAGGCTCCCCTTCTTTAAAGACTCTTTGAAAGTCTTTCTTTTTTTTAAGTCTGTTTTTGAGGGGTAACATTGATAATTAAAACCCAAAATTATTCTTTACTTTCATATCAGAAACCTATGTTTAAAATAATACTTTTCGGCGCTTA
>CAZSHN010000043.1:0-1971 GCA_964607015.1 uncultured Candidatus Saccharibacteria bacterium
TTGATGGGCATAACCTTGAAGAGATTGAACAATCTTTATCAAAAATTCCTTTTACTGAAAACAAGCCAAACTTATTAATTGCTCATACTGTTAAAGGAAAAGGAATGTCATTTTTAGAAGATACTTTACTTTCTCATTACAAGAAACTTAGCAAAGAGGAATATGAGAAAGTAATTAAAGAATTAGAGAAATGAGAAATACTTTTGTTAAAACTTTAGTTAAAATCGCTGAAAAAGATAAAAATGTTTTTCTTCTAACCGGAGATTTAGGCTATTCTTTGTTTGATGAATTCAGAGAGAAATTTCCTGAACAGTTTGTTAATTGTGGAGTAGCAGAGCAAAACATGATAGGAGTAGCTGCAGGATTAGCATTAGAAGGGAAAGAAGTTTATGTTTATTCCATTGTTCCCTTTATAACAATGAGATGTTTTGAACAGATAAGGAATGATGTTTGTTATCAAGATTTGGATGTTAACCTTGTTGGTGTAGGAGCAGGATTTGCTTATGGATCTCTGGGTTCCACTCATCACGCAATTGAAGACATTGCTATTCTAAGAACTCTTCCCAACATGACTGTTTTGTCTCCGGCTGATCCAATAGAAACAGAAAAGCTAGTTTATTGTTCTTATCAAACCTCCCATCCTACATATCTTCGATTGTACCGAAGTGGAGAAGAGAACTTGTACCAAGGAGAACCAGATATAAAAATAGGAAAGCCTTCTGTTATTAAAGAGGGAGGTGATGGCCTCATCATTGCAACAGGAGTGAATGTTGGTCTTGGATTGGAAGTGGTTGAGAAATTAAAGGATTTAAATTATAATTTTAAATTGATTAGTCTTCATACTTTGAAGCCAATAAACAGAGAAGATTTATTGAAAGAAATATCGGGAATTGATAAAGTGTTTACCTTAGAAGAGCATAGTATTATTGGTGGATTAGGATCATCGGTTGCCGAAATTATTTCAGAGTCTGATTGGAATGGTTTTTTTGAAAGGATAGCAATTCCTGATCAGCATTCTTCTAAGATAGGAAATTCGGATTATCTGAGAGCGGAGTATAAGTTGGACGCAGAAAACATAATAAAGAATATATTAAATAAAATTAAAAAATGACATGTCTTATAAAGTTCCATTTGTTAACTATCCACTCCAATATAGTAAAATCAAAGAAGAAATAGATAATACCTTCCATAGAATAATGGAAGGAGAAAACGCTGGAGATTTGATTTATCGCGATGATTTAATTCAACTAGAAAAAGACATTTCCTCTTTTGTCGGAAAGAAGTATGGAATTGGAACCGGAAGTTGCACAGGAGCTTTATTTTTATCCTTGCATGCTAATGGAATTGGCCCTGGAGATGAAGTGATTACTGTTGACCATACTTATATTGCGACAATAGACGTTATTAAACGTTGCGGGGCAAAGCCTGTTCTTGTTGACGTAAGAGATGATTTCAATATGGATCCTGATTTATTAGAAGAAGCAATCACTGAGAAAACAAAAGCAATAATGCCAGTTCATCTTAATGGTCGTTGCTGTAAAATGGATAGAATAATGGAAATTGCTGAAAAACATAATTTGATAGTAGTTGAAGATGCTGCCCAGTCTCTGGGAGCAAAATATAAAGGGGAGCCATCTGGTTCTTTTGGAAAAACAAGCTGTTTTAGTTTTTATCCCGCCAAAATTCTTGGCTCTTATGGAGAAGGAGGAATGGTTTGTGTGGATGATGATGAGCTAGCCGATAGATTGTATTATTTAAGAGACCATGGAGAGAAACCTTCTTACAGGAAAAATGAAGAAGAAAAAAAGAGTAAAGGAGGTAAGATTTATACCTATGGATTTAATACCATCTTAGATAATCTTCAAGCAGCTTTTCTAAATGTAAAATTTAAACATTTTCCAGAATGGATAGAGAGGAGAAGAGAAATAGCAAAAAGATACAATGAAGGGCTTGCTAATATCAATGGTCTTG
>CAZSHN010000044.1:0-1936 GCA_964607015.1 uncultured Candidatus Saccharibacteria bacterium
TTTTTATAGAATCTTTTATCTGCAGTAATAAATAATGCCTTTTTATATTTTGCCAAAGCTAGATAAAGGCAGTCATAAATTACGGTTAGTTCTAATCTTTCAGATAATTTATAAGCATTTTCAAGGATTTCTCTATTTTCTTTAATATAATTTATATCAATTAAGTAAAATAATTTTCTTGCTTGTTTTGCTTGTTTACTTGTGATTTCTTCCAATTTTTCTTTTTTACGGATTACTGATAGGAGTTCTGTTTTTAGTAAATAAGGGGCATAGAGTAGAGGGTTTTCTTCAAAGATTTTTTCAAACAATAATCCAGACTGGGAAGAATCATTTTCTTTAATTAAAAATTTAAGAACAACACTGGCATCCAAAACCAGTTTATCGGGCAAATTAGACATTTTTCCTTATAGATCTTAAAATATCTACGCTGTCAGATGTTTTTTGCATGGATTTTCTTAATTCTTTGGCTTGTTTTAAAACTTCTTTTTTTACTTTATCTTTATTGTCAGCAATTGTAACAGGAATCAAATAAGCCATAGGAATATCGCCTTTTTTAATCAAAAAAGTTTCTTTATCTAAATAAGATTTTTTCAATAAATTAAAAAAGTCGTTTCTTGCTTTGGTAGCGTTAATATCTTGTACTGCTTTCATTATGTACATATAATACCGCTAATGTACGTTAATGTCAATACTTAAGAAAAGATATTGATCAATAAATATTTTGGATTTATTCGGGTTTCATGATACAATTCTGCTGTAAAAAATGACACCCGAAATTGATGTTCGCTCCATATTAATTGAAGAAGGTTTGATTGAGGCTGACGGGCCCGATGATTCTTCTGATGAAATTTATGAACCCGAAGAAATGTCTTTAGCAGAACCGGAGAATGGCGGCAACGGTAGGCTGGAAGATGCGGAATTGTCCTGTATTAATTTAATGATGCAGAGTAAAAGCGAATTCTATAAAGGTAGGCTCTTGACCCAAGAAGAAGAAGTAAGCTTAGGAAGAAGAATACAGGCGGGAATAAGAGCGGAAAGGATTTTACAAAGAAACAGCCACCTCTTGGAAGAAAAGCAAACAAAAGAATTGGAAAATGTGATTGAACAAGGAGGCGAAGCTGGTAAAGAATTAGCGGCAAACAATATTGGCTTAGTAGTTAATATTGCAGGGAGATATAAGCATTATCAGGAAGAGAGGGGATTAAATTTTGCTGACATTATTGAAAATGGACACATAGGGTTGATGATTGCAACAAGAAAATTTGATCCTGAAAAAGGGAACAAGTTTTCTACTTATGCAACTTGGTGGATCAGAAACTATATAACCAGGGAGTTTAGAAAAACAAGCAGTACAGTCAGAATTCCCGATAATATGCGTACTAAATTAAGAGAGTATATAAAAACAAAGTATGAGGTTTTTGCTGACGAAGAAATAGATGAAGATTCGTTAAGAGAAGAGAGGGACTTGAGTGAAAGAGAAATTAAAACTCGGAGACAGGCGCTTAAAATGCTGAAGTTGGAAAGCTTGAATGAACCGATTAATGAGGATAAGGATCCGGATGAATTCGGTGACTTTATTGAAGACAGGACAAACAGGTTTCCGGACCCGGAGCAAGGTGCAATCAATAGCATAATGGAGGAAGATGTTAGGTCTGCTTTGCTGGATATTGATCCCCGTTCAGCTAGGATTATAAGAATGAGATATGGAATGGATGATTATGAACAACATAATTTAAGAGAAATAGGGGAAAAGATGGGCTTGACAAGGGAGAGGATAAGGCAATTGGAAGCAAAAGGTTTAAGAGAATTAAGACATCCGAGAATAAAAAGAAGACTTGAGCCGTACAGTCAGAATTAATTATAAATTTTATAATAATAAAGGTTTGTGATAAAATCGCGTCGTGCTGGAAAAAGAAGAGTTTTTGACCAATCAAGA
>CAZSHN010000045.1:0-1830 GCA_964607015.1 uncultured Candidatus Saccharibacteria bacterium
AATATTATAGGGAAATTAAAAGAACTACGCTAAAACCCTTCTTTAAAGAAGGGTTTTTAAAATTCAAGGCCCTGCCTTCACCTTCAAGAAGTTTTCTGGAATAAAGAATCCAAGTGGGTGCCCGCACTCTCAGTCCACGGACTAAGAAAATGTTGAGCTCCCTCTAAAAAATTTGTTCCCAGAAATTAACTAGAAGATCTCCAGCAGGGCTATATTTCATTTTAGCTCATCAGGTGCTCCAGTCAAGCTGAAAATAATTATATTCTAAGAGCTTCTATCATTTGCTTGATCATTGAAACAACAACTGGTGGCGGCATTAAACTATAAGAAGGGACTCCTTGGTCATTGTCTACCTTCCAAGGTTTTTCAATAACCTCAACTCCTCCGTTTTCTTTTAATTTATACTCGTATTCAGGAGTAATTTCATAATTATCAATACATTCATCTGCTTTTTCCACTGGCACAGAGTTTCTTAAAAGAACTTTAGGAATTCCGTAAAGAGAAAGGGCTTTTTTAATTAATTCTTCGTCTTTATCTAACCTAGCTCTGATTGGCTCTATTCCTTGTTCATCTCCTTCTTTCGCCACCATTCTCTTTCCTTCACATTCTGGATTATCACAAACAAGATAAAATCTTTCTTTCTTTTCATCATATTCTATCTTTGAGGTAGGAAGAAGTTTTAAATTCCTAGAAGTCTTACAAGAAGGACATATTCTTCTGTATTTAATCCTTTCGTTAATTACATTTTCAGGAACACTAATCAAAGTAAAGATATCTGGATCTTTTCTGTAGTCAACTAAATCTCTAAAGAATAAAGAATATGATATCTGGTCTAAATCTCTTGGGAATCCATCTATAAAAAGAGATTTCTTAGGCATTTTGTCTATCTCTCTTTTAACTAAAGCTAAAACAAACTCTGTTGGTAGCAGAGTTTTTGTACTTCTATTTAGCAAAGAATTAATGATTTCATCCATTGAGAGATATCCTCGATAGTTTTCTTTAAGCCAGCTTACTATCTTTTCTTTTTCTTTTTCATCGGAAAGAACTTTTTCATGAACTTCTCTTACTACATCTCCAATAGAAACATGAGCAACCTTATCAGAGCCAATAATTTCACCAAACATCTTGGCATAAGTTCCTTTTCCAGAATTTTTCTTTCCTAGTAAATAGACTATAAAGCTATTATCTTCTAGATGCTTTTTAATCTTTTCAATTTCTGGACCAGCCTTCAATTGAAAATATTCTTTTCTTTCTTCTGGATTAGTTAAGTCAAACTTTTTATCCACACCCTCCATTTTTGTCTTGAAAATTGGAAATTCCATAGTTTTTAAAATAAAAAAATTATTTCAAATTATAATTTAAACCATCGCTAATAATTTTAATGTCGCCGTTAATATCAGTTCTTAGAATTTTTATACCATAATTTTCTAAGGTATCCAAGGTTTCTTGATTAGGATGTCCATAAGAGTTATCTCCTCCTACCTGAATTACAGCTATTCCAGGAGCAACAGCAGAAACAAATTCTTCTCCACTAGAAGTTTTACTTCCATGATGACCTACCTTTAAAATATCTGATTCTATATCTATTCCACTTTCAATAATATCTTTTTCTACTGATTTAAAAATATCACCGGTAAACAAAAATGAGCTATCTTTAAAAACAAGGCGTCCAACAATAGAGCTATTATTGACACTTTTAATCTCTTCTCCTTCCAGATTCTCGAAAGGATAAAGAATATCAAAAGAAACATCTCCCATGATAATTCTTTGTCCTTTCTCTGCTATTATTGCCTTGGCACCTTCTTTCTCAAGACAATCTGTCCACTCACT
>CAZSHN010000046.1:0-1765 GCA_964607015.1 uncultured Candidatus Saccharibacteria bacterium
AGGGATGTGATTTTACTATCATTAATAATTCCTCTGATGTTAATGGCGATATTGCTCTTTATAAATGGCAGATCAGAAAAGAAGGAGAAGAAGATTACAAGGAATTATTTTCTTGTAACGCAAGGTTTGATAAGGAATGTGATTATACTGTTCAGCCGACTTTAGGGTCTGGAGATTATCAGATTAAACTTTATGTAGAAGATAAAGCTAAGAATTATAGCAGTACTACAAAATCTATTTCTATATTAAAAGATGTTCAAGCTGGATTTGAATGTAGTTTAGAAGGAGGAGAAAATCCTGACAATTATTATTCTTGCGAAGGGCTAGATTTTTCAGAAGAAAAGGTAGTTTATTTCAGGTACGATCTTCCTGACCCTCATGAGAATAGCAGAGCTTCAGAAGGAGCAGAAGTTAATCTTTCCCAGGTTTTATGGTATTCTGAAGATGAGGAATGGTCCCAGTCTGGTTCTGCTTATGCTTCAAGAGAAATGGAAGAAGGAAAGATTATTCATTTAAAAATAGTAGATAGTAACGGAAGAGAAGACTCCGTTACTCATAAAGTAGGAAAAAAGGATATCCCTATTTGGGGTGGAAGATAAAATATAAATAAATAATAAATAATATGTTTCTCAATTTTTTTAAGAAAAAGAAAAAAGATTCAGAGAAAGAGGGATTAGATAAAAAAGCCTTTACACTAATAGAAATAATAGTAGTGGTTTTTATTATTCTAACTCTTTCTGTAATAGTGGTTTTTAATTATGAATGGGGAGGGTACCAAATTACTCTTTCTCAGTCTGCTAATAAGCTAGCGCAAGACGTCAGAAAAGCCCAGGGGATGGCCCAGGCTTATAGTGAAGTAAGCGGAGAGGTTCCCGAAGGAGGATACGGTCTTTATTTTAATCTTTCTGAGAATTATCACTACATCATTTTTGGAGACAGAGATGGTGATGGAATGTATCATCCATCTCGCGATTTAGTAATAGAAGATGTCGCTCTTCAGGAGGGCATTGAAATAAGTAGCTACGATATTGCTCCCGGAGGAATGGAAGGTTCTGGTTTTGGAGGGGCTCCTTTGAATATTGTTTTTGAACCTCCCGATCCAATTGTTTCGATAACACCCGACGCACAGACTGCTAATATTACCTTGCGAAGCGCAAGAACAAATGATACTACTAGAATTTATATTAATGTTTTAGGAGTTGTTCAGGTTGATGAACCATTTGAAGAAGAAGGATCCTTTGAATAAAATTTTAATCTTTTATGAATAAAAAAGGTTTTACTTTAATTGAGTTTTTTGTATCTCTCTTTATAATCCTTGTTGGGGTGTTAGGAACTTTTTCTGTTATTCAGACTGTTTCTCGATATTCTTCAATGGATAGTTCAAAATTGCAAGCAGTTTATTTAGCAGAGGAAGGAATAGAGATAATAAGGAATATTAGGGATACCAATTATGCATTGGGAGTTGGTCCTTGGACAGCCAATATTCATTCGGTATCTAGTTTTGCGTTAGATGCTGGATGTACTAGATATCCTGAGCCTGCGTGTGAGGGCCGCGACTATCTTGTTTTGAATGATAGAATTGATCCTTATTATTATGAATGTACTGACCGTCCGAATTCTCAAGAACTGCAAAGGGAAATAATGGTTGAGGTGGCGGGAGATATGATGATTGTAATTTCTAAAGTAACTTGGAAAGAAAGAGGAAAACAGCAAGAATTATTTGTTCAAGAAAATTTCTATGACTGGTATAGATAAAAATAGCATA
>CAZSHN010000047.1:0-1734 GCA_964607015.1 uncultured Candidatus Saccharibacteria bacterium
AAAAAAGATACTATTTTAATATAACCAGATATAACAACTTTGTTCTTTTTAACAGATTAATTGGATTTACCTCGAAAGATAAACAAGCAAAATTAGATAAATTGAATAAAAGTAGAAAATATAGAATTTTATAGGTTTCTTGGTTTTATATATACTTTGTGATAATATGGCACAAAATAATTCTTGAGTGATTTCTTTGATTTTGATTGCTTCAATACTTTGTTTTTGAGTGATTTGAGCTCGACATCTGCGATTTAATAGATATTATTTGTGAACTTTGCAAAAGTTCACAAAAATCCCAAAAAATGAGATAGCTCTCGCTAGTTCATTTCACTCAGCAATATTTCTCTAAGAAACAATTAGCTTAAATAGACCATAAATCTCTAATAAAGTTTTCTTCGGAGTAGAAAATTTCTTAGTTCTCTTCAATGCAGCAAGCTTCATATGATTGATTAATCCTTTTTCAGTCCTAAGTTGTTTCTTCCTGTGAGTCTTTAATGAGGTAGAATAAAAGTTCTCTACCGCATTGTTCGTCGCCGGACATTCTTTTATCTGATAAAAAGCTGTCAAATATTTCCAGTTTAACTTGATCATCTTAAGACGCGCTCTTACCTTCTTTGGCAAGAGTGATTCTTGTCTCCAAAGTTGTTCAAAAATCTCCTGGGCTTTGAACAATTTCCTCTGTGTCATATTATTCTTTTTTCTCCGACGAGAATTTTCAATATTTCTGACATAGTCTCTAAATTTTTGTTTTGCTTTTTGGATCCATTCTTTCTTTTCACCAGAATCGGCAAAATATTTTTTATTTTGTTTCTTGAGAAGCCTCTCAAGAAATTTCAGTTCTTTGTTCCGATTATAGAAGATGTTTAAGACTGAATATTTGTTATATTCGTTCAATAAAGTCGTATTCTTGCCGAAGTCTTTTACGACTAGCTTATTGAGATGCAATAAGCATTTTTGGTGTATGACTTTATTTCCCCATATGCGTTTGAATATTGCAGGATACCGCCTATCACAATCTGTGATAATAACGAGATCTTTTTCTGTATCAAGGTGTTTTCTGAGAAAGGCTTCAATCGTATTATCTTCTTTGTTGTCAAACAATCCCTCTGCAATAGGCACTTTTGTCTCATAATTCAGTAATGTCATCCTGTATTTCTGCGCTCGCCCTTCTTTAGGATGTTGTTCGTCGTAATTTACAATGAGATAATTGTCTTGAGGATATTCAAACTGCTCGATTCTTTCGTTGAACAAGGATCTGGCTTTATCCTTTGAGCAGGGAATGATAAAGCCCATAATCTTTGATATTACAGCCCAAGCTACGTCGGAATCTCTAAGCGTTAATAAGAGAGAAGTAATGGTTTCTTTCCATTGAGATAAGAGTTTTTTCCAAAAACTCTTATCTTCGTGATGTTGCTTGCCACATTTAGGGCAAATCTGCTTTCCAATCTTGACTTTGCCAAAATGGTTCTTGCGTGCATAATCATAACCATTATGCACCATGCAGCAACCACAGTCACAAACCTTTAGGATTTTGCAGCAAAATACTTTCTTAGAAGTAAATTCATACTTATTGGATTCTGGAAACAAAGATAAAAGCGTTCCAGAATCGTAAAAATTATTAAGGGTTGTGTGTATCTCAGTCATGGACTATCACCTCGTTTTTATGTGTTTTAGCTTACACATATGGGGGATAGTCCTCCTATTTAAATCACTCAGTTTTTAGACTGTGCC
>CAZSHN010000048.1:0-1688 GCA_964607015.1 uncultured Candidatus Saccharibacteria bacterium
TAACTAAAATTATGGTTAAATCATTAAAATTTTTAGACCCAGACAAAGTAATTAAAAAGCTTGATATCAAAGAAGATATGATTGCTTATGATTTTGGCGCTGGCTCAGGTGGCTGGTCTATTCCTTTAGCTAAGGTTTTAAGAAAAGGAAAGGTTTACGCTTTAGACATTCAACAAGAGATGATTTCTGCTATCGAGAGCAGAACTAAGCTGGATAGATTGTCAAACATTGAAACGAAAATTAGAGACTTGGAAAAGCCTGAAGGTTCAGGATTTAGGAAGGATTCTGCTGATATTGTTATAATGAGCAATATTCTTTTTCAAGCAGAAGATAAAAAGAAAGTATTAAAAGAAGCAGCAAGGGTTTTGAAAGAAGGGGGAGAAGCATTGGTGGTGGACTGGAAAAAGGAGACTCTTCTTGGTCCGAAAGAAGAAAGGGTTGATCCAGAAGAAGTGAAAGATATTGCAGAAGATGTTGGTTTAAAGCTAAAAGAAGAGTTTGAAGCCGGGGGATATCACTTCGGATTAATCTTTACTAAATAAATATATATTTTTATAATAAAATAATGATTAAAAAAATATCAATACTAGGACTAATTTCTTTTCTGTTTTTTATTAGTTTAGCTGGAAACACTTTTGCTCAAACGGTTGCTAGTGATTGTACAGAATATTGTTCTGATCCTTATAATCCTACAGATGGAAGTGGTACTTATAGCCAGCCTGCTAATGCTTATTGTATTTGTCCAGCAACTTCTTCTACTAACCTCGATGATTTACTAGAAAGTATTATTGACTACATCTTCAAGTTCGCTACTGTCATTACTCCCGTATTAATCTTAGCAGCTGGATTTTTGTTTATGACTTCTGCGGGTGATCCGAATAAAGTCCAAAGAGCAAAAAGAATGATTATTTATATTTTAGCGGGATACGGTATTGTCTTGTTTGCCAGAGGACTAGTCTACATTTTAGGAGATATTTTAGGTTGATTATTCTTGTCTTAGATTCTGAATATTGTATAATCATGTTAAGATTCAAAAAAAGGTCGTAAAGAGTTAATAAAAATAAACAGAAATTATGAAAAAGATATTATTTTCGTTAGTTCTATTAGGAATGATAGTTGGAATGGCCGCTCCTTTAATGGTTTCTGCTCAAGCTCCTGACCAGTGTACGATAAAAAGAAATCCTGATTCTGTTTTAGGAAGCGGGGTTAGCTGTGAAAGCGAGGGAAATGTTCAAAACTATGATGATGATGCAGGAAATGGGGTAAGTGGTGCTATGTGTTGCTTGTTTAGCACTCTTTTATTTGTTATTGATTGGATGTTCATGATTATCATGGTTGTAGTTGTATTGATGATATTAATAGGAGCATTTACTTTGATGACCTCGGGCGGATCAGAAGAAGGTATCTCGAAAGGAAGAAATTATATCATTTTTGCTTTGATTGGTGTTGCTGTTGCTCTTCTTTCTAGAGCCTTGCCTTACCTGATAAAATCAATAATGGGAATATAATAAATTTTACTTGAAGGCTTCAGGTACAGGAAAAAGGATAAACAAGTGTTTATTCCGATAGTTTTGGCTGTTATGCAAATACCGTTCTCTGCAAGAACGGTATTTGATTTTTTTTAGAATTATATCTATAATATTAAAGGTTCTTAGCGGACGTGGCCAAACTGGTAGAGGCGTTGGATT